>NZ_JBFEGM010000012.1:0-81528 GCF_047228845.1 Sporosarcina pasadenensis
TTTTGTCTTTTCACCGACAGGGTCGGTTGCAAGACTTTATTTGTTGACGTTTTGCTGTTCAGTTTTCAAGGTTCATTTGATTCGTTGTTCATTGCCTCTCTCAGAAGCAACTCTTATATAATACCATGTTTGCAATTCCGTTGTCAACAACTTTCTCAAAAAGTTTTAAGCTGTTTTGAAGTAGTTATTCATTTACCGGAGAAGCAACGTTTATAACTATACCAGCTTGTCTTTTTGATTGCAACACTTTTTTAAAACTATCTATTCCTTGTAAAGTAAAGCCGCTGTCTTCTATATGAGAGCGGCTCTATTTCATTCATTCTATAATCTTCGAAATCGCTATGCCGCGGTGGGCTGTCAAATCAATGATAACTCCATCCGATTCTTTTTTGATCATCGGCCTTAACGGGTTATCGCGATGGATGAACATGATCTCGCCGATTTCCCCATCAGTCAGCTTCACACGTGTACCTATGGAAAGATTGCCGACAAGTTTAAGAAGCGCTTCCACTACTTTAATGTCGAATTTGCCGAACTCTTCCTCTTTAATCATTTCAATTACTTTGTAAGGGGAATGTTTTACTCTATATAATCTTTCCGACGTCATTGCATGGAAGACATCCGCAACGGCGAGGATTTGGGAGTATATCGAAATCGTGCTCATTTTCTCTCCGCGTGGATAGCCGCTCCCATCAAGGCGCTCGTGATGTTGAAGGATTGCCATCTTCATATCCTGCCTGAGCAAAGGCGTGTCCTGAATCATTTTCACGCTGAACAACGTATGCTTTTTCACTTCGTTGTATTCCGCTTTTGTCAGGAACGCAGTCTTTTCCAATATAGAGGGAGAGATTTTTGCCATGCCGCAATCCGCTAATACACCCGCCAATCCAAGTTGCAAAGTATCCCCTTTTTCATATCCCATTTGGTTGCTGATTGCCGCTGCAAGAATCCCGACAGCGACGGAGTGATGATAAATGTATTCTTCTGGATTGGAGAAATCATTTAACATCACAAGCATTTTTTTCTGCTTAATGAACTTCTCTAGCAATGGAATGACAAATGCTCGGACTTTTGGAACGTCTGGACGTTGGCCGGCCCGCCAATAGCTGAATTCCTTTTTATAACTCCCAACCGCTTCGTTATATTCTTTGCGAAGCTGAAACATGCTCACTGGAATATTTTCCAAAACTTCATCTGCATTCATGGAAGAAGTTTTCTCAGAATCAGGTATGTCCTTCTGGATAACCCGTTCTTCCACTTTTACGCGTTTCACTCCGAATGCTTGTAAAACCTCTATATGTTCTAGTGATAGCTCAGTATCCTTTCGCATGATCGGATACTTCGTCTTGCCATATATATCTTCTTTAAGTAAAATTCCTGCGCGCAGCTCACTGATCGTTTTATAAACTTCCATATCTATGATGTCACCACTTTCCGATCGTCTTTATAGGTCTATCATACTGCAAATATTCAAAATAGACGATAGAAAAAAAGTTATTGAGCGGCATTTTGCCGTCTCAATAACTTTTAAAATCATTCTTCTTCAATTTCTTCTATAGGTTCTGTTTCAATGGTGTCGTCCATTTCCACGTCAATACCACTTTCGTTTCCGTCATTCTCTTCGGTCTCTTCATGCTCATCCTGTTCCTGTTCCTTTTCGACTTTTGCAACTGTCGCTACGAGCTCGTCTTCTCCAAGACGGATTAGACGAACACCTTGCGTGCTGCGGCCAATTGAGGAAATGTCTTCAATGTCCATGCGGATGAGTATGCCATGGATTGTGATCAGCATGAGGTCTTCCGATCCGTCGACGGTTTTCATTGCCACGAGTTGTCCGTTCCGCTCGGTGACGTTCAATGTCTTCAATCCATACCCGCCACGGGACTGCATACGGTATTCATGTTCCGGCGTCCGTTTTCCGAAACCTTTTTCGGTTACGACAAGAATTTCATCGCCTTCCGACACCGTATCCATGCCGACAGCGATATCTCCTTCACGTAATCGGATTCCGCGCACGCCGCTTGCTACACGACCCATTGAACGGATATCACGCTCGTCGAATTTGATGAGCATTCCATCACGTGTACCAATTGCGATATTCTGATCGCCGTTCGTCATTTTCACGCCAATCAATTCGTCATCGCCGCGTAATGTCAAAGCAATGAGGCCATTGGAGCGGATATTGGCAAAATCGGCAACCGATGTACGCTTGACGACGCCGTCACGCGTGGCGAAGAAGAGATATTTATCTTCCTCGAATTTAGCGACAGGAATCATAGCTGTAACCTTTTCGTTCTTGTCGACATCCAACAGATTGATGATTGGCAACCCTTTTGCCGTCCTGCTGAACTCGGGAACTTCATATCCCTTTTTACGGAATACCCTTCCTCGGCTCGTGAAGAACAAGATTGTATCATGTGTCGAAGTGTTCAACAAATGTTCGACAAAGTCGTCATCATTCGTTCCCATGCCTTGGATGCCGCGGCCTCCACGGCGCTGGCTCCGGTACGTACTAGCCGGCAACCGTTTGATATAGCCGTTGTGCGTCAACGTCAATACGGAGTTTTCAACAGGGATGAGGTCTTCATCCTCAAGCATTTCTGCTCCGCCACTCCCGATTTCAGTCCTCCGGTCATCAGCGAAACGCTGCTTCACTTCAAGTAGTTCCTCCCGGATGATATCAATCACTTTTTCCTCATCTGCAAGAATGGCGCGCAGTTCGGAAATCAAGACTAAGAGCTCTTGGTATTCATTCTCGATTTTGTCGCGTTCCAACCCAGTCAAACGTTGAAGGCGCATGTCAAGGATCGCCTGGGATTGCCTTTCGGACAAATTGAAACGCTCCATCAGACCTGTTTTCGCTTCATCGGTTGTTTTCGAACCGCGAATCAACGCGATGATTTCATCGATATGATCCAGTGCAATCCGAAGGCCTTCCAAAATGTGTGCGCGGTCTTCTGCTTTCCTCAACTCGTATTGAGTACGTCTCCGGATGACCACTTTCTGATGTTCCAAGTAATGATAAAGAATTTCTTTCAGTGCTAAGATCTTTGGTTGTCCGTCTACGAGCGCAAGCATATTGATGCCGAAGCTCGATTGCAGAGCCGTGTGCTTGTAAAGGTTATTCAACAATACATGTACATTCGCATCCCTGCGGACGTCGATGACAATACGCATGCCTGTCCGGTCGGATTCATCCGCCAAATGCGTGATGCCTTCGATACGCTTGTCGCGGACTAGCTCAGCGATCTTTTCGATAAGACGAGCCTTATTTACCTGATAAGGAAGCTCCGTCACAATAATCGTTTCCTTACCGTTCGAATGCTGTTCAATTTCCACTTTACCTCTGATGATAATTGAACCGCGGCCGGTTTCATAAGCTCTCCGGATGCCGCTTCTTCCGAGGATGATACCACCTGTCGGGAAGTCGGGGCCTGGTATGATTTCCATCAGTTCTTCGGTAGTAATCGCAGGATTGTCCGCCATCGCTAGTACTCCGTCAATCGTTTCGCCCAAATGGTGAGGCGGTATATTCGTAGCCATCCCGACCGCTATTCCCGATGTTCCGTTGACGAGCAGATTCGGGAACCGGCTCGGAAGGACAATCGGTTCTTTCTCCTGGCCGTCATAGTTATCTTGGTAATCAATCGTGTCTTTATTGATGTCACGCAATAATTCCATCGCAATGCGGGACATCCTCGATTCCGTATAACGCATCGCTGCAGCCGCATCTCCATCGACCGAACCAAAGTTCCCGTGGCCATCTACGAGCATATAGCGATAGTTGAAGTCTTGTGCCATCCTAACCATTGTGTCATAGACGGCACTGTCGCCATGGGGGTGATACTTACCAATTACATCCCCGACGATACGGGCTGATTTCTTATGTGGTTTATCCGCGGTGTTTCCAAGATCCTGCATCGCATAGAGAATACGGCGGTGGACGGGCTTCAACCCATCCCTCACGTCAGGCAATGCCCGGGAGACGATGACACTCATCGCATAGTCGAGAAAGGACGTCTTCATCTCCGTACTGATGTTAATGCCTTGGACACCACGTTTTGGCATATCTGCCATATTGTCAAACTCCTTTCAACTCAGGCGCTTTTCACGAACAGCCTGTCAACTGAACAAAGCCCCGTCTGTTGCAGGTCCATGTTCTTTTCATTTCCTTGCATGGAATAAATCAAGTATCCAAATTCTTTACATACATCGCATTTTCTTCGATGAATCTGCGTCGCGGTTCAACTTCATCACCCATCAGTTGCTCGAATGTCGCATCCGCATCGAAAGCGTCTTCGAGATGCACTTGCAGGAGTGTACGCTGATCCGGATCCATAGTCGTCTCCCATAACTGAGTGGCGTCCATCTCACCAAGACCTTTATACCGCGTAATGACCGGTTTCGGAACGGAAGAAAGTCGACCCAGGATTTCCTGCAACTCGACTTCATCGAAACAGTATTCCTCATGCTTCCCTTGTTTGACCCGGTAAAGCGGCGGTTGTGCGATGTAAACATAGCCCGCTTCGATCAAAGGCCGCATGAAACGGAAGAAGAATGTCAGTAATAATGTCCTGATATGCGCTCCATCGACGTCGGCATCTGTCATGATGACGATCTTATGGTAACGCGCCTTAGAAAGATCGAATTCATCCCCGATTCCTGTACCGAGCGCCGTGATCATTGTCCGGATTTCGGCATTGCCTAAAATACGGTCCAATCTGGCTTTTTCAACGTTCAAGATTTTACCGCGCAATGGAAGGATCGCCTGGAAATGACGGTCACGCCCACTTTTCGCGGAACCGCCGGCAGAGTCACCTTCAACGATATACAATTCACTGATAGCCGGATTACGTGAAGAACAGTCCGCCAGCTTTCCTGGAAGGCTTGATACTTCCAATGCAGATTTCCGGCGTGTCAGTTCACGTGCATTTCTTGCAGCAATTCGAGCCCGTGCTGCCATGAGGCTTTTATCGATGACTAATCGCGCAGTTGGCGGATTTTCAAGAAGGAAACGTTGGAACCCTTCTGAGAATAGAGCATTTGTAATCGTGCTCACTTCAGAGTTGCCCAATTTCGTTTTCGTCTGTCCTTCGAATTGTGGATCCGGGTGTTTGATGGAGATGATCGCCGTCAATCCCTCTCGGACGTCATCGCCAGAAAGGTTCGGATCCGAATCTTTCAGCATCCCATTCTTCCTGGCATAATCATTGACAACACGTGTCAATGCAGTCTTGAACCCCGATTCATGCGTACCGCCTTCATACGTATTGATATTATTTGCGAATGAAAACAGGTTTTCCGCATAACCGCTATTGTATTGCATAGCAATTTCTATGGAGATGCCATCCTTCTCGCCTTCTATAAAAATCGGTTCCTCGTGGATCGGCTCTTTATTTTTATTCAAATGTTCAACGTAAGATTTGATACCGCCTTCGTAGTAGAAAGTATCTTTGCGAATTTCCTCTTCGCGTTCATCTGCAATGGTGATGCGTAGTCCTCTGTTTAGGTATGCCAGCTCACGCAGACGATTTGCCAATATTTCATATTCATAGACTGTCGTTTCTGTGAAAATTTCAGGGTCTGCTTTAAATCGTGTACGTGTGCCTGTTTCATCAGTCTCACCGATGATTTCCAATTCATGCGATAGCACACCGCGCTCAAACTTGATGAAATGAACTTTTTCATCCCGTCGCACATACACTTCCGTCACCTCGGAAAGTGCATTCACGACAGAGGCGCCGACGCCGTGCAAACCTCCTGAAACCTTGTAACCCCCGCCGCCGAATTTACCGCCGGCGTGAAGGACCGTCATAATGACTTCCACGGCTGGTCTGCCTGTCGATTCCTGGATGCCTACAGGTATGCCGCGTCCATTGTCATCGACGCGTATCCAGTTATCCTTTTCAATCGTCACTTCAATATGATCGCAATAGCCCGCAAGCGCCTCGTCGATACTGTTGTCGACAATTTCCCATACAAGATGGTGAAGCCCTCGCGAACTCGTTGTACCGATATACATGCCCGGACGTTTACGGACAGCCTCCAGGCCCTCAAGGACCTGAATCTGATTCGCATCATAAGCTGTCTGCAATTCTTTTTCTTCCATAGCCAAAACGTTCACCTTTCCTTTCCGAACATCAATCTAAGCTTCTATCACTATCAAACAGGAATGGACTTCAATTCCCTTTATCACAAACCTTGCCCGCCGATACTTCATACAGTTCGGCTTTCCGTATCGTCTCGTGGTCGAGTCCCGCAATATTCGTCGTTGTGACGAATGTCTGCACCTGGCCCTGCATGATATTCAGCAAGTGGGACTGGCGGTAATCATCGAGCTCGGATAGCACGTCATCTAAAAGTAAAACCGGAGTCTCTCCAACTTCCTGTTTGACCAGGTCTATTTCCGCAAGTTTCAGGGACAGCGCCGTTGTCCGCTGCTGTCCTTGTGAACCGTATGTTTGGATATCATAGCCATTTACAAAAAAATGGAGATCGTCACGGTGCGGTCCGATCAGTGTCATTCCGCGTTCCAACTCACGACGTCTCGCTTCGTGCAATTTTTGGCTGAGTATTTCTTCCATCTGTTCAGCAGTCTGCCCAGAATCCAACTCTTTTAATGTCCCATACGTCACTTTAAGCTGCTCGATACCCCTAGAAATCCCTTTATGGATCGGTTCTGCCCATTTTTGGAGCAGTTCGATGAAATAAAATCGTTTCCGAATGATCTGCACAGCCAACTGTATATATTGTTCTGTATATATATCGAACATGACGTCCGTAAAATCCAATTTGCCGCGATGATCTTTGAGGATTGCATTCCGTTGTTTTAAGACCTTTTGAAAAGTCAGCAGGTCATGGAGATAAACGGGGGAGATTTGTCCGATTTCCATGTCTAAAAATCTTCTTCGGACCTGTGGACTTCCCTTTACAAGATTCAAGTCCTCCGGAGCAAACATGACAACGTTGAGCTGACCGATATATAGGCTGAGGCGGTTTTGTTCCAAATGGTTGACCCGTGCCTTCTTGCCTTTTTTCGATATCGTCAGTTCAAGTGGGAGACGTCCATACTTTCGCTGAATGTCCCCTTCTATTTTACCATACTCTTGTTCCCAACGTATAAGTTCACGATCGTTGGAGGTGCGATGCGATTTTGCCATCGATAATACATAGATCGCCTCCATGATGTTCGTCTTGCCTTGTGCATTTTCACCGATCAGAACGTTGATATGCGGGGAAAAGGATAGATCAAGCGAAGCATAATTCCGGTAATCCGTTAAAGCTAGCCGTTCAATGAACATCCGATTGACCGTCTGAGGATGCTGATATTTTAAATTTGCCTGCGCCAGGAATGTTGACAATATCCCCGTCATACAGTTTTTTGCCTCGTCTGCGATCGACTTCACCATTTACGTACACGGTATGCTCTTCCAAATACCATTTGGCCATGCCGCCAGAGCTAATACAATTCGACATTTTCAGTAGTTGACCTAATGTGATGAACTCAGTATCAATTTTCATGACTTCCATCCGCTTCAATCCTTCATAAAGTAGTCTGTTCTTCTATTTTACCGAACTTTCAGCTGTAAGTAAAAACGTAAGTGAAAAGGGAGTGCAAAAAATAAAAAGAAACAGGCGAAGGAAAACGGTTTGCATTCCTTTGCCTGCTGTTAGTCTACAGTCTCTTGATTCTTAAAATGTCCTGACAGGTAAAATCAATTGTAAAATTGCATCGCTTTCCATTGATTTCAGAATGAATGGTCTCATAGCACCTGTGAAATGGATGGCAATGTCCTGCCCTTCGATCGCTTTTAATGCATCCATCATGTATTTAGCGCTGAAGGAAATTTTCAAATCCTCGCCATTTACATTGATCGCCTCAATCAATTCCTCAACCTTTCCGATTTCCGGAGAATTGGATGATACTTCAATGGCGTTGCCGCCGTCTGCAGAAAAACGAACGATATTATTACGGTCTTCACGAGCGAGCAGCGAAGCACGATCGATCGCCTGCAACAATTTGCGGCCATTCACTTGCACGGTCGTTTTGTATTCTGATGGAATCAATCTCGAAGTATCTGGATAATTCCCTTCCAAAAGGCGTGAATAAAACAGCACATTCCTCGTTTTGAAGAGAACTTGTTGATCCGCAATGAAGATTTCTACAAGATCTGCATTGTCCGGAAGGATTTTGTTCAATTCCTGAAGGCTTTTGCCAGGAATGACGACGCTGAATGGGCTTTCCGGCATCATCTCAGGAACGATTTCCCTTCTTGCAAGGCGGTGGCTGTCCGTTGCTACGCAGACAAGCTTTTCTTCATCCGTTTCCCAATGTACGCCCGTCAAAATCGGACGGGTTTCCTGCTGTGAAACAGCAAAAACAGTTTCCTTGATAATCGATTTCATCAAGTCGGATGGCAAGGAGAAGCGATATTCGTCTTTTACGTTTGGAAGTACAGGGTATTCATCGGAGTTGGATCCAATTAGATGGAATTCAGATTTTCCGGATTGAATATGGGTTTGCATGTTTGCAACTTCGATAATGACTTCATTCTCCGGTAATTTTCGAACAATTTCACTGAAAACTCTTGCTTGAAGAATGATGGAACCTGACTCAATGACACGAATGATCTGCTCGCCATCTTTTTCAACCGGGATGAATGTGCAAATTGTAATATCCGAATCACTTCCGGTCATCGTCAATCCTTTTTCATTCACGTCAATTTTCACGCCGGTCAAAATGGGATTGGCCACTTTTTGACTGATTGCTTTCATGACGTCATTCAATCCTTCGAGCAACCAATCTCTCATTATTTCAAATTTCATTTTGTACCCTCGCTTATATAATTATTAGTTAAGTAATAAAGATAGTAATAGTAATAGGGGCTGTGGAAATGTGGATAAGCCCTGAAAACCTATATGTTAGAAAACAATTCACATGTGCATAATGTGTGTACATCTTGTTTCGATTTCCAAGAGTTATTCACATGTGGATTGTCATCCACGGCCAAGGATGCTTTTAATTTCTTGAATATCCTGCTGCAAATTTTGATCATCTTTCAGTTGCTTGGAGATTTTTTCATGCGCATGGATGACAGTCGAATGATCGCGGCCGCCAAATTCGGACCCTATTTTCGGCAAAGAGGAATCCGTAAGTTCACGTGAAAGATACATAGCAATTTGACGAGGGAATGCAATCGCTCTCGTCCTTTTTTTGGCTGTGAAGTCTTCTAGCCGTATATTGTAATGTTCCCCGACTGTTTTTTGAATATCCAATATGCTGACAGTCCGCGGGCGGGAATTTGGAATGATATCTCTTAAAGCTTCTGCTGCCAGGTCAGTCGTAATGTCCATATTGACGAGTGATGAATAGGCTACGACGCGGATCAAAGCCCCTTCCAATTCACGAATGTTCGTGTCGATCTGATTGGCGATGTAAAGCATCACATCATCCGAAATATCAAGTAGTCCATCTGCCTTAGCCTTCTTGCGCAAGATGGCAATCCGTGTCTCGAGGTCAGGAGGCGCAATATCCGTTATCAAACCCCATTCGAAACGGGATCTGAGGCGGTCTTCCAATGTCGGGATTTCCTTCGGAGGACGGTCGCTCGAGATGATGATCTGCTTCGATTCTTCATGCAATGTATTAAAAGTATGGAAAAATTCCTCTTGTGTCTGTTCTTTTCCGGCGATGAATTGAATATCGTCAATTAGCAGGACATCTACGTTCCTATACTGATTTCTGAAATCGCCAGCTTTGTTATTCATAATCGAATTGATGAATTCATTCGTGAATTTCTCCGATGACAAATAAACGACTTTGGAGGAAGGATCCTGTTCCATAATATAATGCCCGATTGCGTGCATGAGGTGGGTCTTCCCAAGCCCTACGCCTCCATAGATGAATAATGGGTTATATGATTTAGCCGGTGCTTCGGCTACAGCAAGTGATGCGGCATGAGCAAACCTGTTGCCCGAGCCGATGACGAATGTATCGAATGTATATTTTGGGTTCAACATGACAGATGCTGATTGGATGGCAGACCTGTCTGCCTGTTTTACTGCCGGTTTCGGGACTTGGAAATCTTTTTCTTCCATTTCTTTTGGAACGACGAAATGAATGAGTCGATCTTCTCCAGTCAATTCCGAGAGGATGCCTGTGATCAAATGCACATAATGATTCTCAAGCCAATCCTTCGCAAACGAATTTGGAACAGCAATTGTAACGTTCTCGTCGCCGTAGGACATCAATTTTGTCGATTTGAGCCAGGTTTCAAAACTCGGCCTTGAAATTTTGTCTTCAATTTTCGACAAAACATCGTTCCATAATTTTTCAAGCTGATCCACTCGTGGGCCTCCTTTACATAGAAAATAAAAAAACACAGGAATATGTATTATACACAGAATTCGCTCCTGTGGATAAGAAATATCCGAAAGTGTTGAAAAAATTATCCACAACCTATCAACAATTGTGGATAATAAAATGGGCTTATAAATTTGTCAACAGCAAAATCCTCTATATTGTATCAAGAAACTATAAGAATGACAAGGTATTCTATGAGTTATTAACAGTAGCGGCAATTGTGGAGAATTAGTTTATCCACAGCCTTTTGTATGTGTAGAAGTTGTAGATAAGACCTGTGCATAAAAAAATGGGGAAAAATTTCTATGAACATATTATTCGGCTGTCGATTTTTGTAGTTGTGGATAAGTGATTTGTCGAATGGTGCGGTTGAATTTTGTAAATTGGGATGGACGGCGTGAAACTGCATGTAGAAAAAACGGTTGACATCTTCGGCTGTGCCCTTTATACTGTTCAAGACTGTCAGATTGTAGAGGGACAATGCAGGAGGTGTCTTTAAATGAAACGTACATTCCAACCAAATAAACGTAAACGTAGTAAAGTTCACGGCTTCCGTGCAAGAATGAGCTCAAAAAGCGGTCGTAAAATTCTCGCTGCTCGTCGTCGCAAAGGAAGAAAAGTGCTTTCAGCATAAGACCACTAACTCAGTGGTCTTTTTTTTTACATAGAAGACGATCTATGGAGGTGTAGGTTTGTGAAGAAACGTCAGCGGGTGAAAAAGAATGAGGACTTTCAAAAAGTATTTAAAAAAGGGAAGTCAGTCGCGAATCGCCAATTTGTCGTCTATTCCTATAGGAAGGAAGGGCAACAAGAATTCAGGATCGGACTATCCGTCGGCAAGAAATTAGGGAATGCGGTGACGCGTAACCGTATAAAACGCTATATCCGCCAAGCCTTCCTAGAAATGAAAGAAGAGCTGAAAAATGATCAGGACTATGTTATTATCGCCAGACATCAGGCGGCCACACTTGATTTCCACGAAACGAAAAAAAGCTTGCAGCATGTTTTAAGGATTGCCAAAGCCTTCAAGTCGAAACAAGCGTAGAGGCGTTATTGAGTAAGAAGTAGAACGTAATAAATGTTCATGATAAACTGAAATCACCGATATTTCATAGAAACAGATTTGGGGGATATGATTTGAAAAAAAGAGCCGCGTTACTACTTATGCTGACCGTGTTGTCAGTATTCCTCGCCGGATGTTCGGAATTCAACCAACCGATATATGAATCGAGCGAAGGTTTTTGGAATAAATACATCGTCTGGCCGATAGTGTCCTTGATTGTCACATTCAAAGATCTACTCGGCACATATGGACTAGGAATTATTGCCGTCACGATCATCATCCGACTTGTCTTGCTTCCATTAATGATCAAGCAAGCGCAAAATTCGAAGCGGATGCAGCAAATGCAACCGATCCTTGCCGGATTGAAAGAGAAATACAAATCGAAGGATGCTGTGACGCAGCAAAAATACCGTGAAGAAATGCAAAAGGTGATGACGGAGCAGAAAATCAATCCTGCTGCAGGTTGTCTACCAGTTTTAATTCAAATGCCGATCATCATCGGACTTTATCACGCGATCAGCCGGATGAATGCTACACCGGAAATTGAAATCGGGAAATTTCTTTGGTTCGAACTTGCGACGCCGAGCATTACGCTAGCCGTTGTTGCAGGACTCATGCAGTTTGTTGTTTTACGGACAGGTCCTGCAATGGACAATCCGCAAATGAAAGTAATGATGTATATCATGCCTTTCATGATTATTATTTTCGGTACATTCCTACCAGCAGCACTTGCACTTTATTGGGTTATCGGTAATATCATTTCAATTATCCAGAATATCTTCATTTACAAACCATTTAAGAAAAAAGAAGTGGAACCTGTAAAAGTAGGAGGGAAAAGGAAATGAAAAAGATAACGCGAAAGGGGGCAACAGTGGAGGTTGCGATTGCGGCAGCCCTACAAGAGCTCAATGTTACGCGTGAAGAAGTCGATATTGAAATAGTGGATGCCGGAAAGAAAGGGTTTCTCGGATTTGGAGCAAGGGAAGCCGAAGTGACCGTCACACTAAAAGAAACAATCAAGCAAGAAGCGAAAGAACTTGAAGAGAAGAAGGAAAACATTCAGGCAGAAACGGAAGAACCGCCAATTGTAGAAGAAACAGTTGCCCAGGCTGTCGAACTGGCAATGCAAACAATCGAGGCGGAAGCCAAGGATCCGGCTATGTCGGACGAGCAGGCAATCAATGAAACGAAAGCTTATGTGACGGAAATCGCTAAAGCGATGGGAATTGACGATCTGGTCGTCAAACACGAACTGGATGGGAAATATCTATCTTTCCAATTGGAAAGCGAGAAAGCGGCATTCCTAATCGGCAAACGCGGTCAAACATTGAATGCTTTGCAGCAGCTTGCCCAGCTCGTCGCCAATAAAACGTCCGAGCAATTCAAAGTTGTGCGCCTTGACGTAGGCGACTATCGTGAACGTCGCGAACAATCATTGGAGCAATTTGCGGAACGGATGGCCGATCAAGCGGTCCGGAATGGAAGAAAAGTTCAACTGGAACCGATGCCTTCCTATGAAAGGAAAGTCATTCACAACGCATTATCGAACCGATTGGACATCGAGACGTATTCGGAAGGAACAGATCCGAACCGATATCTTGTCATCGAGCCGATCATTTAATAGGGAACCCCGTGAAACTTCACGGGGTTTTTGTGTGCCTGTAAATGATTCCCCTCGGCGTAAAGCGGATGCACCAGTGATATAAAAGGCCCGAGGTGAGCATATGCATCCTAAACTTGCGCATTACCCCTGCAAAATCGAGCAGAATTAGCTCAAACACTCCCAAACTCCCGCAAAAATTTGACAGCTCCGCCTTTGTTATAAGTTATCCACATTTTTTTGATCCCACAACTATGAGAATGGCTGGATTTGTGTTATTATATGTTGTCAGATAGTCAAGTCAAAACAGGTTATCCACATGTGGGTAACCGAGTTAGGAAGGTGAAGAGTGTGCATTTTGATACAATAGCTGCCATATCGACTCCAATGGGGGAAGGGGCTATCGCCATCGTCCGGCTTAGTGGAGATGAGGCTATCGGCATTGCAGATAAAATTTTTCGTTCTCCGTCAGGGAAAAAACTTGCGGACGAACAATCACATACAATCCATTATGGGCATTTAACAGATCCGTCAACGGATGAAATCGTCGAGGAAGTCATGGTATCCATTATGAAGGCTCCGAAGACGTTCACCCGAGAAGACGTTGTCGAAGTGAATTGCCACGGCGGCGTGGTGGCGGTGAACCGTGTCCTCAACCTTGTGTTGAAAGAGGGAGCTCGCCTTGCAGAGCCGGGCGAGTTTTCCAAGCGTGCATTTTTGAACGGACGCATTGATTTATCACAGGCAGAAGCAGTCATGGACCTGATCCGTGCAAAAACGGATCGGGCGATGAATGTCGCCTTGAATCAGATGGAAGGGAAACTTTCCAGGCTGATCGGCGAACTGCGGCAAGCGCTCCTTGAAACATTGGCGCAAGTCGAAGTAAATATTGATTACCCGGAATATGACGACGTCGAAGAAGTGACCATTCCGCTCATGATTCAAAAAGGGACGTGGGTGAAAGAAGAGATCGAGAACCTTCTGCGCACTTCATCCCAAGGTAAAATCCTTCGTGAAGGGTTATCGACGGTCATCGTCGGAAGGCCGAACGTCGGAAAATCTTCTTTGCTGAATAGCCTCGTTCAGGAGAATAAAGCAATTGTCACCGATATTGCAGGAACGACCCGTGATATTATAGAGGAATACGTAAATGTCAGAGGAGTACCGCTGCGTCTCGTAGACACTGCCGGCATCCGGGAGACAGAGGATATCGTCGAGCGAATCGGGGTTGAAAGATCCCGGCAAGTCCTGAAGGAAGCAGATCTTATTTTGCTTGTCCTGAATAGTTCCGAACCACTAACGGAAGAGGATATTCGGCTATTCGAAGCAACTGAGGGAATGGACCTTATTGTTGTCATCAACAAAACCGACCTGCCGCAGAAGATCGATATGCAGCAAGTGAGAGAACTGGCTGGCAATGGCGCGATTGTCACGACATCCATCCTGAAGGAAGAAGGCATTGTAGAACTGGAAGAAGCAATTGCCAAGCTTTTCTTCGAAGGGACACTCGAAGCGGGCGATCTGACGTATGTTTCGAATGCGAGACATATTGCATTGCTTCACAAGGCTCATAAAACCATCCAGGACGCCTTGTCCGCTGCAGAGGCAGGCGTGCCCGTCGATATGATTCAAATCGATGTCACGCGCACGTGGGAGCTCCTGGGCGAAATCGTCGGCGACACCGTCCAAGACAGCCTCATCAACCAGTTGTTCTCTCAGTTCTGTTTAGGTAAATAGTTAATTTTATTGTAGACACTTAGGGTTGAAGCGTAAGGCGGCGACTCCTGCGAAAGCCGTTACGAAGAACGGCTTTTGCGACCAAAAGCGAAGCGTTGGGAGCAGGGAGTTGTTAGCCGCTGCCTTAATTTCTGCAAAAGGCGTAGAAATTAAGGCAAATCGAACTCTTCGTGGTTCGATTGGAAAGCGTCAGCCTGGAGCTGAAACACGGTTAGAAGGAACTTACATGCCTCGGAAAATATAGCAACACCATTCATAAAATAGGAAGGATGAACGAACATGCCACAATTTGAAGCAGGCACGTTCGATTGTATAGTCATCGGAGCAGGTCATGCCGGCGTTGAAGCGGCATTGGCTTCTGCAAAGATGGGTGCATCGACATTGGTGCTAACAATGAATCTAGATATGATCGCTTTCATGCCATGCAATCCGTCACTTGGAGGTCCCGCTAAAGGGATTGTCGTCCGGGAAATTGACGCGCTAGGCGGAGCGATGGGAAAAGTCATCGATAAAACACATATCCAAATGCGGATGTTGAATACAGGGAAAGGACCAGCTGTCCGTGCACTACGTGCGCAAGCGGATAAAGTCCTCTACCAACAGGAAATGAAACGCGTCCTTGAAGAACAGGAAAACTTGACGCTCCATCAAGGAGTCGTTGAAGAACTAATCGTCGAGGACGGCGAAGTAAAAGGGCTCGTTACGCAAATCGGTGCAATCTACCGTGCGAAAACGATCATCATTACGACAGGGACTTTCCTTCGCGGGGAAGTCATCATCGGCGACTTGAAATATTCAAGCGGTCCGAACAACCAAATGCCGGCAATCAAACTTGCCGAAAATTTGCAGGAACTCGGATTGGAAACAGTACGTTTCAAAACCGGTACACCACCGCGAATTAACGGTAACACGATCGATTACAGCAAAACGGAAATTCAACCGGGTGATGACGTACCTCGTGCTTTCAGTTACGAAACTACGCAATTCATCATGGATCAATTGCCTTGCTGGTTGACATACACAACGCCGCAAACGCATGAAATCATTAACGAAAATCTTCATTTATCCCCAATGTATTCAGGTATGATCAAAGGGAAAGGGCCAAGCTATTGCCCTTCAATTGAAGACAAAATTGTCCGTTTTGCGGATAAATCGCGCCATCAGATCTTCTTGGAGCCGGAAGGTCGGAATACAAAAGAGTATTACGTCCAAGGACTTTCAACAAGTTTACCTGAACACGTTCAACGCAGATTGATTGAAAGCGTGCCAGGATTGGAGAAAGCAGAAATGATGCGTGCTGGTTATGCAATCGAGTATGATGCGATTATTGCGACACAACTTTGGCCGACACTTGAAACGAAAAAAATCAAAAATCTATACACTGCCGGGCAAATCAACGGAACATCAGGCTATGAAGAAGCGGCTGCCCAAGGAATCATGGCTGGTATCAATGCGGCGAGCAAAGTGCTCGGCAAAGAAGAAGTCATTCTTGGAAGATCTGATGCTTATATCGGGGTTCTGATCGACGACCTTGTAACGAAAGGAACGAGCGAGCCATATCGACTTCTCACGTCGAGAGCGGAATACCGTCTCTTATTACGCCATGACAATGCAGATCTACGTTTGACAGAAATCGGATACAAGCTTGGAATGATCAGTGAAGAACGTTACGAGAAATTCCTCCTCAAAAAACAACAAATTGAAGAGGAAATTGAACGACTTCGTAAAGTGACGATTAAACCAGGTGAAGCGGTCCAAGAAATCATCCGAGAATCTGGAGGCACCGAGCTTCGCGAACCGATGAAAGCTGCTGATTTACTGAAACGGCCAGAAATGAAATACGAACAAATCATCACTGTTGTGCCACCCGAAGAGGAAAAATCTGAAGAAGTGGCGGAGCAAGTGGAAATCTTCATCAAATATGAAGGCTACATCGAAAAATCAATGCAACAAGTAGAACGCATGAAGAAGATGGAGAACAAAAGAATTCCTGAGAACATTGATTACAATGCCATTTCGGGAATCGCCAAAGAGGCGAAAGCAAATCTGTCCGCTGTCAGACCGTTATCCATTGCGCAAGCATCAAGGATTTCAGGTGTGAACCCGGCAGACATCTCCATTCTACTTGTCTACATTGAACAAGGAAAAATCGCGAAAATTACTGGTTAACATCATGTGACTGATGTGGGATAAGTCCGCATCAGTCTTTTTTTAGAAGGAGGATCCGAGTGAACGAAGAACAATTTATAGAAGCGTTGAAAGAGCAGGGGATAAGCCTCTCCGATCATCAGCTTAGTCAATTTAACAAATACTTCCACACGTTAGTTGAGTGGAATGAAAAAATGAATTTAACAGCGATAACGGATGCACCGTCTGTTTATCTAAAACACTTTTACGATTCCATTACCGCCGCATTCTACACAGATTTGACCGGAAGTAAATCCATTTGCGATGTCGGTGCAGGAGCAGGATTTCCGAGCATCCCTTTAAAAATATGCTTCCCGGATTTAGCCGTAACAATCGTTGATTCTTTAAACAAAAGAATCACATTTTTGACTGAGCTTGCTAAGGAACTCGAACTGGAAAACGTAAGGTTTATCCATTCAAGAGCCGAAGATTTCGGACAAAATCCGAAATACCGTGAACAATTTGATATCGTCACGGCCCGTGCAGTTGCCCGTTTATCTGTCCTTTCAGAACTATGTCTACCCCTTGTGAAAGAGGGCGGGATTTTCATTTCCATGAAAGGTGCAGCTGCGGAAGAAGAATTACAAGATGCCAAAAAAGCAATCCACGTGCTGGGAGCGGAACTCGTCGAGAAGTTTTCTTTCAATTTGCCAATGGAGGAAAGTGAAAGAAACATATTCATCTTGAACAAAGTCAAAAAAACACCTAAGAAATACCCTCGAAAGCCAGGCATCCCGAATAAAACGCCAATCAAATAAATGTTTCACGTGAAACATTTCCTACTTGTCAGTGAATTCTTATCCAAATAAAAATGAAGAACAGGCGCTTGCTAAAATTATAGCGCCTGTCTTTATACTATTTCTTTATACAGAAACTAGTTATACTAAATTATTTCTTTACCTACTATTTTAGAAGTAATAGTTGCTAGAAGTGCAAGCACGAGACTCCTTCAGGAAAAGCGTTAGTCGAAGACCCCGCAGCTGCGAAGAGGCGAGGAGACTGAGGCAACGCCCGAGGAAAGCGAGTGCTGAAACGGAAAGAAACGGTCTTATAAATTGGATTCATTGTTATAATTTATATAGTATTGAATCTAATACAATTCTACTCTTTAATAAGTAATAAAGAGGATATATAATAGATATGACGAAATAGCTATTAATGATGAGCAGTTTTGTAAAGGTGGGTGCCGGCGATGAAAAACACGTTTTCACGGTTTTTTGGTAGTGGAGAAAAAGAACCTGATTTACAGAACATAGATAAAACTCCACAAGAGAAAGTCGATAAAGTAAAGATTGATTTAATTAAACCGAATAAATATCAACCTCGAACCATTTTTTCTGAAGAGAAAATTGAAGAGCTTGCGCGCACAATTCATACACATGGTGTGATTCAACCGATTGTCATTAGAAAAAGTGACGATGGATATGAAATCATTGCAGGTGAACGAAGATTTCGCGCAATGAAAAAACTAGGTTGGGAAGAAGTCCCAGCCATTATTCGTGATCTCGATGATAAAGAAACAGCGTCCATTGCATTGATTGAAAACTTGCAGCGTGAAGAATTAACGGCAATCGAGGAAGCATACGCTTATGAAAAGTTATTGGAGTTGCATGGTTTAACCCAAGAAGCCCTAGCGCAACGGCTTGGGAAAGGGCAATCAACCGTTGCCAATAAGCTGCGTTTATTGAAACTTCCGGAAGAAATCAAGAACAGCATCCTTACGAAGGAAATATCCGAAAGACATGCGAGGGCTTTGATTTCCGTGAAGGATGTTGAATTGCAGCATATGCTATTCCG
Organism: Sporosarcina pasadenensis; assembly: GCF_047228845.1. Taxonomy (NCBI): domain Bacteria; kingdom Bacillati; phylum Bacillota; class Bacilli; order Caryophanales; family Caryophanaceae; genus Sporosarcina; species Sporosarcina pasadenensis. Next base: position 18,748 of record NZ_JBFEGM010000012.1, read on the forward strand.
AGAGGCGATTGACGAGCAACTCAATGTAAAGCAATTGGAAGAACGAATTCAACAAGCGTTAAACCCCGTTGAAGAAGAGAAGGAAAAAAAGAAAGTCGTTAAGAGGAAATCGGTCAGCAAAGATGTCAGAATTGCACTGAATACGATTCGACAATCACTGGCGCTTGTTACGAAAAGCGGCATCAATGTGAAAACAGAAGAAGAAGATACAGAGGACTTTTATACAATCACAGTTAAAATACCGAAAAAGAAATAGTAAAACAACATAGTATTCTCGTAAGATGTGCGAGATGACTCTTGCTTGACTGAAGCAGGAGTTTTTTTGCGCTATACATTACCACGGCCAACGTTTTTTTGATAAACTAGTAAAGAGTGAACGAAATAGAATGAATCTATTCATTATTAAAGATAGCTTTTTGATAGATGAGTGAGAAAGCAGGTGCAAGTGTGGGTAAAATTATAGCCATTGCCAATCAAAAAGGAGGAGTTGGTAAGACAACCACTTCGGTAAATCTTAGTGCTTGCCTTGCACATATCGGCAAAAAGGTCTTGTTAATAGATGCCGATCCACAAGGGAATGCAACGAGTGGAGTAGGGGTCAATAAAGGTGACGTGCATCAATGCATATACGATATGTTAATCGATGACGTTAACATAAATGAAGTCGTCCACCAGACGAAGATGGAAAACTTGTCTATCGTACCGGCGACTATTTCATTGGCAGGTGCGGAAATTGAATTGGTTTCAACCATTTCTAGAGAAGTACGGATGAAACACGCGATCCAAGAGGCAAAGGAATTGTATGATTATATTATCATCGATTGCCCGCCATCTTTAGGGTTATTGACAATCAACTCATTGACCGCTGCAGATTCGGTCATCATACCAGTTCAGTGTGAGTATTACGCATTGGAAGGGCTAAGCCAATTATTAAGTACAATCAGGCTCGTCCAAAAGCATTTAAATGAAGGCCTGACAATTGATGGCGTGTTATTAACAATGTTCGATGCGAGAACAAACTTAGGGATTCAAGTTATTGATGAAGTGAAGAAGTATTTTCAAGATAAAGTGTACGGTACGATCATTCCACGAAATGTACGTCTGAGTGAAGCGCCAAGCCATGGAGAACCGATCATCATTTATGATTCAAGATCGAGAGGCGCAGAAGTATATTTAGAGCTGGCAAAGGAAGTGGTGCACAATGGCTAAAGGTCTTGGAAAAGGATTGAACGCTTTATTTCCAGATGAGTCTTTAACGAAAGCAGAGTCAATCGAGAATATTCGGTTGAAAAGCATTAAAGTGAATCCGTATCAGCCCAGGAAGATATTTGACGAGAATGCAATCCAAGAATTAAGTGAGTCGATTAAAGAGCATGGAATCTTACAGCCAATCATAGTCCGGAAAGTAGGGACGATGTATGAAATTGTAGTTGGGGAAAGACGTTTCAGAGCTGCCAAAATGGCAGGATTAGCTGAGATTCCAGCAGTCGTCCGTCAATTGACAGATGAAGAATCGATGGAAATGGCGATTCTTGAAAACTTACAACGTGAAGATTTGACGCCGATCGAGGAAGCAGAAGCTTATCAAAAGCTTATGGATAATCTAAGTCTGACGCAGGAACAACTCGCATTTAGATTAGGGAAAAGTCGTCCTCATATAGCAAACCATATCCGACTACTCAGCTTGCCTGAAAAAGTCCGCACTTTGATAACAGAGGGCAAACTCTCAATGGGACATGGACGTACTTTGCTCGGTCTTCGAAAGAAGGAACAAATTTTGTTGATTGCCGAAAAGACAATCAATGAAGGTTTGAACGTCCGTCAATTGGAGAAGCTGGTTCACAGATTAAATGAAAGTGTTCCACGTGAAACAAAGCCAGAAAAGAAAAACATCTTCCTGGAAGAGCAAGAGTCGCATTTGAGGGAATATTTCGGTACAAATGTAACGATAAAGAAATCGAAGAACAAAGGTAAAATTGAGATTGAGTTTTTCACAGAAGAGGATCTTGAAAGAATCCTAGATCTATTGAATGAATAAGCCTGTACCTATTTTGCTCTACGCAAAATAGGTATTATTTTTAGCAAATGGAAGTGAAAAACGATGATATTACTTGGTTCGATTATCAATGCCTTGTTAATAATAATAGGGGCTCTACTTGGCCGTTTCTTATATAACATCCCAGAACGGATGAAAGAGACCGTTATGTATGGAATCGGATTAGCAGTTGCGGCAATCGGTATCCAAATGACATTCGAAAGCACGCAAATATTGATTGTGATCATTAGCATCGTCATAGGAGCAATCATTGGGGAATGGATGGACCTGGACAACAAAATTAATGAATTGGGAAATTGGATTGAGCGGAAACTCCCTTCGAAAAAAGAAGGACCTGGCATCGCGCAAGGATTTGTCACAGCAACACTCATCTTCGTAGTCGGCTCAATGGCCATTATCGGAGCGATAGACAGCGGCTTGCGGAATGACCATGACGTGTTGATCATGAAGGGGATCATCGATGGATTCACATCTGTCATCCTTAGTTCCACGCTTGGCATTGGCGTCATAATCTCTGCGGTCCCTGTTTTTCTTTACCAAGGTCTCATTACGTTATTTTCGACGCAAATTAGCCGCTTCGTGCCAGATGAGCTATTGCAATTTTTCATTTCAGAAATGACTGCGACGGGCGGCTTAATGATCGTCGGAATCGGATTGAACCTGATCGGCATTACGAAAATCCGAGTGGCGAACCTCATCCCGGGAATCTTTGTCGTCGGTATTATTGTAACAATCGTTCATTTCCTGTTTTAAATCTTCCATAAGCTAATTGAAGGGAGCGGGAAATGACTCGGCTCATTTCAAAAGGAAGATGCAGCCGAGTGCTTTGCAGGACGGCTTGTTCCATGAAACCCGAAATATTGACGACCCCTTTGATGGACAAATCACCGACAGGGGGCAATTCTTTTCCAACCGCTTTACCGGGATAGAGCGGTCCACGATGGAACAGCAAGTGGCCAATTGAATCGCTTCTTCCTAAGCATGCATCGATCGCGACGATGAAGGAGGATGGGTCCAATGCTAGCCGTTCATCTAATCGTTGTTGTAGATTAAGGGCATGCAATGGCTTTTCCAATGTCCCGACGACATGAAAAGGAAACAATAAAGATTCAGCTAAATGCGAACCGGTTAACGGTCCTAATGCGTCACCAGTGGATCGGTCAGTTCCAATGCAAAAGAAGGTTAAAGACTCCTCATGAAAGGGGATTTGTTCAAGAAAATATGTGCTGAGCTTCCAAACAGCACCTGTTTCATTATAATGAAGACGGTAATCATAATTAGTGGAAAGTGCTGAATGCATGACAAAACTCCATTCTAATTAATAGTCCACAATGAATTGATTGTGTAGCAGTATACGCGGCTTCATGAGGATTTATACGGAAAGGCATGATGCGGATGACGAATAAGCAAACAGAAGGTATTAAAGAAGTGCTCCTAAATGAAGAAACCGAAAAAATCGGCAGATTCATCTTCTCAGAACAAACATGGATCGATTTCGGAATTCTTGCCGTAAGGATTGCCATTATCATCGCAATCTCAATTATTGTCGTACAAGTCGGCAAGTATATTATTCGAAAGATCTTCAAAATCAAATTAAAGGGTCCGATTCGAAAAGAAGAGCGGCGAGAACAGACTTTACTCAAGCTGCTCGAGAACACGCTCAGCTATGTCATCTATTTTTCAGCAATTCTATCCATCCTGCAGGAGTTTAATATCGACGTGAAAGGGCTTCTAGCGGGAGCGGGGGTACTAGGCCTCGCTGTCGGTTTCGGAGCGCAAAGCCTCGTGAAGGACGTCATTTCTGGATTCTTCATCCTTTTCGAAGACCAATTTTCAGTCGGAGATTACGTCAAAATTGGAACTGCCGAAGGTAAGGTAGAAGAAATCGGTTTACGGACAACGAAAATTAAAAACTTCACCGGAGAGCTTTTCATTTTACCGAATGGTACTATCACGCAAGTCGTCAATTATTCTTTAAAAAATTCTTTGGCGATTGTCGATGTCGCCATTCCATTCGAACTCGGCATTGAGAAAGTTGAAAAGTTGATCGATGCATTTTTGGATTCGATGAGCAAGGACAACCCCGATCTTCTAGGAAAGCCGAAATTGATCGGTGCCCATGACTTCACGGAAGACTCCGTCATTGAACGGATCATCGTGGAAACGAAGCCGATGCGTCATTATGACATTGCAAGGAATATTAGCGTGGGGATAAAAAAACATTTGGATCAGGAAGGAATCGAGATTCCATATCCTATACTTGTTTCAAAGTCATTTAATAACCAATAAATGAACAAGGAGAGATGGACGGTGGAGAAAGAGTTTCATTTGAACGATGTCGTGGAAATGAAAAAATCGCATCCGTGCGGAACAAATGCATGGAAAATCATTCGGATGGGCGCTGACATTAGGATAAAATGCGAAGGGTGCGGCCATAGTGTAATGATTCCACGGAATGAATTTGCAAAGAAGATGAAGAAAGTTCTCGTCAAAGCGGATTCAGAACAAAATTAGACAGGAACGTCAACTATTCTTATAATAGAAGAGTTGCAAAGATGATTATGAAATTGACCTATATGAAAGGTTGGGAAATAAATGGCGTTAACAGCAGGAATCGTCGGTCTACCGAACGTCGGGAAGTCGACTCTATTCAACGCAATAACGAAGGCGGGAGCAGAGGCTGCCAACTATCCGTTCTGTACAATCGATCCAAACGTCGGAATCGTAGAAGTTCCGGATGAACGGCTTCAGAAATTAACTGAGCTTGTCGTACCCAAAAAGACAGTGCCGACAGCTTTTGAATTTACAGATATTGCAGGGATTGTTGAAGGGGCGAGTAAAGGGGAAGGGCTAGGAAATAAGTTCCTCTCCCATATCCGCGAAGTAGATGCGATTTGCCAAGTCGTACGTTGTTTTGACGATGAAAATATTACTCATGTATCAGGGAAAGTGAATCCAATTGACGATATTGAAGTCATTAACTTGGAACTGATCCTTGCTGATATGGAGAGCGTGGACAAGCGTTTGACACGCGTATCGAAAATGGCGAAGCAAAAAGATAAGGATTCCATGGCTGAGGAGCCGGTCTTGCTAAAGCTGAAGGAAGCTTTCGAAAATGGAGAGTCTGCCCGCTCCGTCGAATTGACACCGGAAGAATTCCAGCTCATCAAAGGGATGCATCTGTTGACAATCAAGCCGATGCTTTACGTCGCAAACGTTTCGGAAGATGAAATTGCCGATGCAGAAGAGAACGATTATGTCAAAATGGTCCGCGAATTCGCCAAGAAGGATAATGCGGAAGTGATCGTCGTAAGTGCAAAAGTTGAGGAAGAAATGGCTGAATTGGATGATGAAGAGAAGGCAATGTTCCTTGAAGAATTAGGGATAAAGGAATCTGGTCTCGATCAACTCATCAAAGCTTCTTATCATCTATTAGGCCTTGCCACATATTTCACGGCAGGCGTTCAAGAGGTCCGAGCATGGACATTCCGTAAAGGGATGAAAGCGCCACAATGTGCAGGCGTTATCCATACCGACTTCGAACGTGGTTTCATCCGTGCAGAAACTGTTTCTTATGATGCGCTAGTAGAAGCCGGATCAATGGCAGCTGCCAAAGAAGCAGGCAAAGTCCGTCTAGAAGGAAAAGAATACGTCGTCCAAGACGGGGACGTCATGTTGTTTAGATTTAACGTGTAAATAAATGAAAAACAACCGGAGAAGGGACATCCTTTTCCGGTTGTTTTACTGTATATTGCGTCCTGGCTCAAATAAGTATAGCTTCGGCTTCTCGGGATCGTCTTTTACAAGCCAATCATCCGGAAGTTTACGCAACTCCTTATACATCGCAAAGTCACCAGCAGCACCGCCAATCAGAAAAGCGGCTAGCCCAAGCCAGATACCATTACTCGTAACTAGTCCAATAATCGCGGGTACTACGCCAGTCGTCCAAAAAGGAAGCAATAACGCTTTCCGGATCGCCTTGTTCGTCATTAGGCGATCAGTCGTTGCATAAGCAATACCCAACTTGAGATTCATTCCAATAATCATGCTCTTCCAAGGCACCTTACCGAACATCCTGAAACCGAGCAGATGAAAAAGCTCATGAAGAATAATCAAAAGTACATATCCACCAACAAAAAACAGAACATTCAAAATGGTGAATGTGAAAGATAGTTCCTGATAAATAAGACCATCTACAACTAGCAATCCAATGAGCGTCAAAAATGTTACCCACAAACCACTCTTAGCCACCTTCGGTAAATCAATCTCAATTATCTTATCCGGTTGAGTAGAATCCTCCATCTAATCACCCCTTCTATTAATTATACACAATTTATATTGCTTTACTGCCATTTAATAAGCTGAAGTAGCTTGGAGTGGAAGCGCGAGACTCCTGCGGGAAAAGCGTCAGTCGAAGACCCCGCAGGTAGCGAAGAATGAGCGAACGAGGAGGCTGAGGCGACGCCCGCGGAAAGCGAGCGCTGGAACGGAAAGCAACTGCTCATGCTTATTCATATTTATTAGTTGATTGTTCGAAGACATCATGTTAAAATATGATGATGTGAGTAATAAAAATTACTTACTCCTTGCCCGCCGTAACAAGTGGGCCAAAGTCCATAAGGAGGTGACTAAAGATGAGAAAGTACGAAATCATGTACATCATCCGTCCAACAGTAGAAGATGAAGCAAAAAAAGCATTGATCACTCGTTTCGATGACATCCTAACTTCAAACGGAGCGGAAATCATCGAGTCGAAAGAGTGGGGCAAGCGTCGTCTTGCTTACGAAATCGACGACTTGCGTGAAGGCTACTACCAATTGGTAACACTAAACGCAGGTACAGAAGCTATCGATGAATTCAATCGTCTTGCGAACATCAACGAAGATATCATTCGTCATATGGCTGTTCGTCTGGACAACTAATCCATATAAGAACGAAATGCACTACCGTTAATAGGTGAAACTTGAAAATGATGAGGGAGGTTGCATTCTGATGATTAACCGTGTCGTTTTAGTTGGCCGATTGACAAAAGATCCTGAACTCAAGTACACACAGAGCGGAATTGCGGTAACACGCTTTACGCTAGCGGTGAATCGGACATTCTCGAGCCAATCGGGCGAGCGTGAAGCTGATTTCATCAACTGTGTCACTTGGAGGAAGCAGGCGGAAAACACTGCGAACTTTTTACGTAAAGGAAGTCTTGCTGGAATCGAAGGCCGTATCCAAACGAGCAGCTTCGATGGACAAGATGGCAAGCGTGTCTTCATGACAGAAGTCGTAGCAGACAGCGTGCAATTCCTTGAACCGCGCAGTGCAAATGCTGAGAGATCCGGAGCTGCTTATGGTGGAGCACCACAGAACGAACAACCGTATTATCAGAATCAGCAGCCGAACCAGCAATATCAACAACCAGCTCAACAAAACTATACACGTACTGACAATGATCCATTCGGTACGAGCAGCGGTCCGATCGAAGTATCGGATGACGATCTGCCGTTCTGATGAATGATTGTCTGTAACGTAAAGTAAGGAGGGAAAGCGATATGGCACCACGCCGTGGAGGTCGCAGACGTCGTAAAGTCTGCTATTTTACATCGAACAACATTACAAATATCGATTACAAAGATACTGATCTACTTAAGAAATTTGTTTCTGAACGTGGAAAGATCTTACCTCGCCGTGTAACTGGTACAAGCGCGAAATATCAGCGTAAATTAACGACTGCTATTAAACGTTCACGTATCATGGCACTTCTTCCGTTCGTTTCGGAAGAAAGATAATTATACTTTTTTAACCGCCTTGTGATACCGGCATCCCCGGTCCCAAGGCGGTTTTTTGAATTTATAACAACATATGAATAGTTGTCAAATGCATTGGTCACGATGGTTATTCAAATACATTCCTGGCTAACAGCACGTCTTATGAGTGCGGAACGGGTACCGTTTCCAAGCCTAACAAACTCGCGCCCAATGCCGTTGACAATCAACAAGCCTATCCAGGTGAGAACGTTCGTTATGCGTGAATAAATCGATTTATGCTTTTTTATAGACAGTTATGAGCGTTTCCTGGGAAATATGCGCTTTTAGGGACGTTTATGCGCATTTATAAGAATTTATGCGTTTTTGCTCAAGGAAGGTTGCCAGTGCTATCGAAATACCGATATGCATATAAAAAGTCCAAAGGTGAGAGTCCATACTGTCCTTTGGTTAATCGGCAGTAATCATGATACAATTATAAGAACTCACTTGTTTGAGGAGATAGACAATATTAAGTCCATTGACTGGACGGAGGAACTGAATGATGCAGGACCAATCACAAAAAATAACATACGGTGCGATGATGCTCGCATTGTTCACGATACTTCTGGCAGGGGCCGTTTATGTCCCTTTCCTCGGAAGTATCATAATGATTTTCATCCCATTGCCAATCATACTTTATCGGCTGCGCTACGACAGGAGCTCGACGATTTTCGTTGTCATTGGCGGCAGTATTTTGTCCCTTATCGTTGGAGGCATCTTGTTGATTCCTTTTGCATTGATGTTCGGGGTGCTCGCCTTCCTCGTTGCTGAATCGGTGCTTTTGGGCAAATCAAAGCTGTACACATTCATGGCAACGGGACTCTTCTTCATCGTGACAGGCGTATTGGTTTATCTTATAGCCGCGATTGTTTTCGAAGTCAATGCAATCGATAGTCTGATGACGATGATGAAAGAGGCGGAGACCCAATTTAAGGCGTCGCTCGAAAGCTTGGGAGCATTGCCGGGGAACTACGAAAAGATAGTGGAAGAAGCGTTCACTATGTACCGGTCTGCAATTCCGGCTATGTTCATCATGGCGGTATATGGTTTTACATTCATTATGGTAATCCCCAATTTCGAGGTGCTCCGTAGACTGGGCCATCAAGTGCCTACGTTTCCACCATTCAGGGAGATGAAGCTGCCTGTCATAACCATCTTCATCTATGGGCTCATTATTCTACTTCCATGGATTACGGACTTGAAACCGGAGTCTTCGGCTTACTTGCTATATGTCAATGCGACAATCATTTTACGATTCCTCCTGCTATTGCAAGGGCTCGCATTGATTCACTACTTTATGTACAAAATGAAATTACCGGTTATTGTCACGGTCCTTTCCACGATTTTCGCATTGCTTTTCAGTCCAATAACCACACTTCTTGGCATACTTGATATAGGCGTGAATATCCGTGCTTGGATCCGAAAAGACAACTTGAAGTAAGGGGATGAGACAATGAGGTCAATTTTTAGAAGAAGAGTTATCCGATACCCACTGACTGTCATATCTCTCCTTGGATTGATAGCGGCCGTCCTTTTATTCCTATCGAATTTCTGGGAGGGCCTTTTATTTACGATCCCTTTCACGATAGCAACAGGCATCGCCTGGAAGCTTGAAGAGCAGACGTATGTTGAGACGGAAAAGCATATCGAATCTCTTTCCTATCGCATGAAAAAGGTTGGAGAAGAGGCGCTGCTCGAGCTGCCGATCGCCATTATCCTTTTTAATGAAAAACAGATTATCGAATGGGCGAACCCGTATGCCGTCAATATCTTTGATAAAGAGACGCTTATTGGAGAGGAATTGTTCCAGCTATCCGAAGCATTTCAATCCGTTATTAAAAATGAAGGACAGAAAACGACATTAAAGGTCGGCGGTTCAACTTATCAAGTCATTTACAGGGCTGAGGAAAAACTGATCTATTTATTCGACATCACTGAAAAAGTGGAGATCGAATCTCTCTATTATCAAGATCGGACAGTGCTCGGAGTCATGCTTATCGACAATTACGACGAGCTTGCCCAGACGATGGATGACCAAACGAGGAGCAATCTCAACTCGCTCGTCACATCATTAGTGAATCAGTGGGCATTGGATAACGGCATCTTTGTAAAAAGGATTGCATCCGATCGTTTTTTAGCGGTTTTCAATGAAGCGATCCTGTCCAAGTTGGAAACGGCGAAGTTTTCGATATTGGATGATATACGGGAAAAGACCGCTAAGCACAATGCAAGCTTGACGCTTAGCATCGGTGTTGGAACTGGCTCCGCCTCGCTGACAGAGCTTGGAGAGCTGGCACAATCCAGTCTGGATCTCGTACTCGGTCGCGGAGGCGATCAGGTCGCCATTAAACATAAGGATGGCAAACTCAAATTTTTCGGAGGCAAGACAAATCCAGTGGAAAAGAGGACCCGTGTCCGTGCCAGGGTCATTTCACACGCTTTACGCGATTTGATCCAAGGCAGCGATAAAGTGGTTATCATGGGCCACAGAATGCCCGACATGGACGCAATTGGAGCATCCATCGGTGTTCGGAAGATGGCAAGAATGAATAACGTGGAAGGCCACGTTGTCATTAACTTTGACGAGCTGGATGGCAGCGTGACCCGCCTGATGGAAGAAATTAAAAAGGACGAAGAGTTGTTTGCCCAATTTGTCGATCCGGAAACCGCGTTGTCGATGCTGACAGAGAAATCCCTTCTTGTCATCGTCGATACGCATAAACCGAGTATGGTCATCGATGAGCGATTGATTGATAAGGCCGAAAAGGTCGTCGTCATAGACCATCATCGAAGAGGCGAGGAATTCATTAATAATACAATGCTCGTCTATATGGAACCGTACGCTTCGTCGACAGCCGAGCTAGTGACAGAGCTGGTGGAATATCAGCCTAAGCATGAAAAGCTGACGATGCTCGAATCAACTGCGTTGCTTGCAGGGATTGTCGTCGATACGAAAAGCTTTACGCTGCGGACGGGTTCAAGAACCTTCGAGGCGGCCTCCTATTTACGGACAAACGGCGCCGACACAGTGCTTGTACAGCGATTGCTGAAGGAAGATATCGGGACATATATTCAGCGGTCCAAACTGATTGAAACGGTGGAGCTTACTTCTTCTGGCATTGCGATTGCGAAAGGGGAGGAAGGCACCGTCTATAGTTCAGTTCTGATTGCACAGACAGCAGATATTCTCCTGACGATGCAAGGGGTCATCGCCTCGTTCGTCATCGCTTCCCGTTCGGACGGGAAAATCGGCATCAGTGCAAGATCCCTTGGAGAGCTCAATGTACAGCTCGTCATGGAGGAGCTTGGCGGTGGCGGGCATTTGACGAATGCCGCTTGCCAGCTTGAAGTGGAAACGATAGAAGAAGCGGAGCATTTATTGAAATCCGCTATAGAAGATAAAAATGAAGGGGGAAAATGACGATGAAAGTTATTTTTTTGAAAGACGTTAAAGGCAAAGGTAAAAAAGGCGAAGTGAAAGAAGTATCTGTCGGCTATGCGCAAAACTACCTGTTGAAAAATAAATTGGCTATTGAAGCTACACCTGCAAACTTAAGCCAGCTTGAAGGTCAGAAGAAGCGTGCCGAAAAAGACGCGGCGGCGGAACTGGCTGAAGCAAAGAAGCTGAAAGAACTCATCGATGAGACGACTGTGGAAATGAAAGCGAAATCCGGAGAAGGTGGACGTCTCTTCGGTTCGATCACAACGAAGCAAATTGCTGACGCTCTCGAGAAAAATCATAAAATCAAAGTGGATCGCCGTAAGATGGAACTGCCTGATGCAATACGGGCTCTCGGCTATACAAATGTGCCGATCAAACTGCACCCGGAAGTTACCGCTACGCTTAAAGTCCATGTAACCGAAGAATGATAGGGAGCGATAATGATGGACCAGATGTATGATCGCGTTCCCCCGCATAACAACGAAGCTGAGCAATCCGTCATTGGTGCGGTCTTCCTGCAACCGGAAGCGCTGATCACGGCTTCGGAAATTCTTCGCCCGGATGACTTTTATAAAACTGCGCACGAGAAGATCTTTGACACGATGCTAATCCTGAGCGACAAAGGACAAGCGATTGACGTCGTCACGGTTACTGAAGAGCTTTCCGCCAAAAAGGAATTGGAAGATGTCGGCGGCATTTCATATTTGACCGAAATTGCAAATGCCGTACCGACGGCGGCGAATATCGAGTATTATGCCAAGATTGTCGAAGAGAAATCCATCCTGAGACGGCTCATCCGAGTGGCGACCAATATCGTCGAGGAAGGTTTCACAAAAGAGGATGAAGTTGAAGCGGTCCTTTCCGAAGCTGAAAAAAGGATCATGGAAGTTTCCAACCGGAAAAATGCCGGCGATTTCAAGCACATTAAAGATGTCCTTGTGGAAACATACGACAATATCGAACTTCTTCATACAAGAAAAGGAGAAGTGACTGGCATTCCGACCGGATTCCGAGATCTTGACAAGATAACGGCCGGTTTTCAGCGGAATGACCTGATCATCGTTGCCGCCCGGCCTTCCGTCGGTAAAACGGCGTTTGCCTTGAACGTGGCTCAAAACGTGGCGACGAAGACGGATGAAAACGTTGCGATTTTTAGTTTGGAGATGGGTGCGGAACAACTCGTCATGCGTATGCTTTGTGCGGAAGGGAATATTGACGCGCAAGTGATGCGTACAGGGAACTTGGAAGCAGAGGATTGGCGGAAATTGACGATGGCGATGGGGAGCCTTTCCAACGCCGGGATCTTCATTGACGACTCCCCGGGCATCCGGATTAATGAAATCCGCTCCAAGTGTCGACGACTCCAGCAAGAGCATGGTTTAGGCATGATTATGATCGATTATTTGCAGCTCATCATGGGAAGCGGCCGTTCGGGCGAGAACCGTCAGCAGGAAGTTTCCGAAATATCCCGTTCCTTAAAAGCGCTCGCTCGGGAATTGAAAATTCCGGTCATCGCGCTCTCCCAGCTTTCCCGTGGCGTAGAGCAACGTCAAGACAAGCGTCCGATGATGTCCGACTTGAGGGAATCGGGAAGTATCGAGCAAGACGCGGATATCGTTTCTTTCCTTTATCGGGAAGATTACTATGATAAAGAAACAGAGAATCAGAATATGATTGAAATCATCATAGCGAAGCAGCGGAACGGCCCAACTGGTACCGTCACTCTAGCTTTCGCCAAGGAGTTCAATAAGTTCCTCAACATCGACTGGAGCCAACACGAAGCTCCATCCTATCAATAATAATATGGAAAAGCCTTGATTCACCTGTCAAACGGGTTTATCAAGGCTTTCTCCATATATAAGACTATTTTCACGGCTGGAATTCCCCTCATTTATAACTAACATATGGAAGTTAATAAGGAATAATTGGTTGCAATACTACAAGTTCATTACAAATGGACGTAAAATAACAAGCAAGTTAGTTGATATGATAAATTGAAGGGGCGTGAAAAATCTTTCAGTATGATAGGCCTCTTGTAGCAGTTGCCAGTCGGAAGGAGTATTAAACGATGTTTTGCAAGAAACAAAAAACGAGGATAGAACAGAATAGAAGTACCCTATATAAAAAATTTCAAAAGGTCGGCATCATTACGGTATTCTTTGCAGGTATCGGCATGAGCTCCGGTTTTTCACTAGAAAAAGTGGAAGACTCCTCAATCCATACAATCTACCATGTCTACTCGGATAGTGAATATGTCGGGATGCTATCCGATGAAAAAAAGATCGAACAGCTTAAACAAGAAGAATTGAAGAAAGCGGCCTCCGAATACGAAGATCTCCCATTGACAATCGGGACTAAGTTGTCTGTCGTGCCGGAAAGGGTGTTTTCAATCGGAACAGACGATGAAAAGGTCCTTGGAAAACTTCAAGGCTTGCTAACCGTGGAGGCGGAAGCGATCGGTGTCCAAATTGATGAAGAGACAGCACTCTACGTCAAAGATATGGCCGATTTTGAAAAAGTGATCCAAGAGATTACATTGCAAACAGTCACCGAGCAGGAGCTTGCAGAATTCGAAGCCCGCCAACAAACTACTGAACCTTTACCACCGTTGAAGGAAAATGAAACTAGACTTGCTGATATTCAATTCAGCGCTGACATCCAGGCGGCCGAGGGACAAACGGCACCTGAAAAGGTCCGAAGCGTGGAAGAAGCAATCACCTTGTTGAATAAAGGCACATTGGAAGAGAAGAAATACGTTATCCAGCAAGGGGACGTATTAGGGAAAGTCGCCAGTGCACACAATATGTCGACAGCAAAACTGATGGAAATCAATCCGGGGATTACAGAGGATGCAATTCTTCGAATAGGCCAAGAGCTGAACGTCACAGTCCTTGAGCCTTACGTAGAAGTGGAAGCTCACTACGAATCAAAAGAGATTGCCCCTATTCAATTTAAGAAACTGACCGAAAAAGACGAATCAGAATTCAAAGGTGAAAAGAGAATTAAACAAAAAGGGACTGATGGCAAGAAATCGGTCACGCATTTGATCCGCAAAAAGAACGGGAAAGTGATCGGTAAATCTGTAGCGGAGGAACATGTACTGGAAGAGCCGGTTCATGAAGTGACGGTCGTCGGAACGAAGGTGATTCCTTCACGTGGGACAGGCAACTTCAAGTGGCCGGCAGACGGTGGATACATTTCGAGTAAAATGGGGAAACGATGGGGCCGGGTACACCAAGGCATTGACATTGCACGTCCATCATCCAGGTCGATTTTCGCTTCTGACAATGGAGTCGTGACGGATGTCGGGTACCATGGAACATATGGAAATCGAGTCGTCATAACGCATAACAACGGGTATAAGACGTTATACGCCCATCTGGCATCCATCGATGTCAAAGAGGGACAAACAGTTCCTCAAGGAGCGAAGATAGGTGTCATGGGCTCCACAGGACGCTCTACAGGCATGCACCTTCATTTTGAAGTATATAAGAACGGTTCCAATATCAATCCGTTGAGTGTGTTAAGATAAAGAGTAAGGAATGGAGACGCTACAGTATTCTGTTGCCGTCTCTTTTTCTAATTTTGTACAGGTCTGGATTGGAAGGTTTTTTGCTAAAGAAATAGAATGTATAATAAAGGCCGTACAATCGAAGAAGGCAAGTTGCAAGCTAAGCACGGACTATGAATGTAAAAGATAATAAGTTAGGCGCCAAATCGGCGGGAAAGGGAATGAATGATGCAAAATAAAACGATTTTAGTCGTAGATGATGAAAAACCGATAGCTGACATATTAGAGTTCAATTTGAAGAAGGAAGGCTTTACTGTCTATTGCGCTTATGACGGAGAAGAGGCGCTCGAGAAGGTGGAAGAAGTGCAGCCTGATATTATGCTGCTCGACATTATGCTTCCGAAGCGTGATGGCATGGAAGTATGCAGGGAGGTCAGGAAGAAATATGATTTCCCCATCATCATGCTTACAGCGAAGGACTCGGAAATTGATAAAGTGTTAGGGTTGGAATTAGGCGCGGATGATTACGTGACGAAACCGTTCGGCACACGCGAATTGATTGCAAGGGTGAAAGCGAACTTGCGCAGGCATTCGAAGACGTTGTCGGAGGAGCAGGATGAGGCGACAAATGAAATTACAGTCGGAAGCCTCGTCATCCAACCGGATGCATATTTAGTCCAAAAGCGTGGAGAATCGATTGAACTGACGCACCGCGAGTTTGAATTGCTTCATTATTTGGCGAAGCATATCGGCCAAGTAATGACGAGAGAGCATTTGTTGCAGACGGTATGGGGCTATGATTATTTTGGGGATGTACGGACAGTCGACGTAACGATACGCCGTCTGCGCGAAAAGATCGAGGACACTCCGAGCCACCCGACGTGGATTGTAACAAGACGTGGAGTCGGTTACTATTTGCGTGATCCGGAACAGGAGTAAGGAAAATGCAGAAAGTCGGATTTTTTCGGTCTATCCATGTAAAATTCGTGCTCATCTATATTATGCTCATCCTTGTAGCGATGCAGATTATCGGGCTTTATTTTGCAAGGGAGCTTGAACAGACGTTAAAAGATAACTTCACGACATCCGTCAGAGACAGGATGAATCTTGTTGAATTCAGCGTCCGTGAAGAAATGATAAAAGACCGATCAACTACGGACGATCCGTCGCTCGAACAGAGCTTATGGAACGTCCTTTCGGGCTTTAATTCGGAAGATATAAATGAAATAAGGGTCATCGATGCAAAGTATCGTATATTGGCAACTTCCGAATTGGGCAATCAATCATTGGTCGGCCAGCGATCAATGGAAGACAGTGTGAGAAGATCAATCTCATCCGAAACGGTCTACGAGAATATCAACTATGACCCGACGAAACGAGAACGTGTCATGGTGCTTGTGACGCCTATTAAGAATAATAATTTGGAAGTCGTCGGCACTTTATATGTGACAGCAAATATCGAAAAAGTATTCAAGCAGATCAATGAAATCAACCAAATTCTTGCGGGCGGAGTGGCGGTCTCGTTAACAATCACAATTATTATCGGCATATTCATCGCCAGGACTTTCACGAGGCCGATTTCGGATATGAGGCGTCAGGCACAAGCGATGGCGCAAGGGAACTTCTCAAGGAAGGTCCACGTATACGGGAATGATGAAATGGGCCAGCTGGCAATCGCTTTCAACCATTTGACAAATCAGCTGCAAGAGTCGCAGTCAACGACGGAAAGTGAGCAAAGAAAGCTCGCCTCGGTTCTTGAAAACATGACGGATGGCGTCATATCTACGGACCGTAAAGGCAGGGTGAGCCTAATCAATGACTCTGCGCTTATGATGCTGCGGATGACACGCGATCTTGTGTTGAATCGCCCGATTGCAAGCATCTTAGGCTTGGAGCAGGAATATACGTTTGAAGACCTCATTCAAGTGAAGGATTCAATCGCGCTCGACTTCAGTACGGAGAAGGTCCCTTACATCCTACGGGCGACCTTTTCGGTGACGCAGCGGGAGACGGGCTTCGTGAACGGTCTCATTGTCGTCCTTCATGACAATACCGAACAGGAGAAGATTGACATGGAGAGGCGAGAATTCGTTTCCAACGTTTCTCACGAGCTTCGTACCCCGCTCACGACAATGCGCAGCTATTTGGATGCATTGGCGGAAGGTGCATGGAAGAACGAGGAGATTGCCCCTTCCTTCCTTCGCGTGACGCAGACGGAGACGGAGCGGATGATCCGGCTTGTGAATGACTTATTGAAGCTTTCCAGGATGGATAGCAAAGAATATGAGTTGAATACCGAATGGGTAGAATTCAACCATTTCTTCAACTCAATCATTGAGCGGTTCGAATTCTCGAAGTCACAGAACGTTCACTTCAAGCGATTGTTACCTTCCGAGGATCTATTCGTCGAAATTGACACCGATAAGATGACACAGGTAATCGACAATATTATTTCGAATGCGCTTAAATATTCCCCGGATGGCGGAGATGTCCGCTTTGGAGTAACGACGTCTGGAACGTTCATAAAAGTGATGATTTCCGACGACGGCATGGGCATCCCGCAAGCGAATGTGAACCGCATTTTCGACAGGTTCTACAGAGCGGACCGCGCGAGATCAAGGGCGATGGGCGGAACGGGTCTTGGACTTGCCATCGCGAAGGAAATGATCATTGCACATGGCGGCGAAATATGGGCGGAAAGTGAAGAAGGGAAAGGCACGACGATTTTCTTTACGCTGCCCTTTGAACAACAAGAGGAAGGTGAATGGGATTGAAGTATATCGAACCGGTCAAATCGATTATCTTACTATTGCTCGTCCTGTTGAGCATAACATTCACCTTTTCCATATGGACGTATTCGCCCCGACTGGATACGATTGAACAATCGCCGACCGTCGATATTTCAATCGGCGAACGAAGAAAAGTGCAGGATATCATTAAGCCATATAAGATCCTCATTAAATATGAGGAATCACTCAATGGAACGACCGATCAAATACGGATTGACAGTATTATGAGGGAAATGAACTCTTGGAAAGTCACGCAATTGGTTCCCGGCCAAAACGAGATGAACAAGGGGCAGATGAAAGCCTTCTTCGAAGATACGAATCAGTTCACCTTGTATTTCCAAGGGGATGTGCCGCTGCCTGTGTATGAAGAAATTTTACCTTTTGAGGACAATATTCGACTTCCGGAATTCAGTTTTGACCGCCTTGTCGTCAAATGGAATCCGAAGGAAATTGCATTTGAAGTGCATTTCATCAACCGGGCGACAGGAATCCATTATCATGGCAAAGTAGCTCCGGAGGATACGATGACGTCATATCGTAACATCGTCATTGAAGGGGAAAATTTACCTTCCTATACTGAAGTGAATGTACAGGAACCGGTCTATTTGGCGGTACCTACTGAACGAGTCACGATGAATCAAATCGTGTATTACCAGGAAGAAATAAGTCCGACCCGCTTCCGTGATGCTTTATTTAATGACCCGAATGCAGTAAGACGCAGTCAGGTGGATGGCAAACATGAGGAATTTGGTGATGACCATGCGCTTTTAGTCGTAAATACGGAATCGAAGATGTTGAACTTTGCCCATCCTGCTGTGGAAAACAGGGAAGAGGTAAAACCTTCAACCCTATTAACAGACGTCATTGACTCGATTAATGAGCATGGTGGCTGGACAGATTCGTTCAGATTCTCGTATATAAATAGTTATTCTCATTATGTGAGATTCCAGTTGTTCATTCAAGGCTATCCGGTCTTGGAACCAGCGGGCATAACGGAAATTGCACAGTATTATGGAGTGAACCGGGCGTTTAGGTATATCCGGCCTTATTATACACTTGATGTGGGGGTGGATGAGGAAGAGGTGAGTCTTCCTTCGGGTGCCGCCATAGCAAACGAACTGAAGGAATCGGAAAAAATCGATTTCGGGACGGTCGAGGAAATTACAACAGGGTACATGATGAGACATGATTTAGAAAAACGGATTTTTGTGATGGAGCCTGCCTGGTTTTATTATATCAAAGGTAGATGGTTCTCTTATACAGCTGAGGATCAAGGCGGGGGTGAGCAAATTGGATTGGAATAAGACAAAAACGATATTCATCGTCGTCTTTTCGATATTGAATATATTCCTCTACTTCTTGTATTTAAATCAGCGTACTGAGGCGCAAAATGTGCAAGTTGCGGGGAAAGCCTCCATTGAGGATTTGATGAAACAAGAAAATATTACGTACAATTTGCCACAGGTCGTTAAAAATGACTTTTCCCACATCTTTGCTGATGTGAAGTCATTCTCAGAAGAGGAATTGGAGTCTTTGGAGGACCAGTCCATCGTCATTGTCGATAATACATCAATTGAATCCGAAATGATTATCCCGGTATCCATCCGAAATGACAAAGAGGATTATCATTTCAATGATTTTCTAGCGAAGTATATATGGCACGGAGCTGAATATGAGTTGTGGGAATTGGATAAGGAAAAGCGGAAAGCCATCTTTTTTCAAAAAGTGGATGGCGAACCGATTTTCTATAGTCCGAATGCCACATTGACGATTTATTGGGATGAAAATCATGAAGTAACACATTACGAGCAGCGAATGCTGGAAGAGTTCTCAAGCAAAAACTTGAAAAGAGACATGTTGACACAGGATGAAGCGGTAGGATCGCTAGTTACGCGGGGGTATTTGAAGCAGGATTCAAAAGTGCTGAAGGTGACACCAGGTTACTCGGCGACGCTCGTTTCGACGAAAAACCAAGTATTTGCCGCAACATGGAATATTCGTGTAGAATTGAAGGATGGCACCATCGAGAATCATTTCATCAATGCCATTGAAGGAAAAGTGATAGACTTCCACCTGGAAAAGATGGAAGAGGAAGAGCTCGATGAGGTTGAGGATGAAGAAGAATAAGGAGTTTTTCATATGCGTTTCAGTGTGCTCGCTAGTGGTAGTACGGGCAATTCCATATATATAGAGACAGAAAAGCATGCTTTTCTGGTCGATGCAGGACTTAGTGCGAAAAGAATGGAACAGCAGCTTGAAAGTATTGGCCGTTCCATGACGCAAGTGGACGGCATTTTTGTCACTCATGAGCATAGCGATCATATTAAAGGGATCGGCGTGCTGGCGCGAAGATACAAAGTGCCCATTTACGCAAATGAAAAGACATGGCTTGCAATGAATGGGCTTGTCGGCGAAATTCCGATGGAGCAACGTTTCCATTTCAACATGGAAACGAACATGTCGTTCGGCTCGCTCGATATCCAGTCTTTCGCTGTTTCCCATGATGCTGCAGATCCGATGTTCTATGTCTTCCATGAAAACGACCGCAAGCTGTCGATTATCACGGATACGGGGTATGTGAGCGACCGAATGAAAGGGCATATTCAAGGGTCTGATGCATTTGTTTTCGAGAGCAACCATGACGTCAGCATGCTGCAAATGGGACGCTATCCATGGTCCATCAAACGAAGGATTCTTAGCGACGTGGGCCATGTGTCGAATGAAGATGCTGCTGTTGCAATGAGCGAAGTCGTAGCCCAAAAAGAGACGAGAATTTATTTATCGCACCTAAGCAAGGACAATAACATGAAAGATCTCGCAAGGATGAGTGTTTCGCAAACATTGGAAGCATGCGGGATCCGCACGGGGGAATTCGTGCATTTGCATGACACCGACGCGGAAAAACCGACAGAGCTTGTCACTGTCTAAATCGTTCATCAAAAGCCTTGCCTTCTGGTAAGGCTTTTTTGATTTTAAACGACAGGATTTGGGTACAGTGAGTGTAACTGTGTAAAGAAAGGGAGAGGAGAATGGACGAATTCAATCAAGGTCCACGAAATGAAGACGAAAAACCGGTCATCGAGGAACCAGAACGACGTGAAGAGCCGCCACGATATAGTGAAAGACCGATCAAGCCTAAACGCAGCGGCGGGTTTCTGCCCGCGCTTATCGGGGCTATTCTCGGTGGTCTGATCGTCTGGTTTCTGATGTATTCCACATTGGGCAAGGAGAAAGTGACACCACAAGTCGGCAGCGAGACGAGCGGTAAAAGCAATTTACAGAGCGAGCGAGTCTCCGTAGATATCAATACGGACGTAACAGACATTGTCTCCGAAGTTGCAGATACGGTCGTGGGCATCACCAATCTCCAAACTGTACGCGATTTTTGGTCATCGACAGAAACGAGAAGGGAAACGGGCAGCGGCTCCGGCGTCATTTATAAGAAGGAAGGCGACAAGGCATATATCGTCACAAACCATCACGTCGTTGAAGGTGCGGAAGGGTTGGAAATCACATTCGATGATGGAACGAAGGTGGAAGGAAAGCTTGTGGGCAGCGATATGTGGACAGATCTTGCCGTCGTTGAGATTGATGGTGCTGCTGTCAACACAGTCATTCAGTTCGGAGACTCCGACGCTTTGAAGCGCGGGGAAACGGTCATCGCCATCGGAAACCCGCTCGGTCTAGGCTTTGCAGGATCTGTAACGATGGGCATCGTTTCCGGGAAAGACCGTTCCATTCCGATGGATTTCGATCAGAATGGAACGATTGATTGGCAAGCGGACGTCCTACAGACAGACGCCGCCATCAATCCCGGCAACTCGGGCGGCGCACTCATCAATATGGCGGGCCAGCTCGTCGGCATCAACTCGATGAAAATAACAGAAGCGACCGTGGAAGGAATCGGACTTGCCATCCCGATCAATATTGCAGTACCGATCATCAAAGACCTGGAAACGACGGGAACGGTTCAACGGCCGACAATGGGCGTCAGTCTCTTTAATTTGGAAGATGTGCCTTCCTCGGAGCGAAAAGGGCTGAAGCTTCCGGAGAATATAGCGGGAGGAGTCATCATCACCCAAGTATTCCGCAATACGCCGGCTGAAGCCGCGGGTGTGAAGCGATATGACGTCATTGTAGAAATGGATGGTGTAAAGATCGACGATATGGTCGGCTTGCGCAAGCATCTATACAATGACAAACGAGTTGGCGATATGATGAAGATGAAAGTGTACCGTGACGGAAAACAGGTTGAAATCGAAATGGAATTAAGGGACGGCAATACATTCTAATCATTTTTACAAAAAGCAGGCGAGAAACCGATTAGAATGTTACACTTTTTACAGTGATGTAATAATTAATTATCCACAACGGGCAGCATAGCAGAACATCGGCTATACTGCCTGTTTTTTCTGTAGTAGTTATCGACATGTGGATAAGAAGTTGAAATTGTGAATAACATTGTGTAAAAAATAAATGATGAAGGAAGTGTGGATAATGAAATTATATAGCTGTGAAACCCATATCAATCATGCGCTTGACGTATTTGTCGCAAAAGAGGAAACGTTTCCGATCATGGAAAAAATCGAGGAAGAGAAAAACTTATCCACAAAATGCGAGTACTGTGACACACCCGCATCGTATATTGTGGCGAACGGATAATCGGGCACAATATGTAGTTTTTCCTGTGGATATGTGAATAAGTTCTGTGTATAACATTTCAGCAAAGGTGGACAACCCTGTGAATATTACAATTGTGTCAGTTGGCAAACTAAAAGAAAAATATTTGAAAATGGGCATCGACGAATACGCCAAACGACTCGGCGCCTATGCAAAAATTGATCTTATCGAAGTGGCGGATGAGAAGGCACCCGAGTCATTGAGTGAAGCCGATATGGAAATCGTCAAGAAAAAGGAAGCCGATCGGATTCTTGCAAAAATCCATTCCGATGCGTTCGTCATTGCTCTTGCAATTGAGGGGAAGATGAAAACGAGCGAGGAATTGGCGGCGGGGATGGAGTCGTTGATGACGTACGGGCGAAGCAAAGTCGTCTTTGTCATCGGCGGATCTCTCGGATTACATAATGATGTATTGAAACGGGCGGATGAGCTGCTGTCGTTCTCAAAGATGACGTTCCCGCATCAGTTGATGAAATTGGTGCTGTTGGAGCAGGTGTATCGGGGATTTCGGATTATTAAAGGGGAACCATACCATAAATAGAGGCAAAAAAAGTTGTAAATAAGGGGATAATTCTTTGTCGAAAGCGGGTATTGAGAATCCCCTTCTTCGCTTCATACCCTCCGTGTATTCCTCTGCTGTTTCCCTTCCATATAGTTGTGCATATTGACGTAAAGTTTGTAGTTGTGCAGTTATGCTGTAACCCTCACTTGCTTGTTCTTCGGTGCTTATCCTTACATAGATGGCCACCCTTTTAATGCTTGCAGCTGAAAGGGCCTCATTCAATTTCTTATAAAATGATAGTTTTCCTTTGTTCAAAGTGAACAAAGGTCTTGTTAGAAAGTAATGTAATGTTAAAATTGTTATGCATGTTAAATAGTTTGTACTCGTTTCTTTTGTTCATTGAGTATATAGAACTTGTTGAAAGGGCTATATATAATAAAAGGAGAGAAGTTTGAAAGCGGTTTCGCTTTTTCTTGCTAATACTGTGTTGATGTTTTGTTAGGATAGTTTTGTGATTTAATTAAAAAATTACAACAACCTATTTTTATTTTTAAAATAGGAAGTAAGGGTATAAATTTAGGAGGGTTATTATGTTGTTACAAGAGAAAGTTGCATTAATTACAGGCGCTGCATCAGGACTAGGTAGAGCACAGGCAATTGAGTATGCAAAAGAAGGTGCCAAGGTAATCCTTAACGATGTGAATGCGGAAGGTTTAGCTGAAACAGAGAAACTGATTAAAGATAATAATGGCACTGTACTTAGTATTGTTGCTGACATTTCTAAAAAAGAAGATGTTCAGATTATGATTAATAAAGCGCTTGAAGAGTTTGGAACAGTTGATATTTGTGTGAACAATGCTGCTATCTTGGCGGATTTTAAAGCATCTCTTGATATTACTGAAGATGAATGGGATAGAATCATGGCTGTGAACGTTAAAGCAGTCTATTTACTAACAAATGCGCTCTTGCCACATATGCTTGAAAAAGGGCAGGGAACATTCATTAATGTCGCTTCAATTGGAGGAACAATTGCTGGTGTTGGAGACGCAGCATACATTACTTCTAAGCACGCACTTGTTGGATACACGAAACAACTTGCTTTCAATTATGCGAAAGATGGAATTCGGGCTGTTTCACTATGTCCAGGATTAACCGATACTCCAATGGTCCGCTATGCAATTGATCAAGAACATCCTGCAGTTGTTCGACAAATAGCTAGTATTCCATCTGAACGTATTGGCCGCTCTGAAGATGTTGCCTATTTTTCGGCATATTTAGCAAGTGACAGAGCTACGCATATTAATGGTGTTGAAATGAAAATTGATGGTGGACAATCAATTGGATAATTTTTTTTAAAAAAATTATAGGGCAATTCCCCAGTTCGGTAAAGTTTTATCGAGCTGGGGGACAGGCCCTTTTTTTAGGAAATTTTTTTAGTTTATATCACAATATAATCTTTATTTTTGTGTGAGATACATGAATTTAATTAATTATAGGGGGTATTTTCCATGGGTAATTTAATTATACGAAATGCACATATCAAAGATGGTGAATCTCAAAAAGACATCAAAATCATTGATGGAAAAATTGTGGAAATAGCTGCACGCATTCAAAATGACAATAACTTAGAAGAAATTGATGCAAAAGGCAATGCTGTGTTACCAACTCTAATTGAAAGTCATATCCACCCTGATAAAGCATTTCTTGAAGATCGCAAACCTAATATATCAGGAACATTAGAGGAAGCATTGAAGAATACGGCTGAACTAAAGAAATTATACACATATGATGATGTGAAAAAACGAGCTGAAAGAGTATTAAGATGGTCGGTATTAAACGGGACTACAATTATGAGAGCGCATCCAGATGTGGATCCTTTTGAGAAAACACTTGGAGTAGAAGTACTTCTAGATTTAAAAGAAAAGTTTAAAGAAGTACTAGATTTGCAAATCGTTGCATTTCCTCAAGAAGGCATTATTCAATCTCCAGGCGTACTGGAGATGATGGAGGAATCCATCAAAATGGGTGCTGATGTAGTTGGTGGCTGTCCTTATAGTGAAAAAACAATGGAAGATACTAAAAAACAACTAGAAATCGTTTTTGATTTGGCGGAAAAGTACAATCTGCCAATTGATATGCATGCTGACTTTGGCACGAACGCTGATGATCCACAAAATACATGTATTGAACTAATTTGTGATATGACAATTGAACGTGGCTACCAAGGTAGAGTTGCAATCGGACATGTTACAACATTAGGGTCACTTGATCCAGAAGTGGCAGCACCTATTTTTGACAAAATCGCTAAAGCTGAAGTTTCAATTGTTCCATTACCAGTAACGGATATGTTTATGACTGGACGCACCGAGAGAAAAAATATTCCTCGTGGTATGGCACCTGTATTGTCAATGATGGAGCATGGAGTAAATCTTGCTTATTCTTCCAATAATATTCGCAATGCATTTACACCGTTTGGTAATGCGGACTTAATCGCTGTTGGCTACTTATTGCAAGTATCACAACAAATGGGCTCTGCGGATCAACGTCGTGCAGTATTAGATATGGTCACTTATAACGCGGCTAAGGCAATAGGGGTCAGTGATACTTACGGAATAGAAGTTGGTAAAAATGCTGATATCGTTATCTACGATTGTGACGATTTGAGCAATTTAATCAATGATCAACCCTTAGTCCGCTATGTTATTAAAAATGGTAAGGTCATTGTCCAAAATGAATTATCACGTAAGATGGCATCTGTTTTAATGGGAGATTAATAAGACTATTTGTTTCTATCTACTACTAATTCAGGAAAGGTGATAAATATGGTTCCTACTAACATGTTAAATAATGCTCGCTTAACTGTCTCTGATCAGCCACCTTATGATGCGCTACAGTCGTTTGTTCGTGAAAACCACATCGCTTTGAAAGGGTCTGGTAAAGGGAATCTCGAAGGACTTGTATTTGGAGTTAAAGATGTTTTTAAAATCTTAGGAAGCACTTATAGTAATGGCCACCCAGAATGGTTGCGGACTAATGGTCCAGATGATTTTACTTCTAGTATTGTCACTAAAACGTTATCTGCAGGAGCAGATTTAGTTGGGAAAACGATTTGTGATGAGCTTTGTTACAGTATAAGTGGTGAAAATTGGAATTATGGATCTCCAATCAACCCTCACGACCCAAGACGCTTTACAGGAGGGTCTTCGAGCGGGACGGGCGCAGCTACAGCTGGAGGTTTAGTAGATTTTGCTTACGGAAGCGACTGCCTAGGGTCAGTTCGGGTCCCCGCAAGTTACAATGGAGTATTAGGTATTCGTCCTACTTATGGACGTGTTGCCAATGATGGAGAGGCTCCGTATTGTGAGAGCATGGACGTTCTTGGATATGTTGCTAGAAATTCCGATGTTTTTAGACGGGTTTCCAAAGAAGTATTAGGTAATGACAGTAAAAAAGTGACGTTTAATAGGTTGCTCATCGCTGACGATTGTTTTGATTCGATCAACAAAGATGTTGTAGAGGCATTACAGCCTGCTGTCAACCATCTTAAACAACATTTTGAAGTAGTTGAAAATATAAAAGTGAGTCCGAATGGTTTGGAAGAATGGACGGGAATTTTTAGAATTATTCAAGGATATGAAGTTTGGGAAAGTTACGGTGGTTGGGTAAGGAAATACCGTCCGAATCTCTCATCAGGTCCAAAAGAACGATTAGAGTGGGCATCTACCATTACTATGAGCGAATATAAAGAAGCATTGAATAAAAGACAAGCTGTTATTGAAAGAGTTAAAGATATTTTACCAGAAGGCACACTACTATGCTTACCTACAGCTGCCTCTGTAGCACCTCTAAGAAGTAGCTCTTTAGAAGAAATAAATGCAACGCGTGTACAATCGAGTAAATTATTATGTATTTCACCTTTATCCGGTACACCGCAAATTACACTACCATTAGTTAAACAACACGAAGTGCCACTTGGTATTTCTTTAATTGGAGCTCATGGTTGTGATTTACAGTTAGCCGAATTTGCTGCAGATTTAGTCGATAGTTATAGTAACGCCAATCATAAAATTTTAGCTAGATAATACATCCAAAATGCATACCCCCGTCCTGCTTTAGATGGGGGTAAAAAAGTTAATCTAGCTTTTATTGACAAACAAAAAATAAAAAAAGCCTCTAGGAGGTTTATTTCAATATGGGTAAGGAACATATAAGTGTAACTCAAGAAGAAGTTAAGTTATTCAAGTCAAGAGGTTACGATAACGAGGATTTATTACCGAAAACTGAAGATAAACGCAGTATGAAAGTTGGTAACTATTTCACGCTGTGGATGGGTAATTTGCATAACATTCCAAACTATGCTGCAGCTGGTGGTTTCTTAGTTTTAGGTTTAGCTCCTATTAATATCATGCTTGCTTTAGTTTTAGGTGCCATACTTACGGCGGTATTTATGGCCTTTAATGGAAAAGCTGGTTCAAAATACGGTATTCCATTTTCGATGCATTTACGAGCAACTTATGGAGAGGCTGGGGCTAAGATACCCGGTTTCTTAAGAGGTATCGTAGTCGCTATAGGTTGGTTTGGTTTACAAACTTTCGTGGGATCCCAAGCCCTACTAATCATTATTGGTAAACTTTGGCCTAAGTTTTTAGAAATTGGTGGAGACTTTACTTTTTTTGGTATCGGTATGCCAGGACTACTTGCATTTATCATTTTTTGGTCAGCGAACCTTGCACTAGGTATTAGTGGAAGCAGTTTCCTAAACAAATTCAATACTTTGTTAACGGTCTTGATTTATGTTCTGTTTTTCTCCATGGGAATTTGGGGAGTCATTGTTGGTGGTGGCTTTGGTAATATTTTAAGCTATTCTATTGAAGGAACAAACCAAGATATAAGCCCTCTATTTGCTTACATGATGATCATTAATGCTGTGTTGGCATTTTGGGCGGCACCAGGGGTTAGCGCTGCTGATTTTACACAAAACGCAACTTCAACTAAAGATCAAATGGTAGGACAAGGATTAAGCTTGATTGTTGGTTACGTTATTTTTGCTTTTACTAGTATCTCTATTCTTATTGGTAGTTCTATTCATTATGGCGTGGAACAATGGGATGTGCTAAATGTAATTAATCATTGGGATAGTTTACCGGCCATTCTTATTGCAATGCTAATCTTATTGTTGATAACTGTTAACTCGAATGCTACTGCTAACATCACTCCAGCCGCATTTCAGCTAACAGCACTCTTCCCTAAATGGATAAATTATCGAAGAGGTGTAATAATCGCTTGCTTGTTGGGATTCGCGATTATGCCGTGGAAGTTGATGGAAAATCCAGATAGTATTTATACTTTCTTAAACGGAATAGGTGCTATTTTAGGTCCTGTATCTGGTGTAATGATTTATCAATATTTCTTTGTTTTTAAACAAGAGATCAATCTTAACGAGCTATATTATGATATGAAAGATACGAAAGCTATCAATAAATTTCGCGGAATTAACAAGAATGCATATATCGCAACCATTCTTGGGGTGCTAGTGTCTCTAAGTGGTAATCTTATCCCAACCTTTTCGATTTTTACTGATCTTTCTTGGATAAG
Organism: Sporosarcina pasadenensis; assembly: GCF_047228845.1. Lineage (NCBI taxonomy): Bacteria > Bacillati > Bacillota > Bacilli > Caryophanales > Caryophanaceae > Sporosarcina > Sporosarcina pasadenensis. Next base: position 47,121 of record NZ_JBFEGM010000012.1, read on the forward strand.
TGGTTTTATCACAGCATTAGTATCGTATGGAATTCTTGCTAAGTTTTTTGCAAATAAATAAAAGAAAACTAGTTGGTGGTGGGAGGGAATAAATGCTGCGCATTTATTCCCTCTTTCTATCTAAATTCGATTGAAAATAGTCAATTCTGTTGCTTAATCATACTGAAAAACAAATCAAAGGAGTGGTATTCATGTTAGATTTACGTATCGAACCTTCATATACAAAATTGCCCCAAGAAATAATCGATGGGTTAGGTGCTATTAGTACTACGATTATTGCCGATGCAATGGGAATATTTAATGCAATGATTGGAGTTGCACATTTTAATAAACCGGATGTTCAAATGGTTGGGCAGGCTTTGACAGTCAAAACAATGCCTAGGGACAATTTGATGTTTCATAAAGCGATTGAGATAGCATCCCCTGGCGATGTTATTGTTGTTGAGACCGGTGGAGATATTAGCAGAGCCTTATTAGGAGAAATGATGTGTATGATTGGGAAGAGAAATCGCATTTCTGGCTATGTAGTAGATGGAGCGATTAGAGATGCGGAAGCGATAAAACAAATCGGCTTTCCCGTTTTTGCAAAAGGCGTGAACCCTGGGGGTCCTTTCAAAGAAGGGCCGGGACAAATCAATGTTTCTATTAGCTGTGCCGGTGTTACAGTGAATCCGGGTGATGTCATTGTAGGTGATAACGATGGGGTAGTGGTTGTCCCTTATGAACAGGCGGCAAAGGTGCTAAAAAGAGCGAAAGCAATATACGCTCATGAACAAGAGATGCTCACACAAATAGAGGCTGGTACATTAGATAGAAGTTGGATAGATGAAACATTAAAAAGGAAAGGATTAAAATTTTAAGTTGTAAGTTTTGAGACCAGTTCCCCAGTTCAGTAAAGTTATATCAAACTGAGGGACTGGCCTCTTTGTAAAAAAGCTCCTTTTCAATTTCTATCTTCCTCTTTATAAAAGCGTTCTCCAGATTCTGGGTTGAAATAAACTACTAATCTTTTGTTTGTGATTGGATCAATTGAAATCTCATTTGTCCGTATGAATCCTTTTGGTACTTGCCTGCCGTGTTTCGTTTTGAATCGGCGATCCCAAATGAACCATGAACCGATAATTAAAATAATCAAAATAAGGAATTGGATACTATAAAATCCTATAATCCATTTCATTAGTTATCTCTTTTCTACAATGACTGCTGTTCCATAGGCTACGATTTCACTCATATTTTGACCAATTTCACCTGAGTCAAAACGCATCATAATAATAGCGTTTGCACCCATTGCTGTAGCATTTTTCACCATACGATCCATTGCTTGTTTTCTAGCATCTTCAAGCATTTCTGTATACTGATTTATTTCTCCACCTACTAGCCCCTTAAAAGCAGCAGCAATATCTTTACCAATTCCTCTTGCTCTTACGGTTAAACCAAATACTGGACCTAACACTTCTGTAATTTGGTGATTAGCAATATTTTCAGTTGTTACGATCATCATATGAATCCACTCCTTAATAATAATTTCATACTTATAGTATAATCCATCTTTAGGAAAATAGAAGTATTTGCCAGTGATAAATTATGGAGTGTGTAATCATAAGTAAAATGAGAAATCATAACTTATTTTGTACATGAATAAATTCGATAGCCCAATTTCTCTTTATACCTCAATATCATATCAAAATGTTTATCCATAATCTCGTAAAGTTCAGGTTCAATATCATCTAAGTAATGGATATCAGGCACTGAATCGATGGATGTATTTTGTTGTATGCGAATATTTTCAAAACCTGCCTGTTCCAATAACGCCACCCAATCTTTTTCCGTAGGAAGGGAAGTAAATCCATAAAAATGTTTGATTTCGTTTTCCTCTTTTTCCTCTAGTCGCTGGTTAATCGTTTGTTCAATTGCAATGAAACGGCCGCCATTCTTTAATAACCGAAAGATTTCTTTAAGGGCTCTGGGTTTATTTACAAAAGAAAGAACAGATTCAGAAGCAATAATATCAAAATGATTATCCGGTAACGGAATTTTTTCTACTGGGCCTTGAATTATTTTGACCGATAATCGATTTTTTTTCATTCTCCTTTCGGCCTTTGCAATCATTGTTGGATTGATATCGATGCCAGTTACTTTTGCTCCATATCTGTAAGCTAAATAGGCAGCAGTTTGGCCAGTACCACACCCTACATCTAGAATGTGAGAATTTCTGTTAATGTTCTCCCTCTTGAATATTTCCTTTGTCAGATTAATTCCACCAGGATGTGCACCTTCAATACCGAGTTTAGCCAAAAAATCTAGATAATTGGAATTCAGAATTAAGACCACCTTCTTTAATTTTTTTTGAAGATAAGAAGTATAAATGCCACTGCTTGAAAGTAGTTAAGTGGGTACGAATATAACAGCTAGCGATAAACCTCATTACTTTTTAGTCATATTAGTATACGGGGGAAGGACATGTATGGTGAGGGCGGAAAAAAGAACCTGTACGATTTTAGGCTATTTTTTCGGCAATAATCCAATTGTCAAAGACAACTTTTCAACGGTTCTCCTAGCAATTATCTTCATTTCCGTAATGCCAGCCGTTATAGGTATTATTCAGGGAAGATTGAAGAAAAGATGATGGTTTCAAAGTTGTTTTTGTCATATTAAAAGCAACGGGGACAGAATCCTTGGCTTCGTAAGCCGAGAAACCTGTCCCCGTGGCTATTGTTAAGTTACTGACTAGATTCAAGAGCTAAGTTTACTTCTATTAAAAATATTTTTCTTTATAATTAAATAGTTCTTAATCTCGAAATTCAAATAAAATAGATTTGCTCTGATTTCAAATTCTTCCCTTGTCTTCGGTAATTCTGTTTCCCGTATTGACTCTTCATATTCCTCTAATAGCTTTAATGCAATGGTTGTATCTCCTGAATCTACATGTTGACTGATATTCAGAAAGATGGCTGCAAGCATTCCTCTTTGTTTAATATCTAACTCCGAAGAAGAAACAATGCGTAAGATGGCTGCCATCTGTTTTAGGATTCCCAGTTGATCCTCTCGCATTTCGAGATAATAATAATCATTATTTTCTTTCCGTAACAGATGATTTTCTACTTCTTGGATAGCAATGTTTTTAGCCTGATTAAGGATATTTTCTACTTCAATTAACTCTTTGCCGTCCCATTTTTGCTCATTATCTTTTAAAAGTATAGAGAACTGGTGCAGAATAACGCTGAATTTATTCTCGATCTTCATTTTATATTTTTCAATTTCTTTCTTAAAGCTTGGCATAATGCTGTTTACGAGTAAGGCGATTCCTATGCCAATGAAAATAATATAGAGTTCATTCAATAAGTTCTCTAGGTTGGCTTCCTTGACTGTATAAATATGTAGAATGACAACCATGCTTGTGACAAAACCTTCCTGAATACGTGCCTTTAAAAGGACTGGGACAAACAATAAAATAAATAAAGTTAAAACAATTGGATGATATCCTAATAGTTCAAAGCATATGGACCCAAGAAGTAAAGATAAAAGAGATGCGAAGAATTTCTTCTGAATGGAATGCAATGTTCTTTTTTTTGTCTTCTCAATACACATGATCACGATAATTGCTGCAAATGATGCAAATTCCAAATCGAGTAAACTCGCAATCCAAATTGCTAATCCTGCCCCTATTGCAGTTTTAATTGTCCGATATCCCATAAGTATCATCCTATATTCTCTATATTTTCATTAAACCAATCGAGAGTAGTTTTCCCCATACAAGTATTTATATAACATCAATATAATATTACAGATATTAGATAGAGATTAATAAAATTTAATACCGTACTAAGATCAGTTTACTTTAATCGTATCATAAGTTAATAAGGATTATATATATATGAATAAATTTATTGATAATAAAAAGGGAAATGGACGTAGTATTTCCCTTTAGTAATGTCTGCAGAAGAAGACCGTTAAATTTGAAATTACTACCATTTATGTAAAGGTTATTTGATATAATTTCAGAAGTCGCTTACAATTAAAATGTAAGCGGTTTAAAAGCTAGGGTTACATAAAACAGATATAGATATACAGGTAAAAGAAAGGTTGAGTTTGTATGAAAATTGGTATCATCGGCGCGGGAGCCATAGGCGGGCTTTATGGTGCAGTCTTGTCCGAAACAGGACATGACGTTTACTTGATCGATATATTTAAAGAACATATAGACGCAATCAATTCTAATGGACTTACGATCTTGCATGGTGACGAGAAAAAGGTATATACGAATCTTAAGGCGTTCACTGATGGTAGAGAGGTCTTCGAAGAACTTGATGTAGTCATCGTTTTAGTCAAAACATATATTACCGAAATTGCGATGGAGCAAAATAAAAATCTCATTGGCGACAACACGATTGTGTTAACTCTGCAGAACGGCATCGGTAATATTGAAAAAATCGCTAAATATATTGATGAAAGTAAAATTATCGCAGGAAATACGAGTACAGCCGGTTACATTGAGGAGCCTGGTGTCATTCTCCACACGGGCAGTGGAGGAACTGTAATCGGTGAGATTGATGGTAAAGTCACTGATCGCATCAAAGAAATACAGCGTATCTTCGACCATGAAAAACTGGGGCAATCAAAGGTTTCTGAAAATGTCATGTCATTAATTTGGGAGAAGTTAATAGGCAATTGCGGCATTAATCCATTAGGCGCACTGACTGGACTGAGAAACGGTGAGTTGGTAGAAAACGAGGAAACTTCTAACCTACAGGATAAAATTGCAGAAGAATGTCTAATGGTTGCCAAAAAGGCAGGCATTCCATTACGTTTTAATGATTCTTCTATCATTAAAGACTTAGCTAGGAAAACAGCGCCAAACCAGACATCGATGTTGGTCGACGTCTTAAATAAAAGAAAAACAGAAATTATGGCCATCAATGGTGGAGTTGTTCAAAAAGCAAAAGAACTTGGCCTGGAAGTTCCGATTAATGAAATGCTCGTCAATTTAGTGTTGGCAAAAGAGAAAAGTTATTTAAACTAAATAACAAAGAGCGGATACATCTGCTCTATTTGATATTGAAGTAGTAATGCAAACGAGGAGGATTCAATTATGATAAGTAATTCAGATTTGAAGCACCTGCGACGTTGTATTGAATTAGCAAGAACTGCGCTGGAGAAAGGTGACGAGCCATTTGGTTCGGTCCTTGTCTCAGCAGACGGAGACGTGCTTGCAGAAGATCATAACCACGTTGCAGGTGGTGACCATACACAACACCCGGAATTTGCTTTGGCACGATGGGCGGCTGCGAACATGACGCCTGAAGAGAGAAGCAAGGCAACAGTATATACTTCTGGCGAACATTGCCCTATGTGCGCTGCCGCCCACGGGTGGGTTGGGTTAGGCAGGATCGTTTATGCAAGTTCCTCCGAACAGCTAGTACAATGGTTGAGTGAATTGGGGGTTACTTCATCGCGCGTCCGTAATCTTCCTATTCAAGATGTAATTCGTGATACGACAATAGATGGCCCTGTTCCTGAACTAGCGGAGCAAGTTCGTGAACTCCATCGCCAGTTCCATGCAAGCAGACGATGAACACAGATTGCCTCTCTACCACATAATAAAGTCCAATCTCCAAAAAAGGAGATTGGACTTTTCTAATTATATATGAAATACCCACACAACAATTGGACCAAGAACAGAGCCGATGATCGCACATAACGCCATTGTGACAGAGCTCATTGAAAAGGTAAGTTCACCGTATTCAGCTGCTTTCGCAGTCCCTATCGCATGCGATGCACTGCCAAGAGCGATGCCTCTTCCCATTGGGCTATGCACCCGCAACAATTGAAAAATAGAAGGAGCAACGATTGCGCCAAAGATTCCTGCAATCATAACAGCGACAACTGCCAGCGAGGCATCTCCGCCTAATCCTTTAGCTACTTCTATTGCAATAGGAGTGGTAAGAGATTTTGGGATAAGGGAAAGAGTTAATGAATGATTGACCCCGAAGATTTTAGCGAGGAGAACAACACTGACCATTCCGGAACTGGCACCTACGAATACTCCTCCTATTATAGGAGCTAAGTGATCTAGTAAAAAGCGACGCTGTTTATATAAAGGGTAAGCAAGTGCGACAACGGATGGACCTAAAAGGGAACTGATCCATTGCCCTCCAGACATATAGCTTTCATATGGAATATGAAACAATGACAGGATGATGATAATAATTGTAGTAGCTGTTAAAACAGGAATTAATACTGAATACGTATATCGTTTATAAATCTTAGCCATAGCAAGATAAGCAATGACGGTTATTAAAATCATGCAGATTGCGAGTGGGCCTTGCTGCATTCTTTATCATCCTTTCTCTTTTGTGCCTTTTTCTCAAGAAATTGACCTGCCGTTCCCGTAATTGCAATGGAAATGACTGTACTTAATAGAACAGCAAGGATGAACAATGCACCTTGAAAAGAAAGTAACGAAGAATAGTTCATGACACCAACTGTCGTTGGAATGAAAAACAACATTAATAAACTTAATAAAAATCCTGCTCCATTTTCAATCCATTTAACGGGGACGATTTTGAAACATAAACAAGTAAAGAGTAATAAGAGTCCTAGAATACTCCCAGGGATAACTAAGTGAAAAAAGTTCTGAATAACGTTTCCAATATAAGAGAATATATATAAAATACAAATTTGTAATACAATAATGAGCGTTTTCTTGACGTGTTGCTCCAAAAGAACTTCCCTTCTTTCTAATGAAAATTAAATCTTTCCTTCATTCCTTAAAATTTACCATTAATGTGGCGTATGCCTTATCAATATGGTTCAAAACAGCGTCCGTAGTTCGGCGTACATTCCTTGCTTTTAGTCCCTCGATGATTAATGTATGTTCATAGTGAATCTCATCCAAGCTTTTCCCGGCCTTCAATGAAGCAAATCGATACCAATTAAAATGGTCGGTGAGATTTTCAATCAATTGATACAGACGGAGATTTTGACTCAACTCTGCTAAAAACAAGTGAAAGGAAGAATCGCAGTACACAAACTGTACATGATCTTCCTTCTTGCCAGATAGTTGTTCATCCAGCTCCTCGATTTTTGCAATTGCTTCGTCGTCAAGAAGAGGAATGAGCAGTTCTATGACTAGTACTTCATTAGCCTTCCGCAGTTGGAAAATGTCCTCAACGTCGCTTCTAGTAATGGTTTTAATGAAAATTCCTTTTCGAGGTACAGATGTAATCCAACCTTCCAATTCCAGCTGTTGCAAGGCTAACTTTAATGGGGTACGGCTAATTCCAAGGCTTTCACTAAGTGAACGTTCATTTAACATGGATCCAGGTTCGATTTCGTGCTGAATAATGGCTGTCTTAATTTCGTTATATGCGTGATCCTTAAATAATTGGGGTTGTTCTGCCTTTAGAAAGTTCATCAATTTCATCCTTTAACATAATAGTCGTTAGGTAGATCTTCAGCGAGTAGCACCACTGCTAATTAAACAAGAAATGAGGAAACGAAAACTGGCATCTGGTATACCAGATACCAGTGAAAATAGTATATCATTTGATTTTCCCCTTTACAACCTCTGCAAAGGTTAGCCCCTATTACATCCCAACTCATTTGCTATTTATAGGAGACCCCTTAGCAGAAATCAATATAATCTTCTATTGTTTAACCTCCAAAACCATTTCTAATCATTTATTAATCTATCTCTCAAAATATATTAGCTTTTGATAGGTACATTACAAGTAATCAATAATTTCAAGGAGGATATTCACATGAAGATTGTAATTGTACCGTCGGGGTTTAAGGAATGTTTAGACGCGGAAGATGTCGCGATTGCGATGGCTAAAGGGGTAAGGCGGTTTGATGAGGAAATTGATGTTGAAGTTGTGCCGATGATTGATGGAGGGGAAGGGTTTGCGAAAACAATTGTAAGTTTAAAGGCCGGTGAATTAATTTATAAAGAAGTGACAGGCCCTGTCGGAAAGAAAATCAAAAGCCATTTTGGAATTTTTACTGAACATAATAAACGGACGGCCGTGATTGAGATGGCGGCTGTTGCTGGGTTGAAGCATGTCCCTCGAGACCAAAGAAACCCGTTGAAAACGACTACATATGGGGTAGGGGAACTGATACTTGCAGCCCTTGACCTTGGTGTCGACCATATACTTGTTGGCTGTGGGGATTCCGGCACATCAGATGGCGGCTCGGGGATGGCACAGGCTCTTGGTGTAAAGTTTTTCGATCATCATCATAAGCAGCTGTTCATTCAAGGTGGTGAAGATTTGCTAGAGGTTGCCCATATTGATTCGACTCATGTAGACAAACGACTCACGGATGTTTCCATTGACGTGGCTTGCAATTGGACGAACGTACTTTGCGGAGAGAAAGGGGTCGCCCGAGTCTTTGGCCCGCAAAAAGGAGCGACTCCACAACAAGTAGAAAAATTGTCAGCTGCACTGGAGCACTATGCCGCTTTAGTCCAAAAAAACTGTTCGGTCGATGTCAGGACTCTGCCGGGAAGCGGTGCATCCGGCGGGCTTGGGGCAGGGTTAATTGCCTTTACAGGCGCAACCCTTCACCCGAGGTTCGATCTTATTAAAAATTATATTAATATAGAGGAAAAAATTGCGGGTGCGGATATCGTACTCACGGCTGAAGGTAGTATCGATTTCCAAACGCCAAACGGAAAAATCCCAGCTGAAGTAGCTAGGATTGCGAAAAAGAATCAAATTCCGGTTATTGCAATCACAGGCACGATCGGTAAAGGTGCAGATCTAAACTACCAGGCAGGTATCGATGCATACTCAAGCATCATTCAAAAACCGGCAACATTGGAAAAGGCGATCAGCAAAGCACCCCAATGGATTGAAGACAGTATTGTAGCAGTTCTCCGCCAAGTGAGCGTAGGACTACGGATTGCAAGAAGAAAAATGGCATAGATGAGGTGATGGACCGATGATTACGAGAATGAATAAAAGAAGGACAAAAGAAGGCTTCGCAGTTGCTCTAGTCGACAGAATTTCAACGGCAACCTTGGGGATTATTAGTGTCCATGTCTTCTACTTGATGATCATTGCTTCAGCCTCCCAACTTGGCTATGCTGCCAAGGTTTCTCTTTTTGCATTCTTGTCTGCTATGACTTTATGGGTTGCGACCAAAATTCCTGCAGGGTTCGTGGCAGTCTCGCTGCTCCTATTTATTGTATTATGTAAAGCGGGCAAACCAGAGCTCCTCTACAATTCCCTTTCGGAGGAAATTGTATGGCTGATGGTCGGATCATTTATTATAGGAGAAGCGGTCAAACAATCAGGGCTTGCAACACGTTTTGTTGAGTCGATCGTAAGATACTCCAGTAACAAAAATAGAGTGCTAGGAGGTGTTTCATCGGCATTGTTCGCCTCCGCGTTTTTTATCCCATCCACTTCTGGAAGGGCCGCTCTTTCCATGCCGATGTTACAACAGTTGCGCAGCAAGTTTTCCGCCAAGGAACAAAGTGTGTTGGCGATCATGGCGCCAGTCGTTATTTTAATGAGTACTTCTGCAACATTAATAGGAGCTGGCTCCCATCTGATTGGAATAGGGTTATTGGAAACAACGGTCGGACAGTCCATTTCATTTGTCCAATGGCTTATTTGGGGTGTACCGTTTGCCCTCATTATTACCATTATTTCAGTCATTGTTATAAAGCTCATGTTATGGCCGAAAGAAGCATTGAACGAATTTGAAGCGACGGAGAGCGGAAAAGATATACTGCCGAATAAACCATTTGGGAAAAACGAAAAAAAGACATTGGTCATCATTTTTATTTTGATGGCCGGTTGGCTGTCAGAGAGCATTCACGGTTATGACATTGCTTTTATTACGATGCTTGGCGCGGTACTAGTCATGCTACCAAACTATGGAGTGATTACTTGGAAACAAGGAATCAAGTCGGTATCATGGAATCTAATTCTATTTGTGGCTGCAGCAACGGCACTCGGGCAGGTTTTAGTAGACACTGGCGTTGTCTCTTGGATAGAGAAAGGGATGTTCAGCGCTATTCACCTGTTTAGCGAAGCGCCTGAGTGGGTGGTTGTAAGTATTATTTTACTTGTAACTATCACGAGCCATTTATATATTACATCTCATACGACAAGGGCGATTGTCTTCATCCCGAGTTTTATAATGTTCAGCCAAAGTATTGGAATGGACCCGGCTGCAGTAGTCTTTCTAAGTTTAATAGGGATGAATTACTGCATAACGGTACCTGTCAGCTCGAAAGCTTTACTGCTTTTTTACGAAGAAGGAGAAGTATCCTACGATGCAAAGCAGCTAGCCAAAGTCAGCTCCGTTTTAATGCCGATTTATTTACTTGTCATGCTCTTATTTTATTTTACGTACTGGCAGTGGACAGGACTGCATTTATAAATGAGGTGATAAAATGTCTGACCATATATTAATTATCGAAGATGATTATAAAATAGCTCGAATCATTCAGCTCGAACTTGAATATGAAGGATATGAAGTTAGCATCGCCCACACAGGCCGGGAGGGTATGGCCTTAATTGAAGATAGAAAGATAGATTTGGTGATTCTGGATGTCATGATTCCAGAATTAAACGGAATGGAAGTATTGAGACGTATCCGTCAGGTGAATAACGAAATTATTGTCATTATGCTAACAGCACGAAGTTCAGTGTTTGACAAAGTGAACGGCCTTGATTTGGGTGCTAATGATTATATGACAAAACCGTTTGAAATTGAGGAACTGTTGGCCAGGATCCGCACGAACCTCCGTTTTAAGCCGAAGAGCGTTTCGGTGAAAAAAACAATCCATAAAATTGGTTCTGTTGAAATCAACACAAATACAAGAGAAGTGTACAAATGCGGTAATTTAGTGGAGTTGACTCCGAAGGAATATAATTTGCTTCTTTACTTGGTGACAAATAAAAATCAGGCGATAGGGCGTGAACAAATTTTAACGGAAGTATGGGGCTATGATTATTATGGTGATACAAATATAGTAGATGTTTATATCCGCTATTTACGAAAAAAATTAATAGACTCAAAGGAAGAATCATTCATTCAGACTGTCCGTAGTGTCGGTTATATGATAAAGGACTAACCCCATGAGATTGCAAACGAGAATACAGTTATTTACGACGGTTGTATTAATCGTGCTGTTGCTAGCTGCCAATACGAGCATTTATTTCATCTTCAAAAATACAAGTATTTCATCAGAACTAAATCGTTTGTCGAACATCTCCAATCATATTCTTATTGAGATGAACGAAAAGCCCGATATTTCAATGGAATCCATGCTGCAAGCATATTTACTTAGTGACGGACTGATCCGAACTGTAATTAAAAATGAAAGGAACCCGTCCATTCAGGTTTTTACTGACAATGGCTATAGGACAATTCCATCCAGCTATTATGAAAAACAGTTTGAGGGAATCATTGAATTTAGAAATTCGATGTTTGCGATCGTTTCCATTCCCGCTATAAGTGAAAGCGGCGAAATTATCAACCTGCAGTTAATCGAGAATATTGATCTGTTGTATGAAAATATACAGGAATTAAAATGGGTGTTAGTGATGACTACCATAGTCGTCATCATTATTTTATACGTCACAAGCGGTTTTGTAGGAAGGTTGATCTTATTACCGATTCAACGGTTGACGAATACGATGAACATGATTGAAAAAAGAGGGTCATTTGAAAAGATTGCTGTTGCTTGTGAATCGAAGGATGAAATAAATAAAATGGCCATGACGTTTAATCGAATGATGACAAAGCTAGAAGCGAGCTATTTAAAGCAAGAACAATTTGTTTCAGATGCTTCTCACGAATTGAAGACTCCTTTGACGGTCATAGATAGTTACATAAAAATGTTGAAACGCTGGGGGAAAGAGAGACCGGATATGCTTGAGGAAGCTATCTATTCGATTGAATCGGAATCGCACCATATGAAATATTTAACCGAGCAGCTTTTGCAATTGGCAAAAGTGGAAGAGGGTATTGAATATGAGAAAGAAGTGGTGGACATTGCCGCTATTGTTGGAAGCACGATTCAGCGGCTGCAGCCGTCCTTTAAACATACGATTCACTTTCTGAATGCTTCCGGCTATAGTTACGTCAAAATACATGAACAAAGCTTTGTTCAATTGCTTGTCATTTTGCTCGATAATGCCAATAAGTACAGTGACGACAGCATAACAGTGGAAATGACGGAAAGTAAGGGATATGTAAGTATTGCGGTAAAAGACAAGGGAGTCGGCATACCGAAAGATGCACAAGCCTATGTCTTTGATAGAATGTTCCGGGTTGATAAGACGCGAAGCCGCAAAACGGGCGGAACAGGGCTTGGCTTGGCAATTGCAAAAAAGGTCGTAGAGCAGCATGATGGCAAGATCATTCTTGAAAGTGTAGAAGGGATGGGTTCGAATTTTATAGTGACCCTTCCGAAGCTGGAGGTATAAAAAATGAAGGTGAAGCTCCTTCTGATAGGTTTTATCATTCTTGGCCTATTGTTTTCGCTGTTTCAGATTTTTAGTGATTCTTCAGCGGAATTCACTGAAAAAGAAGCCCAAGATGTAGCTGTAAAGCTCTACGGTGGAAAAGTGCTCGACTATGCCGAGCAAAATGGAAACTACCAAATGACGCTTGAAAACGATAGAGGAGTTTATTATTTGGTTGTCGATGGAAAAACCAAAAAGGTGAATACAATAAAACTTATTGAGAAAAAAGAAGAAATTGACTTGGCTGGCGAAAAAGCCGTCGGTACGAGCGAAATCTCTGGCAATGGAGATGATGGAGACGGCGGGAAAAGCATAAGAGAAGGGAAGCTTGAAGCGATATATGAACAGAAGGCAAAAGAAATTGCTTTGCAGCAAGCTCGTGGGATCATTACAAATGTTGTAAAGGTCACGACACAAAAAGGTGATCATTACAAAGTGACAATTGATGGCATGCAAGAAGTTGCTCATGTGTATGTTCAGTCAGACACAGGTAAAGTATCCTCAGTGTCATCCATTCCAAAAAAGCAGACGGATGACGATGATGACTATGACGACGATGATTAAAGTGCCAATCGACCATCATTGTCGCTCTTTTTTGGGAAAGCCGTGATGCATAGAGAATTCATCAGCCTGATTGAAAACGCTTGTCAAGGAAGGCAACCTAAAAGCGCCACGTCCTGTGGCGACGGTTGCATGACTCGCTTCCTGCGAGCAACAACGGATGCGAGCGTTTGTCAACAGGCTGAGCTGTTAAGAATTTTTGGGAAACTAAATAAATCTGAAAAAATGCCGATAGCCTTTATGTAGGCTATTTTTTTTATGCTGAAAAGCCATTTTGATAATATTATTCACCTTGTAATTTCTTCCTTTTAACTTTATAATTATCTAATATATTTAAAAATACATAACGAGCCGTAATAATACTTATTTTCATCATTGTTTTTTTGCTCTCAAACCCATAGAATTACAGATTTGGAGAGAAAAGTATGAGTAATCATGATAATTTATTTATAATTGAGTCGAATCGGTATTGCAAAGAGGCTGGAATGGATCCGAATGTCGTATCGAGACCGAAACATTTTTTGACGGATAAGGAACTGACAGCAAAGAGAACGTCGTATACTGAAATTTTATCTGTGGTAAGTTTTTTTTCCAATAAGCTATTGGACTCCTTAAAAGGTACGCCAATTCTCGTTGTCGTCTCGGATGCGAAAGGTTACCTTCTTGATATAGAGGGCGATGAAACGATCAAAGAGACGATCAAGCAATTTGGGATTCAAATAGGCAGCTTGTTCACTTTGGAAGATACGGGAACGAATGTAATCAGTCTCGCTCTGCAGCAAAAGCATCCGATCAGTATTATCGGCACGCAGCATTTCCATTCGTTCCTCCATGAAATCGCCTGCTACGGCACGGCATTTCGTTATACGGATGAAAACAGCATGCTTGGCAGCGTATCCATTATGATGCCTATCCAGTTTCAAAATCCACTGTTCCTTACGATGCTAACACAAGCCGTCGATTCGATTGAACGCGAACTTTTATTACGGAAGCAGAATAAGAAGCTCGACATTATGAATCAAATTATGCTGAGCAGGACTAGAAATGGGATTGTCATTACGGACGAAAAGGGAATCACCACCGAATTCAACGATTTTGCACAACAACTTTCGAGCAATAACAGAGAGGTTGTAATCGGAAGAAACATTGTCGAATCCCCTATAACTGGGACTTATTTCAAGGAAGTCCTTGAAAGAGGGAAAATATTTAAGGATGAAGAGATTCAGTTTTTCGATCAAGAAGGGAAACTGGTGGTCTGCCTGTTCGACGCTCAGCCAATCTATGAAGACGACAAAATGATAGGTGCTTTCGGTCAATTCCGGGACATTTCGGATCGCTACTTCCTCCAAAAAAAATACAATTACTTAGCCTATCATGATGACCTGACAAATCTCCCTAATCGAAGATTCATCAATGAAGAAATAGATAATATCATTAAGGAAATAAACGCAGGGCATAAGAGATCGTTAGCCCTTCTTTATATCGATTTGGACCGCTTCAAAGTAATAAACGACACATTTGGTCATGTATCAGGAGATAATTTTCTAAAGAAAGTTAGCGAACGTTTAGCCAGCTGCCTCGAGAGAAACGATGTGCTCGCCCGTATGGGGGGAGACGAATTCATCTTCGTACTGAAAGATTTTAAGGACTCCAACTATGTTATGAAAAAGGCCGAAAAAATTCTGAAACTATTTGAGGAATCCTTTTATATAGGTAATGATGAATTGCATACTTCAGCGAGTATTGGAATCGCCGTTTATCCGGATTATCCCATTTCAATGGAAAAGCTTATGGTCTACGCGGATAACGCGATGTACCAAGCAAAGGAGAAGGGGAAAAATCGTTACAGTGTGTATACTACCGGACTATTAGCGGGGTTGGAGGATGAATACAGACTCGAAGCCGACTTACGGAGGGCAGTGGAGAATGATGAATTTGTACTCCATTACCAGCCACAAATTCATCCGCGGACCGGTACATTAGTTGGGTTGGAAGCTTTGATCCGCTGGCAACACCCATCGTTGGGATTACTGTCTCCGGATAAATTCATCAGGCTGGCTGAAGACAACGGACTGATCAATCAAATCGGCAAGTGGGTCATCAATGAGGCGTCGTCCCAAAATAAAAAATGGCAGGATGCCGGATACAATCCGCTTAAGGTATCTGTCAATCTATCCACTCAGCAATTCCTTACGAAAGACCTGATCACATTTATGGAGGATACGCTTGCACAGACCGGACTTGATCCACAATATCTCGTAGTCGAAATCACTGAGTATATGGCGATGGAGTACGAGTACTCCCTGAAAGTATTGCAAAAACTAAAAGAGATTGGTATCGGGATTAGTATTGATGATTTCGGCACGGGTTATAGCTCGCTGACGTATCTAAACAATTTTCCGATTGACTTCATTAAGATCGATAAATCATTTGTCTTTGAAATAATGAATGACCATCCGAATGCCTATATTGTAAAAGCAATCATCAAACTTGCCCATAATCTACAAATGGAAGTCATTGCAGAAGGGGTGGAGACAAAGGAGCAGCTCGATTTCCTAATTGATCAACAATGCGATTATGTGCAAGGTTTTTATTTTAGCAAACCCCTTCCAGCAACTGAAATTGAAAGAATCTACTTAGAAAAGAACAATAGAGAGTGAGATTATAAAAATGAAAACAGTCGCTTCTATATTAGCAGCAAATTTTAAGCATTGGGGACTAGGGCATATTTTCGGTATTCCGGGAAAAGCTATTTCACCGATTCTCTTTGAGCTATTAAACGAGAATATTGAGTTTGTGTTAAGCAAACATGAAGCAGCCGCAGGATTTGAAGCTGCAGGTTATGCCTTAATGAATGAGAAAATTGGAGTCGCTATCGGTACGTCCGGACCAGGCGGGACAAACTTGATTACGGCTGCCGGCCAGGCATCAGCCTCACACTTGCCATTATTAATCATTACCGGGCACCCTTCCATGAAGGAGACGGGTAAGGCATTAGGACAAGACTCCAGTCAATTTGGCACCGATTTAGTGAACATGTTTAAACACGTAACTAAGTTCAGTGAACGTGTAGAGCGTGGTGATATGCTGGAGCCATACTTGCAGCATGCCCTTGAAAAAGCGTTATCCGGCGTAAAAGGACCAGTGCATCTGTCCATCCCGTTCGATGTATTATTGGAAGAAATCGAGCCATTTGAACTGGATCTTCCGACAACGTACGAAATGATTTCACCATACACGGGAGACGTGATTGAAAAATTAAACCATGCATCCCGTCCGCTTCTATTCATCGGCAAGGGTGTCCATTCCAGCAGAGCATATGACGAAGTGCAACGACTCGCCGAGCATTGGAACATTCCGGTCATCACGACGCCGGGAGGAAAAGGGGCTTTCCCGTCCAATCACGCACTTTCGTTAGGAGCTTTCGGATTGGGCGGCACTCCAGAAGCGACCCAATATTTCCATGAAAAAATTGATCTGTTAATTGTCGTTGGATCTAAACTAAGTGATATGTCAACAGCAGGCTTGTCCGAAGCAATGTATCCCAAGCATATCATTCAGTTCGATTACGACCCGACATTCATCGGAAAATCCATCAAAGTCCCGACGACACCTGTGCTTGGCGATATCAAAACGAACTTGCAAACGATTCTCAAGGATATACCCGAATCAACTAGCGATGAGTATTTATCCAAGCCTGAGACGATGCAACTTTATGAAAATGCACCTGGTGAGCGTATGTCTGCAGTACAAGTAATGCTGGCTATGCGCAATGCACTTCCAGAGGACGCAATTGTATTTGGAGATGACGGCAGTCACTCCTTCTACGGCATCAAGCATTTTGACATTTATAAGCCAGGCACCTACTTTTTCGATGATATTTTCGGTGCAATGGGCAATGGAATCGGCTATTCCATCGGAGCGCAGCTGGCTGCCCCCGAAAAGACCGTCGTCTGCTTAGTAGGGGATGGTTGTATGTTCATGCATGGCACGGAAATTTCGACTGCATATAACTATGATTCGCCTGTCCTCTTTATTGTCGTCAATAATGGACGGTTGGACATGGTGGAAAAAGGCATGCAAAAAATGATCGGCACATCCATTGGAGGCATTTACGAAACGCCGATGGATGCCGCGAAGTTTGCGCAGTCTATGGGATTGTCAGCATATACTTGTCACAATCCGTTCGAATTAAGTGACCGCATTGTTGAAGCCCTGAAGCTCATAAAAGAAACGAACAAGCCGATCGTTATCGAAGCATTAGTCGATGAAAATGAAATTCCACCGACGATGGGGAGACAATGATCAGGGAAAATAGCATACGATATGGCACCGAGACAATGATAAATTGTTTTGGTGCCTTTTAAGTGTTAGTAAGAAAGATTTTTTCCGTTTATTTATGCTACAATAATAAGGTTATCTTTAAGCTCCAAGGGGGATCATAATGAGAGTAAATAAGGGGATTTTATTTGTATTACTAGGTGCTGCTTGTTTTGGGTTTACACCGATATTTGCCAAGTTGGGGTTTGGCTTCGGCTATTCACTTGGGCAAATTAATATCGTTCAAATGACTATTTCCTTTATTTTATTATGGGCTCTCACACTTATTAAACGGCCAAGTTTCAAAGGTCTAACGAAAAAGAACGTTATGCAAATCATGATGACCGGTTGTTTTATCGGTTTGACGACTATATTTTATTATGCCTCTATGCAATATTTACCGGCCTCATTGGCAATTATTTTAATGTTCCAGTTCATTTGGATCGGCATTATTATAGAATGGATTTTCAGTAAAGCAACACCTTCGCCCGTAACGATTTTATCCATTGTATTAATTTTAGTAGGGGTCTTTTTCGCCTCGAATATTATTAATGGAGACGTACAGGGGTTGCCTATAAAAGGTTTAGTATTTGGTATTCTCTCTGCATTCACGTATGCAGGCTTTATTTTTTTGAGTGGAAAGGTCGCTGTCAACGTAGATGCATTGACGCGGAGTTCTTTGATGGTGACGGGATCAACCGTCTTAGTGTTTGTCCTATTTGCGCGTGACATTCCAGCCGTACTCCCATTAGAAGGAAATTTAATATTGATTGCTATCGGAGTTTCATTATTTGGCGCCGTCCTTCCACCGCTGTTTTATGCGGTAGGCGCACCGTTAGTCTCTGGAGGAATCGCAAATATACTTACATCGATTGAATTACCTATCACAATCCTATTGGCAAGCGTCATTCTGTCAGAAATGGTAACGCCCCTTCAATGGTTAGGTACGGTTATCATACTAATGGCAATCGCATTGAATGAGTTTGGCACTAATCTCTTCCGCATGAAGAAGCTTCAGTAAAATATAAAAACACCAGCCTCTCACCTGGCTGGTGTTTTTAGCTATCATTATTCTGAAGTTCCTCATAAAGAGCATGAGCCTTTTGCTCTGCCATTTGCTTATTCTTGTCATAGATGGTGATCAGTTTATTTCCAATAATAAAGTTGTATTGTTTCGTCATGTTATTCACCTCCTTGCTTAATTACTCTCTATGTATACCACTCCTCGACTGTTTTAAACATATGCTTTCAAAAGGCGCATAGTTTCGGGATAATTCACGATACTATGCTCGCAGTAACTTATCCTATTTGCAGGAGGGGAAGACATAAATGGCGAAGGATTCAAAACCGAGTTGGAAAAAGGATCATCCGAGCACCTTTTTAAGCAACTCTGTACTGAAGGCGGATCGTTCGGTGAAGCAGGCGATGTCGCATCCGGAGGAGATGGCAGTTGAGCATGCGTTCAATTCAATCTTGCGTGCTGAAAATGCATACGCGAACGCTGTGGAACGCCATGAGCATATGGATACAGTTCAACAGAACAAGGAACAGTTGGAATTAATGAAAGAGCAATGGAATGAAGTGTCAGAGCAAGTCGAAGACCAGTAATGTGAGAAAGCAACCCCCGTAGACTTATGGGGGTTTATTTATTTCTGACTGCCGGCAATCAAAAATGCCTCTTCTCTTCTCTCACCGATAAAACCTCCACCCCAGCCCCATACTTTCCTCTAATCACTTTTCTCGCACCAATAGGGTTTCGCGCGATGACTTGCTTGATTTGTTTTGTCCCGTTAAGTTCCATCTTCACAAGGAAGCATTTTGATCCACACAACATGGGAAATCCCTCGTTTCATTAGGAGTAAGCATTTGCTTCATTGTAGGATAACTCCGCCCAAATAGGAAATTCTCGGCAATAGCGACCCGATAGACAAACGTATTATTCAAAATTAAATGTGTTCCTGCTATCCTCATAAACATTGATATAATGAAGGAGTGTCAAAAGCGGAATGCTGCTTTGGACGCTCTTTTTTACGTAGTTGATAGAACAGATTAGCCAGGGAGTTGAAATATAAATGAACAAGAAGGCCATTGCGGATTTCCGTAAACGTTTTAAATTAGATACGGATTTATTGAAAATCATTGATATTTACAATGTATATGTTAGGCAGGAGAACAATGAAATCTACCACGAGGTGAGCCAACCGTTTGCTCTTTTGGATCGCGAGCAACAGGAATTGTTCCTTGCCAATTTCAAAAAAGTGTTGGGCGGCAAACTCGATGCAAAGCTTTTTGAAGTGAAGTTCCGAAGTCAATCGGAAGAGGAAACAGACCATACACAACAGATTTTATATGATGGTCTCCAGTCGGACAACGTAGAGGATTGGAAGGCAGAAATGCAAAGAATTGCTCAAAAGATGGTGCAGGACACTCAATATGAAAAAGACATCGTCGTCACGTTTATCCGCGGGAATTATTACAAACCGACGAAACGGCATAGCGAAGAGGCAGAAGTGGCGGATCGGGATGAAGTGTACAAGAACCCGTTCATTCTTTGCAGCATGAATCAGACAGATATGCCAAAACAATCCCTTATTTTTGATTTCAATGAGAAGAAATTCAAGTCGCGTATAACGCTTGACCCGATCATCAATCTAACTTCTCCAATCGGCGGCTTTTTATTCCCATGCTTTACGGATAACGCGGCAGACGTCAACCATGTCTTATACGCGGCGGGCAAAGCGAATAAGCCAAACTTCCACTTTATCGAAAATGTGTTGGATGGCGAGGAGATCATGACTGCCGAGGAAGATAAAGTCGTTTTTGAAGAGATTGTCAAATCGGTTGTCGGTGACGAAATGAATACACGAACGATTGCGAGCGTGTATGACGAGATTCAACGCATGATGGAAGTGGACGACGAGGAAGAGGAAGAAGATAGCACACCTACATTGGATACGAAAGAGTTGACCCGTGTACTAAAAGCGAGCGGCTTGGAAGACGTCGATACCGAAAAAGTGGAAAGGGCTTTCCGGAAAGTGATCGATGATGATACGTACGAAATGAAAGCGAGCCATATCGTTCCAAGCTATACATCCAAATCGATCAAAATCCAAACGAAAGTGGCGGATATCGCCATCAGCCCGCAGGACTTGCGGTTTGTAAGGCAAGTTGAAGTGAACGGTAAAACTTGTATTTTAATTGAGGTGGAAGAGGACACGATGATTGAAGGATTTACACTCCTTTCGGAAGAGCTGTTGGATTAGGAGAAAGTACTTTTTCATAATTTCTTGTCCTTAAGACAAGCTAAGGAAAAAGAGAAAGGTGATCACATGGATAACCAACATGGATCTGGTCGTGCAAAGCATGAATAAACCCTTCACACCACAGCTTGTCTATTTTGAACCGAATGCATTGGATTATCCGCTTGGAAAAGAATTGAAAGAGAAATTCGAGAAAATGGGGATTGAAATCCGGTTCACGACTTCGCACAATCAGATCCGGGATTTGCCCGGTGAGACGGATGCACAGAAGTATCGGATCGCAAAATCGACGTTAGTCGTCGGAATCCGAAAAACGTTGAAGTTCGATACATCGAAACCATCAGCGGAGTATGCGATTCCCTTGGCGACAGGGTGCATGGGTCATTGCCATTACTGCTATCTCCAGACGACAATGGGTACAAAACCGTATATCCGGACGTACGTGAACGTGGAGGAGATCCTCGAAACTGCTGACAACTATATCGCAGAACGGGCACCTGCAATCACGAGGTTTGAAGCAGCCTGTACATCGGATATCGTAGGTATTGATCATCTGACCCATTCATTGAAAAGGGCCATTGAACATTTCGGCAAAACGGAACTGGGCCGGCTCCGGTTTGTGACCAAGTTCCATTACGTGGACCATTTGCTCGACGCGAAGCATAATGGCCACACGCGATTCCGATTCAGTGTCAACGCCGATTACGTCATCAAAAACTTTGAGCCGGGCACCTCTCCTTTGGCGAAGCGTATCGAGGCGGCGGGGAAGGTGGCTAGAGCAGGCTACCCACTCGGCTTTATTGTCGCACCGATTTACATCCATGAAGGCTGGGAGGAAGGGTATCGGCATCTGTTTGAGCGTCTTGATGAGGAGTTGCCGCAGGATGCCCGCGAAGACATCACATTTGAATTCATTCAGCACCGATTTACGAAGCCAGCGAAAAGAGTCATCGAGAAAAACTATCCGAAGACGAAACTCGAGTTGGACGAAGAAAAGCGGCGCTACAAATGGGGGAAGTACGGCATCGGCAAATACATTTATCAAAAAGACGAAGAGGATGAATTGAAGGATCGTTTATACAGCTATATGGAAAAGTACTTTCCGAACGCCAAAATAGAATATTTCACGTGAAACAAACTGAGCAGCACAAAAGAACAAAAAAGTATCAGCACACTCCGAACGTTTCGGGAGAGGCTGATACTTTTTAAAATTAAATCACAATCACGCCAAGTAAAACTGCGATGATTAACAGGACAATGCTGAGCCCCCACATCATCATGAAGGAATAACGGATATGTTTACCCATTTCCAATCCAGCGAGCCCTAGCGCCAACCAAAGCGCCGGTGATAACGGGCTGACAAATGTGCCGATAATGTTTCCGATGATCATTGCGTAAGCCGTTGAAAGAGATGGGATGCCGAATGTAACGGCAACCTGATCAATAATCGGCAAAAGGGCAAAGTAGTATGCATCCGTGCTTAACAGCAAGTCGAAAGGAACGCCGAATACTCCGATAATGATATGCAAATATGGAGCGACGAATGCCGGTAATACTGTCACAAGATCCGTAGCAATCGAGGTGAGCATATTCGTGCCGTTTAAGATCCCCAAGAAAGATCCAGCCGCCAAAATAATCGTCGCCATCATAATTCCACCTGGCGCATGTTCTTTAATGCGCTCCATTTGGTCCTGAACTTTCGGGAAGTTGAGTGGCAATGCAATACTGACGCCAATCATGAACGCAAAACCTGCCGGAATAATTCCCCACACGAGAACGCCGATGACAGCAATCGCGAGAAGTGCATTGATCCATAGAAGATTGGGACGCTTTAAATCATTCTCTTCTGCAACAGTGGCCGCCAATTGTGCTTCCGCAATTGTTGCATCGGAAATCCCTTCTTCCATCAGACCTTCGCCTAACGAAGCTTTTTTCGCTATTAAGCGTTTTTCACGATAGCCTAAAGCGATGGCAATGATAATTAATAATACAAGACCGATAATCTGAATTTGAATGAGTGGTCTCCATAGCTCCGTCACATCCACATCGAGCACAGAAGCCGTTCGTCCAAGCGGACCAGCCCACGGCACCATATTCATAATGGCGGCAGCTGTTCCGACAAGCATCAGGAGCAAATATGGATTCATCTTTAACCGTTTGTACAAAGGCAGCAATGCCGGGATTGTAATGAGAAATGTCGATGCGCCTGAACCGTCCAAGTGTGCGATTGCTGCAATGATAACAGTTGCAACGGCAACTGCAATGACATTTCCACGGGAAATTGCAATCATTTTATTAATGAGTGGATCGAATAGACCGACGTCTTGCATGATTCCGAAAAATAGAATTGCAAAGATAAACATGATTGCAACGCTTGCAACTTTAGTTGTACCTTCCGTGAAAAACATACCGATTTCATCGAAACTGAAGCCTGCAGCAAATGCTCCTGCAACTGGCACTAACACGAGTCCGACAATGGGAGAAACTTTCCCGCTAATGAGTAGAGCTACAATGATGACAATTGTTATCAAACCTATAATACTTAGCATATTGTCTCCTTTCCGTTGAGCCGAATTGCACTCATGCAAGAGAGGGCATACATTTGTGTAAGCGGATACATATTTGACAGAATAAGCACCGCCTAACAAATATTAACCTCTCTATTTCAAAATATTCTATAGTTAGAAATCTATCATAGAGAGGTTATAAGTATAAGGTTATTCAATTAAAAACACTATTGGGTGTTCTGGTCGTTTTGTTCATTTTGTCCACGGTATGTATTTTCGTTCGGGACGGCCGATATCTCCGTATTTCAACTGGGCATCTGCTTCTTTGATGGACACTAAATATTCCAGATACCGCCTGGCGGTCGATCTGCTCACACCTACTTTGCTTCCGGCATCTAAAGCCGTAATACCGGACTCATCGCTCTCATGTAAAATCATTTTTATTTTTTCCAATGTAAGTTGATCGATTCCTTTTGGCAACATTTCATCATTGTCTTGTAATGGAGGTGCGGTTATTTGCAAACCTGTCAGGAGATCGATTTCCTCTTGCATGAGCTCTGTTTTTGTCGTCAGAAGATGCTTTTGCTTCCGATAGCCCACAAAGGTCCTTTCGAATCGGTCGAAGTCTACCGGTTTCACGATATAATCGAAAATCCCTCCGCGCAACGTTTCCGCTATCGTCTCCACTTCCTTTGCAGCCGTCATCATAATGACATCGACTTCCGTAAACTCGGTTCTTAACGTCCAAAACAACTCCAATCCTTGGACATCCGGAATATAAACATCCAATAAAATTAGCTGCGGCAAATTTTCGGCGCCGCGTAAGTAAGTGAGTGCTTCCTCGCCCGTCTTTGCAACGTAAGCTACAATAAATCCTTCCACTCGATTGATAAATTGACGATTAATGTCTGCAATCCGAAAGTCATCCTCAACGATCAATACTTGAATCGACTCAAGCATTCGATGTCCCCCTCTCATCCGCTTCTTTCGGCATGGATAGCACGAAGCTTGCACCGCCAAGATCCCCTTCTTCCAAATAGAGGTTTCCGTTCACTTCCTCGATTAGTTGCTTTGTTAGCGCTAACCCAAAACCGCCGTGTTCGCCTTCCTTTAATGTAAAACCTTGCTCGAAGATCTTATTCACATACTCGTCGGGAACCCCTTCGCCTGTATCATCTACTTCAAAAATGATTTCCTTTCCGATATCGGTAAAGAAGATAGCTATTCTCCGACCATCTGGGGGATTTTTTTTCACGGCGTCCATCGCATTATCAATCAAATTCCCGATGGCAGTCAATAAGGCCTCACTTTGCTTTTCCCTTAAATGGGTTGCCAGTATGCTATCTTCTTGTATTGTAATAGCTATCCCTAATTCACTTGCTTGGTTTATCTTGCCGAGCAACAGTCCGCTCACCTTCGGGTCGGATACTTTCTGAATGAGCAGCCGAATCCAGTTTTTTTGCAGTGAACTTTCCCGCTGGATATAGTGTAGCGCCTCTTCTTTTTTATCAAGTTGCAATAAACCAAGAATCGTATAGAGCTTGTTCGAAAACTCATGTGTTTGGGCTCTTAATGCATTTGTATATTGCTTAATCGACGTCAATTCCTTTGTTAATAAATCAATTTCCGTTTTATTCCGGAATGTAAATACCGTTCCGACTAACGAGTCATTGTAGTAGATAGGAGATTTATTAGCAAAAACAATCGTTTTGCCGATCATCATCTCTTGATCAATGCGCTCATTTTCGTCTTGAAGAAAAGGGAGCAATTGTTGTGCAGGCACGAGGTCTTGGAGCGGCGTTCCTATATATTGTTCAGGATGAATGACCTGATTGAACAATAAATGTTGTGCCGCAGAATTGATCATCGTAATCATGCCATTTTGATTTACAGCGATAATGCCTTCATGGGTTGATTGTAGAATCGTCTCTTTTTGATAGAATAAATGTGCAATTTCCTCCGGTTCTAAGCCGTACAATACTTTTTTTATATACGACGCAATTAGAATGGCGCCAATTACAGCTACTGAAGCGATAGTTACTAAGACGAGCCATAAGTGATTATTATAGGATTTTATTATCGATTGGATATCTGTCGCTAAAAATCCGACCGATACGACTCCGACAATGTTTCCGTCCAAATACACGGGGACTTTGGCGCGAACTGAGCTGCCCAATGATCCGACTGCTTGGGAGACATACGACTCGCCATATACTAAAGCCCTTTCATTGTCTTCCCCGACCATTTTCTTTCCGATTTTATTAGTATCAGGATGTGCATACCGAATTTCTTCCGTATTGCCGATGACAATAAATTCAGCTTTAGTGGCCTTTTGAATCGGTGCAACAAGTGGGTTGATAATGGAAGCGGGGTCTTCATGACCAAATGCTTCGGCCAGTTCAGGAATGTTCGCCACGCTTTCCGCGACACTAAGCGCGCGATTCCCGACTTCTTCTTTCAGCGTGACAGAGATGAAATGATCTATGTATAGTCCAATCACCGAAATAATTGCAATAATAAGGGCGCCTATTAATAAAATCATTTTCATTCTGAAACTGATGATGATGTTTGGCTTCAGATGTGGATTTTTATCACGCCTATTATGTTTTTGAAACATGTTCGCAGCTCCTCGCTATGCAATTCCTTCCAATCATAATCGTAATCCCGTTAATATGTTAGTATTTGTTTAGGTTTGCCACACATAATTGCGAAGTGAGGCAAATCATTCAGACAACGCTATTCCATTGCATATAGTAGAATTCACAGGCAATTAAAAAACATGAAGTAGAGGTAATGTAGTATGAATGACAAGTTACAAAAGAATGCCGATGCGTGTTATCGGCTTGCTGAGAACGAAGCTGTCGAATATTTTACATCGCTAACCGGACAGCTCGCAAACAAGATTTATGCTACTACCTTAACGAAAGATATTCAAAATTGGAAACAGAATCATATTCATCATAATACATTTCTAACATTGTTTTCGCGTGGAAAAGGCAAATCTGACTCGCGGGATTACTACAATTATATACAATGGCTTGATTACACAGGAAAACTCGATAATTACTTAGAGCGGAGCATCTCCTATATATTCTTGCGGGACTTAGGCAAATCATTGGATTCATATCATACACAGAACAGGATTCGCCTTGTAGTTGACGATATAAAAGAACACCTTCCACTTTCGACGGCAACCGGCAATGGAGGCAAGGTGGAGATGTTCAGCATGGCCGGCTTGTACCGTTGGGCTCAAAAGGAAGGCGTTGAGTCGACGATGATTTGGTTGATGAACAAACTGAAGATTGTTTCCTCCAATATTCCTAAAGGGATGAATTCTGAAGAGGCGAAGCGAAAACTGATTAAAATCATTGCTGGCGTCATCTTGCACCAGATTGAAGAGATGGGTGAAGAGGAAACGGCCGAAGAACGTACCCGGAAGTTGGATGAAGCGATAAGACTCGGCTACTCGTATGGTCTGACCTATCCATTTATCGATGACCTTTTGGATTCGGGTGTTCTCTCTCTCGAGGAGAAAAAACAATATTCCGATTTGATACGAACGACACTTGTTACGGGAGTCGTGCCTGAACTTGAGGCATGGAGTGGAAATAACAAAGGTTTGATTAACTATATCCATTTAGAGCTGCGTGAAGCTTTTTCGTATATTCAGGCGTGTCGGCGACAGGGGACAGGAGATAACTTCTTTGATCAATCGTATGTGTTCTTTCATTCCCAAGAAGTGGACCGTGAAAAAGATCTATTAAACGAAAATTATACGAATGAAGAGCTTTACATTCCGATTATCTTAAAATCAGCCTCTTCCCGTTTAATTGTCCGCGCGGTGCTAAGTGCCGAAGAGGATGACGGGTTTGACAAACGAACATTCTTTTACGGCATATACAACCAGCTGGCCGACGATTTCGCGGATATGTTTGATGACTTGGAAGCTGGCGCGGTTACTCCATACACCTACTACATGAAGTACCACCACAGTCGTCCGGATCTTATTAACCCATTTGAATTGTACTGGACGGTCATCTCCAATTTGATTCATAACGTGTATCATTCGGATACGAAGACGAGAGACGTCATTCTAAACCGTGCAATCAATGGTTTGAAACGATATAAAGAACGCATGGGAGACAAAAAATACGACGAAGTGATGGAGCTATTCGCGACCGGGAATCCAAAATTCGATAGGCTCATACAAAGGATGGTCCGGAAAGCGGACGACGTGGATTTCTTTGATAAACTGCTCCGGGATCATATTATCGCCAATTTCAAAGATGACCGGGAAGAGCGGGAAGTCTTTAAAGACATGGTTGAAACGATGCGAAATGAGATCAACGATTTCTTACATATTCGCGAGAATGATGATGTTTCTATCATGGAAGAGCCGATCATGGATGCTTCAAATTACAGTCTGCAAGGTGACGGAAAGCGGCTTAGACCGATTATGACTTGGGTCATGGGGGTTCACGAATATGGATTGGATCAGTCTGCAATCGTACCCTTACTGAAATCATTGGAATATATGCACACGGCATCCCTGATCTTCGATGATCTGCCATCCCAAGACAACTCGCCTGTCCGCAGGGGGCGTCCAACGTTGCATCATATGTACAATACCGCTACGGCGGAATTAGCCGGTCTTTATCTGACACAAAAAGCGGTAGAGGAACAAGCGTCACTCGAACAATTTGACCCCGAAGCAGTGCTCCGCTTAATCCGATATTCGGCTGGAAAGACTACGGATATGTGTAAAGGCCAGGCGATGGACTTGAATTCCAAAGGGAAACGATTAACGTTGGAACAGTTAAATACGATGTGCTTTTACAAAACCGGCATAGCGTTCGAGGCATCGCTCGTCATGCCTGCAATTCTTGCGGGGAAACAGGAAGGCGAACTAAAAGCATTGAAACGGTTTGCCTATCATGCCGGCATCGCTTTTCAAATCAAGGACGACTTGCTCGACGTCGAAGGCGAATTCGCATCACTCGGAAAGCCAATCGGAAAAGACATTGAAAACAACAATTCAACCTTCGTATCAATCCTCGGTGCTGAAGACGCCCGAAAAGCAATGTGGGACCACTACTGCACCGCAATGGAAACGTTGCAAGAAATGCAGCATAAAACGCCCTACCTAAAACACTTCCTGAACTACATCGTGAACCGGGACAACTGAGTTGTCGGAATCTTTTCGGTGCCTGTGCAAGACACAATTCAGACTATGCACTACAATTGTATAAATAAAAAATAAAACCCACTCATCTCGGAGTTGGGTTTTATTGTTGTCGTATTTTAATTCAAAGCCTTGAATAGTCATAAATGTGTCTTGCACAGGCACCCGAACAACACGTCGAGAATCAATCAAAAATTCACTTAAGCCGGTATTCTATGAAGAAAGTAAATAAAAAACGACCGCATCCATTAACTGGACGCGATCGTTTGAGTACGAATGAACTGGAAGTCTTTCCAATCATAAATTTCATATGTAGGCTGAGCCAAGCCGTTATTCTCTTTTCGTTTCGGATTGTACCAGCACGTATCAATGCCGAAGTTGTTGCCTCCCCGAATATCCGACGAAAGCGAGTCTCCAATCATCAAGACACGGGATTTGTCTTTGATTTGCAACTGTTTGAATACATGCTCGAATATTTCCCGTTGTGGCTTTTGGAAACCAATCTCTTCCGAAGTGAAGATTGCTTCGAACGTGTCAGATAAACCGGAAGCGGCGATACGGGCCAATTGAACGTCTTTGAAACCATTTGTCAAAACTGCGATCCTCGCGCCCTTAAGGGAATGAAGCATTGAAGCCACGCCCTCGATCAAGTGGACCTCTTTCCCTAAGTGATCCAGGTACATTTGGCCGAACTGCTCTGCATCCATTTTAAGACCATGTTCAAGGAATAATCGTCTGAATCGCTCCGATTTCAGCTCCGCAAGCGTTATTCTGCCTTGCTCCAAGTCATCCCAAAGCACCGTGCTGACTACCCGGTACGTATCCCTAAAATCTACTAATGCGTTCGGGTAACCGTGTGTAGTGAACACATTCGTAAACGCATTTTTTTCTGTCTCACCGAAATCCATCAACGTATCATCCAAGTCGAATAAAAACACATCGTAGTTCATTCTCACATCTCCTGACTGACGTAAAGCTGTATAGCTAGTATAACACCATTACTTACATTCAAAAACGGTGCCTGTGCAGCAAACAATTGCGACTATGCACTACAATTGCATAAAGAAAAAAGAAAATCCAATCATATCGCAGTTACGTTTTCTTTCGTTAGTATTTTCATTCACCACATTGAATAGTCATAAATGTGCCTTACACAGGCACCCAAACAATTCTAACAATTAACACCCAAACAATTCGAAAAACGATTCACCTAAACAATTAAACAATTTTGCATATAGAGGGATGTAGACAAATAATTATGATATAATATATGAGGTTATTATTAACAGAAAAGGTGTGTTCCTAGCTCGCGTCTTGTCTTGTTGTGACGCCTAAGAAGGAGCGTCTACATCCTTTCTGCAAATTTAGGGTATAAGGATGATAAAAATGAGCAACGGAGAAACAAAAACAGACGTCATCTTAATTGGCGCCGGAATCATGAGTGCAACTTTGGGAACAATGTTGAAGGAATTGGCACCGGACTGGAAAATTACAGTGTTTGAGAAGCTCCCGGGCGCAGGTGAAGAAAGTTCCAATGAATGGAATAATGCAGGTACAGGACATGCTGCACTGTGCGAGCTCAATTACACCAATGAAAAACCAGACGGAACTTTAGATATTAGCAAAGCGATAAAAGTTAACGAACAGTTTCAGCTTTCTATGCAATTTTGGTCTTATCTTGTGAACAATCAACTCATCAGTAATCCGGAAGACTTCATCATGCCATTGCCGCATATGAGCTACGTGCATGGCGAAGACAACGTGAAATTTTTGAAAAAGCGTTTTGAAGCACTTTCCAATAATCCGCTGTTCGAAGGGATGGAATTCTCCGATGATCCGGAGAAATTAAAGGAATGGCTTCCTCTCATGATGAAAGACCGGACTGTGAATGAACCGATTGCAGCGACAAAGATCGATACTGGAACGGACGTCAATTTTGGCGCTTTGACACGCATGCTATTTGATCATTTGAAGAATAATAATGTAAATATAAACTACAACCATAGTGTAAATCATTTGAAACGTACAGCTGACGGTTCATGGGAATTGAAAGTGAAAAACCTCGAGAGTGGAGTTGTTGAGCGTCATACCGCTAAATTCGTCTTTATCGGTGCCGGTGGGGGAAGTTTGCATCTTCTGCAAAAATCCGGCATTCCTGAAGGAAAGCATATCGGGGGCTTTCCGGTGAGCGGACTCTTCCTAGTGTGTAAAAACCCGGAAGTTGTCGAGCAGCATCACGCGAAAGTATACGGAAAAGCTTCGGTAGGTGCTCCGCCGATGTCCGTTCCGCATCTCGATACAAGATACATTGATAATGAAAAATCATTGCTCTTCGGACCGTTCGCCGGTTTCTCACCGAAGTTCCTAAAAACGGGTTCTAATATGGACCTCATTACTTCTGTGAAACCTAGCAACGTCTTTACGATGCTGGCAGCAGGCGCAAAAGAAATGGCGTTGACGAAATACTTGATACAGCAACTGATGTTATCGAAGGAGCAGCGGATTGAAGAGCTGCGCAGCTTCATCCCAAGCGCGAAAAGCGAGGATTGGGACATTGTCGTAGCTGGCCAACGTGTCCAAGTTATTAAAGACACGGAAGCGGGCGGCAAAGGGACGCTTCAATTCGGTACGGAAGTCGTCAGTGCTTCTGACGGCTCGATCGCCGCATTGCTCGGTGCATCACCGGGTGCTTCGACAGCCGTTCATGTCATGCTGGAAATCATTAATAGATGCTTCCCGCAACATGTACAAGAGTGGGAACCAAAACTAAAAGAAATGATTCCTTCTTACGGCTTGTCGCTCGTCAACAACCCTGAACTCTTAAAAGAAATCCATGCGACAACTGCACAGTCGCTTGGTCTGGAATTGCCGGGCGAAGCGGAATCATCGGATGTAGAAACAGAAGCAGAAGCATTGGAAGAAGAGGTTTCTGTTGTTGTTGAAACCGGGGAGACGGAGCAAGATGCCGCCTTGGGAGTAGACCGGGAAGTACCAAACGTAGACGATACGTTAGTTGTAGAATCAGAGCCACAGACAAAAGAATAACATAAGAAAGCTGACTCGGTAGAATCGTGCCGTAGTCAGCTTTTTGCATATTCAAAATGTATAACGGGCCACTTGTTCGTCGCTTATGATTAGCCCTTCCACTTCTTTAAACCCCATATTTTCATAAATGCGTTTTGCATGTTCATTGGACGGTTCATATGAAAGCGTAATCGTTTGATGACGCTCTTCCTTCATCGACCTAATATCATCAATCACAAGTTGGATCGCTTCTTTTCCGTACCCTTTCCCCTGATGTTTTTGATCGATCATCATCCGGTATATCCAGTATCCATGGTCGTCTTCATCAATTCCATATAGCGCAAAACCGATCATTTCCTCGCCTCGCCATTATAGATTCCTTTGGCATGGAAGTTTTCTAGGAAATTCAACTGGGCTAGCGACACCGCGTTTGACGCCACAAAATTCACTTGATCCTCCCGTACACGAAGCGAAATGGCCTTCACCCAATTATCTTTCGTAATCGTCTCCAAATGCAGCATGATCATCTCCCCTTTACCTAAATTATAATCGATGATCATGCAATCTTAGAAGCCTGATAATTAATAATTAGGTGCGGCTAAGGTCCTGTCTGAAATTAACAATAATATTATGCAAATGATAATATGACAACCTAGGCAGAATAGGCTATAATATTAAATGTCGCAATCACCCTTCAAATCTAAAAAAGGGGATTTTTTTATGATTAAATTACATAATGTGAACAAAAGTTTCATGCGTTATCAGGCTATTCAATCAGTCTCCTTATCGATAGGGAAAGGCGAAATCCATGGGGTTATCGGGGCGAGCGGCGCCGGCAAATCGACCCTTCTGCGTCTGATGAATTTGCTGGAAGTTCCTGATGATGGGGAAGTGGCGGTCAATGGGCAGACGCTGACAAATTTGAACGGCAAACAGCTCCGGCAAGCAAGAAAATCAATCGGAATGATATTCCAACATTTTAATCTAGTGGCGAATAAAACGGTATATGACAATGTGTCGGTTTCATTGGAGCTGGCAAAGTTCCCGAAGAAAGACCGGCGTGCCAGAGTGGAGGAATGTCTACAGTTTGTGGGGTTGGATAGTTTTAAGGATAAATACCCATCCCAATTAAGTGGCGGGCAAAAGCAGCGTGTCGCAATCGCAAGGGCATTGGCGAACAATCCGCAAGTACTGTTATGCGATGAGCCAACATCATCTCTCGACCCGAACACTACCGCTGAAATTTTAGCTGTGCTGGAAAACGTGAATCGGAGCTTCAGAGTGACGATCGTTATTGTTAGTCACGAGATGGAAGTGATCAAAAGCATTTGCAACCGCGTCACTGTCCTGACTGAAGGAAAGGTCTACGATACGGTTTCGATTGAGCCGGAAGGGATTGGAATGATGGAGAATAGCCCGAGGTTCTTTGTAGAACAGCTAACAAAGGACGGTGACATGAACGATGCCTGATATTTTGCTTCAATATGAAGCCGAGATTTGGCGTTCGATCGGGGAGACCTTCATAATGGTCGGCGTATCAATTGCTGCAGCCGTATTAGTCGGACTTCCTGTTGGAACATTGCTCTTTTTGTGCAGGAAAGGGCAGGTTTATGAGAACCCGATTGTCTTTTCGGTATTGAATTTACTAGTGAATACCATCCGGTCCTTCCCGTTCCTCTTATTGGTCGTATTCCTCATCCCATTCACGAGGATGCTCATCGGGACAGCCATCGGGACTGCGGCCGCAACGGTACCCTTGTCGATCATAGCCATTGCGCACTATTCACGGCTCGTTGAACAGTCGTTAGTTGATGTGCCGAGAGGCGTGATGGAAGCAGCAATCGCGATGGGGGCATCGGTTAGGCAAGTCATCTTTAAGTTCCTTTATGTCGAAGCTCGTTCAGGACTCGTGTTAGGATTAACGACGTCGATCATCAGTTTCATTTCCTATTCGACGATAATGGGCGTCGTCGGTGGCGGCGGCATCGGTGACTTTGCAATCCGGTACGGTTATCAGCAATTCAAAACGGATTTGATGATGTACATGATAATCATAATGGTCATACTGGTACAGCTCATCCAATTTACGGGAACGACTGTATCAAGAATGATAGATAAACGATAACAGGAGGAACAACATGAGAAAACTACTTATGCTAACGGCATTGCTAATGGTTTTATTAGCGGGCTGCGGCAAGGATAAAGCAGCGGACACCCCTGCTGAGGAACAAAAGAAAGATGAAACAGTGACGTTGAAAGTTGCTTCATTGATTCCACCGATGACGGAAATTCTTGAGCTTGTGAAACCGAAGCTTGCTGAAGAAGGAATTGACTTGGAAGTTGTCGTATTAGGCGACAATGTCCAGCCGAACAGTGCGCTTGCCGCAAAAGAAGTGGATGCGAACTTCTTCCAGCACGTGCCGTACATGAAGGAATTCAACCGCAACAATAATGCTAACCTAGTTCCGATTACACCAATCTATTTTGCGAATTACGGAGTGTACTCGAAGAACTTCGATTCAATGGATGGCCTGCCTGAAGGTGCAGTCATCGCAATGGCGAACGATGTTTCCAACATCGACCGTTCCCTGTCATTGCTCGCCCAGCACGAAGTCATTACGTTAGGTGAAAAGAAAGACACGTATTATACGAAATCGGATATTATCGATAACCCGAAAAATTATAAGTTCGAAGAAGTCGATTTGTTAATGCTTGCACGTATGTATGATGACGCGGACGCGGTCGTCATGACTCCAGCGTATGCAGCACCTCTCGGCTTGACGCCGAAGAGCGACGCGCTGCTCACGGAAGGAGTCGAAAATGACTTTGCGATCACGTTAGTGGCCCGCGAAGACAATAAAGACTGGGAGCCGATTCAAAAGTTGGCTCAAGCAATGACAAGCCCGGAAGTACGCAAGTTTCTAGAAGAGAACTATGACGAAACCGCAATACCTGCGTTTGAATAAAGGATAAAAGAAGCCATGCCCACTGGCACTGACTATCTTTTTTGAGACAAGTAAAAAACACCTTATTAAGCAGCCAGTTGTCGGTATTGTACCGGCGATT
>NZ_JBFEGM010000013.1:0-77011 GCF_047228845.1 Sporosarcina pasadenensis
GCGCGGAATCACTCACTTTGAGCGCGGAATCACTCACTTTGAGCGCGGAATCACTCGCTTTGAGCGCGGAATCACTCGCTTTGAGCGCGGAATCACTCGCTTTGAGCGCGGAATCACTCGCTTTGAGCGCGGGACCTCTCGCTTTGGACGCGGGACCTCTCGCTTTGGACGCGGGACCTCTCGCTTTGGACGCGGAACCTCTCGCTTTGGACGCGGAACCTCTCGTTTTTGGACGCGGAACCTCTCGCTTTAGGCGCGGGATCACCAACTTTGGGCGCGCGCTACCCTTTATCAGCAAAAAGCCGATTGCACCCAAGCAACCGGCTTTTCTTCTATGTTCTCATTTATGAATGACGACCGTTGTCCCTATCAGCACTTTCTTGGATAGCTCTAGGACATCTTTATTATGCATCCGAATACAGCCGTGCGACACGTTTTTCCCGATAGATGAAGGGTTATTTGTTCCATGGATTCCATAATGGGGTTTGGATAGCCCCATCCAAAATACGCCGAACGGACCGCCCGGGTTCAGCTGTTTGTTAATGATTTTAAATGTACCGTACGGCGTAGACGTCACCATCCTCCCTACGGCGATCGGATACTTTTTCAACACGCGATTTCCATCAAATAATTTTAACTCATGCTTTCCAACGGAGATGTCAATCCAACGCACCATTTCCTTCCCGCCTTCGCAAATGTCTTTGTTAGTATAAGATACGGAGGATGTTTATTACGGGCTGGGCTGATAATCGGAAATAGAACAACGAGTCTGCATGCTAGACCCGTTTGAGTTGTATCTTTTCTTTCATTCGCTAAATCGTATTTCGCTCGTTTTCCTTAAGTGAGAAAACCATTTCAATACCTCATTATGATGGTCGATAATTTGTTGGGCGGATAGGCTCCCGGAATTCCACGTACTATGTGCATCCGCAACCAACGTGACGTCATAGCCCATACTGAACGCTCTCCTGCACGTCGTATCTACGCAAATATCCGTTTGAATCCCAGCCAGGACGAGATGCTCAATCTTTTGTTGTTTCAGTTGCTCTTCAAAGTCCGTTTCGTGGAATGAATCCGGCGTTGTCTTTTGAATGATTGAATCCTGTTCAGCGGGCGCTATTTCAGGATGTATTCCCCACCCAAAAGTTCCATTTTCCAACGGTTGACCCACTGCTTCATTATGCTGAATGAAAAAGATTGGCGTTTTATTGGACCGGGCCTTTGCTAGTAGATCCTTGATGTTACGAATCAATACTTCCCCTTGATATACCGGATATTCTTCCATGAACATTGCATTTTGAACGTCAATTATGACAAGTGCTGTCTTCTTCATTGTCCTTTCCCCCTTGAAAACTTGATGCCTTCTTGCAAATGAGAAATCCACGGGTGACCGGGCACGTGAATTTTAAATGCATTACAAAGCCATTGCTGGTCTTCATTACATAAAAGGTCCTTTACAGCATGAAAATCAGCATGGTCCTTCTCTCGCGCATTTTTTGCTTTGTACAAAAGGACGACAGCCGGATGGAAATAAGGAATGCCACCCTCGGTAGTCAAGAAAAGTGAAGAGCTTGGAAACGTGATTGTCGGACCTCGTCTAAATATCCACCGGTCATTTTCCACTTCATTCAACAACACTTCCAAGCGCTCTCCGCTCTTTTCATGGTAGCCATGCAATTCATGGATTGGCAGCTTCAACGTCTCCGATTCCCACTCAACGATTTCACCCTTCACCGCTTTTTGAAAGGACCAATCAGCTAATATGGTTTTTATCTTATGTTGGTCTTCCCGAAGAATGGCGATTTCGATGTCCGAGTGTTCCCGGGTTTTATTCCCAACAAAGAGATCGATCGCCCAGCCGCCCGCAATTCCCCAAGGACAATCATAGCCTTCGATCCAGTCCACCACTTTTTGGCATGAGCGCAGCACTCCATCCCCCCTAACACACTTCCCGCGAAAAAGGAGCGACTATGTCACTCCTTGAAAGTCTTATAGTTATTTTATCTGAACATTACTACTCTCACAAACCCTTCTTATAACTTTCCGACATAACTTAAACTTTGAACATCATTCGAATCAAATGATCCGTCCAATATGGCCTGCACGTCTTTCAATGTATCTTGAAGACTAACTGATTGGCCCTTTTGCCCGGTGTATTCTTCCGCCACATAGAACGGTTGGGTTAAATATGCTTCCAAACGTTCTCCACGTTTGTACGTCTGCACTTCAGAAGGAGGAAGCTTCCCTTCTCCGCCTACGTTAACGAGTGAACGCAATTCCCGGTAACGTCGCAATAACTTTTGTGCTCTTTGTTGAATGAAAAAATGATTTTGATCCATATGTGACCCTTCGAGAACAGATGAAGTGGAGGCAATCGGGTTGACTGCGGGATATCGGTGTCTTGCCGACAAATCTGCGTCGAATTGCCAAAGCGTTTCAAGTGGCCCATAAGGAAGTTCTTCATCCACTGCCTCTCCCGTTAAATCCAATAGGAAAGTCGTGACCGCGTGCATTCCAATTTGCTGTAAGCGTTCTTGCAACTCGTAGATGCCACCTGCGACTACATGACTTTTGTCTGCTGCAAACGCAATTTCCTTTTCAAGTCCGAGAGCTGCCATTTTCTCATACGTTTCGTCAATGGTTTTCGTTGTAATATCGACGTTTTCCAATATATCTTGGAGCTCCGGGTAAATCCCCTCGGGCATTAACAGGAATGTCGTATAGCCTTCACGCTTCAACCGGTAGAACAATTCACTCAGGACTACGAGTTGGCCCATTTGTTTTCGAGCGACTAAACCGACTGTCCCGCCTTTTGCCAACGGTGCGAATAAATCCAATGTCTTGATCTTTGTTTCAATCATCTCGATCTTCTCCCCCCGGATTATCAATTCGTCCAAACTGCACCCCGCCAAATCTGCAAGCGCTACAAGCGTCCTTACTTCCGATTTACCGACTGAGATCTTTCCTGTACATAAATTCGAAACTGTCGCTGGCCGAAGACCGACTGATTTAGCTGCACTCGTCAAATTCGGTACTCTTCTCCTCAACAACGAAACGTTCAACCGAAGATTATCTCTTTCCATAATTTTCACTCCTTACTTTGTATCGTAATTTATATTATGCTGTAATGCAATATAAGTTTACTCTACAAAGTAATTTATTTTACACGGAAGGGATTCTCCAGTAGAACTCCTTTTTTTATATAAAAATCCGGATAGAAATGACGAAGTAGGGAATCTTAACTATGATCCAAAATCCAATGTGAGGAAGGTGATGTTTTTATGAATAAAATGGCGATAGCGGCATTAGGAATCGGAGCGGCATTTTTGATGAGGAATAAAAATGTCCGTGGCAAGCTGATGAAGCAGTTTGGATCGCTCGCAGAACCATTCACCTCAAGAAATGGATCATCCAATTCATAAAAATCTTTCTCACGGGAGAATCGGCATCCTTTTGGGTGCCGATTTTAATGTTGTTTAGACTCTTTCAAATCGGGAAAGTATCGTATAAGCAAAAAATTAGGAGGCAATGACGATGAATAAAAAAATGGCATTGGCCGCTCTAGGTTTAGGCGCAGCATATTTGATGAGAAACAAGGATGCTAGAAATAAATTATCGAAGCAGTTCGATTCATTCGGATCTACGACGATGAGAGGCGATAAAAGCTCCCGCACCGCCCCTTCTTCCGGTCGGAATAAAGGATTATTGGGCGGCCTATTCGGTTAAGGCAAGTTAATTAAAGGAGAGTGTGCATGGATGGATGCACACTCTCCTTTTATTCTTGTACCGCGACATTGCGTCTCTCCGTGTAGAGAACGATGAAGATGCTCGCCTCGTATAGCAAGATCATCGGAATGAGGACGATGAGCTGGCTGACGAAATCGGGCGGCGTAATGAGTGCAGATACAACTGCCAGAATGAGATAGGACCACTTTCTAACTTTCCGTAATGTATCGGCGGTCAAAACACCGATCGCAGCTAGAAACAAGGCGACGATTGGCAGTTCGAACAGGAGCCCGATCGGCATCGTCGTCATGAGGAGGAACTTCGCATATTCCTGCGCGGACACCATCACAGTGAAGTTCATCGCACCTAATGATATGAGGAAGCGGTAACTCAATGGATTGACGACGAAATAGCCGAACGCCAATCCTGCCAGGAATAATAGGAACATGACCGGCGAATATAGGCTGAGAAACTGCTTTTCCTTCGGATGCAGCCCTGGCTTCACAAATTGCCATAAAAAGTGGCAGAGGAATGGGAGCGACAATCCGAATGCCAATGCAGTCGATATGGACATGTAAAATACGACGACTTCCATCGGTCCGAGGACGATCAGTTCGTGGCCTCTTGTAACGACCGGAAACCACAAATTAACAGTCGCAAATACACCGATGAAAAAAGTCACAAAGACGACTACGCTTTTAATGAGCTGTTTGCGCAAATCGGTTAGGTGCTCGACAAGCGGAGGGTCTCCAACAAATGGATCTTCCGCTGCTATCGCCGCGGCTTCCTCCACCTCTTTTGCCGCTTCCTCGTCAGTCACCGCTATCATTTTTTCCGGCATGTCCTTTTTATCGAGCGGGCTTAAGACTTTCCTACGGTAATCACCATAAGGATCCATTTCTCCACCTACTTATGAATGATCCGTCTTATTCGGTAGTTCCTTCTTCACTTCATCCTCGTCCAAAATGTCGCGTGCCGACTTCTTGAACTCCGCTAATGTCTTGCCGACCGCTGAACCGACTTCCGGCAACTTGCGCGGACCAAAAAGAATAAGGACGATCACTAAGATGATAATTAAGCCCGGTACGCCGATGCTCGCTAAACTCATGGTGAAATTCTCCCTTCTATTATTTACGCCTTGGCGCAAATTGAGCTAAGTTTTTTATGCATTTGTCTGCACTTCCTTAAACAAGAGAACCTCCCGTTTTGCTGTATTTCACAATGGCTTCCGATGTACGGTATGCCAAGGCCCCGACCGTCCCCGTCGGGTTATATCCGCCGTTATGCGGGAAATTCCCTGCACCGACAACGAAGAGGTTCTCAGCGTCCCAATGCTGCAAGTATGTGTTGACAACACTGTTGCCGGGATCCGTGCCCATTATCGTTCCACCTGTATTATGTGTAGTTTGGTAAGGAACTATGTCATAATCGGAGATCGGATTTCCAGGGACCACCGTCTTCGCGCCCATCTCCTTCATAATTTCCGCAATCCGGTCCGTCAGGTATTGATGCAATTTCCGGTCCTGTTCTGTAAAATTGTACGTTAGCTGCAAAAGCGGTACGCCATAGACATCCCGATAATCAGGATCGAGCGACATGAAGTTTTCCCGATGCGGCATGGAAGCCCCTTGTCCGCCAACTGATAGCGTACGTGTATAATTTTCAATGGACGCCTTCTTGAATTCAGCTCCCCAGGCTGGCACATCCGGCGGAACCGGATTTGTCTGGATCGGCCTGTACCCTGTCTGTACTATTGAGATGCTCGCGCCATGGATGAAGTCAAGATCGGAATGATCAAAGCTGTCGCCATTAAAATCATCGATCGTCATGCCCAAGGCTCCTGCACCCATGAACACATTCATCTGCTCATCAAAGAATCCGGTTGCTCCCGGCAAAATTTGATATGCATAATTTTTCCCAAGAGTTCCTCTGCCTGTATCAGGATTATATTGCTCTCCGATTTTGGAAACCATAAGAAGTTTTGCATTGTTCATTACATAACTAGTCAGTACGACGACTTCGGCAGGCTGGATGAACTCCTCCCCTGATTCCGTATCGATATATCTGACGCCCGTCACTTTGTTCCCTGATTTGAGTACCTCGACGACATTCGCATGAAATTGGACTTCAAAATTTCCCGTTTTCATGGCCGTTGGAATGACAGTAATTTCAGCGGATGACTTGGCGCCATATTCACAGCCGAAACGTTCGCAAAATGCGCAATACTGACATTGACCGATTGCCTCGCCATCCGGGTTTGTGTATGCCTCTGACAGGTTTGCGGACGGTAACATGTATGGGTGGTAGCCCAACGATGTAGTAGCATTTTCAAATTTCTTCAAAATCGGAGTCCTCTTCATCGGCGGCGTTGGAAAATCAGCGGAACGTTTACCCCAGAATGGGTTTACATCTTCTCCAGATATGCCTGCCGTCTTTTCGTACTTGTCGAAATACGGCTCGAGTTCATCGTATGTGACTCCCCAATCTTGAAGTAAGTAGTCTTTCGACAATTTATTTTTCCCATACTTTTTCTCAGTCATTGTCTTAATTTGAAAATCGTACGGCAAGAAACGAAAAGTATGCCCATTCCAGTGTGTTCCGGCACCGCCTAGTCCTTCCCCTAAGAGGAACGATCCCATTTGGCGCATCGGGAGCGCCCTCATTTTACGATGGTTGCGGAATGTAATCGTTTCCTTTGATAAGTCTTGCATGAGCTCATAACGGATTGCATACCGGTATTCGTCATGCACCATCAAATAATCCGCAGTGCCCCTCGATTTTCCGCGCTCCAATCCACGTACCTTCAATCCCGCCTTGGCGCACTCGGCAGCAATTATCCCTCCTGCCCAACCTACGCCGACTACTACGACATCAACCTTGTCCAATGTTTTAGCCATATTTCTTCCCTCCGTCAATGTTGCATGCTGCTGATCGATTTTGGTTCAATCTTTTGAAACTTCTCTTCTTCAATTACATTGATATATGCCATTTGATGTCCAGGGAACCCTTTCATCCTCCAGCCATCCATATTCGCATTGCCGTTATAGATTGGATCGGCGTAAGCTCCATCCAACGTCGCTTGGCGAAGTAGCCGGAAAAAGAATTCAGAACTAACTCCTTTCATTTCCACTTCGTTTTTTTGGAATGAAGTGAGGATCTCGTCCATTTGTCCGCCATCCAGCTCAGCAAATCCTTTTTGATAGCGTTTCTGCGCCTCTTCTTCCATTCTTGCGATCCCTTGACGGAAAATCTCTGCCCGTGTCAACCTACTTTGATAGCCTTGCGTTGCTTCACCCGCAAAAAATGGACCTTGCATATATTCGCGTGCGTTGCTGCCGTAATTTCCCGCCAGCTGGTTATCTATGAAATAAGGAACGCCGAGACCGATTGCTCCCGGCCCAAGATCATCCTCCGGAAAAATCCGTTCAACAGCTTGGGAAAGTACATGGAAGTCCTGCTGATTTGTGAAGAACATCAACCCTCTGACGGCGGCAGCTTCATGTCCTCCTACGGCATTTGTATCAGTTGTCGTTTTTCCGTCTTTTTTGGCGTTGTATCCGATCAGACCACCAATCACTCCCCCGCCGACCAACGCTCCAGTTGCAATTCCTGTCGTTTTCAGGAAATCACGTCTTGATAATCCTTTTTTCTCGTTTGTCATATTTCATCCTCCTCCCGTAGTTAGTACAAAGCATGGCCGTATTACCATTCATTTCATACAGAATCGTCAAACATTATTCGAATGCGGTATATTATATTCAAATGGAATACTTTTGGAAGGGGTGTAGTATGAAACGGCTTGTATTTTTACTCTTCATTCTTGGGCTTGTTGGGTGTTCATCAATGGGAAAAGAGGACAATGGCTTATATGTTACCTCGAAAATAGCAACTAATTTGGAATCCCCTTGGTCCATCGCTTCGGACGGACAAACATTCTTCATATCGGAACGGAACGGGGCAATTGTGCGGATTGAAAAGGATGGAAGGACGACTCGGGAAGAGGTTTTCTTATCAAAGCCATTATCGTCTGCAGCGGAAGCAGGGTTGCTAGGGTTCGTCCTTCGTGAGGATTTCAATGAATCTTCTCTTGCCTATGCCTACTACACGTACGACTTTGATGGTCAGCCTGTCAATCGGATTGTGACACTGGTCCGCGAAGGCGGGGAATGGCATGAGAAAGAGATACTACTGGATCATATTGAATCGGGGCGTGTCCATCATGGAGGGCGGCTTGCGCTATCTCCTGAAGGAACTCTATTTGCCACTATTGGTGACGGGGCTGCTCCTGAAAATGCACAAGACCCGAATTCATTCAACGGAAAAATTTTGAAACTCCAGGTGGATGGCAGTTTCAGCATTGTCAGTTTGGGTCATCGAAATCCCCAAGGGCTTGCATGGAATTTGGAAGGAGAACTTTATTCATCGGAGCATGGACAATCTGCAAACGATGAAATCAACATGATTGAACAAGGCGGGAACTATGGGTGGCCGGAAATCGAAGGGAATGAGAGCAAGGAAGGCATGCGTTCCCCTTTGCTTACTTCTGGGGTAAACGAGACGTGGGCTCCGTCCGGGATGACGTTCCACAACGGTCTACTTTACATCGCGGCACTTAGGGGAGAAGCTATTTTAGTGTTCGACCCGGAAGCGATGGAGATAGTTCAGAACATCGAAGGATATGGTCGTATACGGGATGTCTATTCAGACGGGGAGTCACTTTACTTCATTTCAAATAACACGGACGGACGGGGGACACCTTCCGAGTTTGACGACGTTTTGTATAGACTAACGGTTATTACTAAAATTATATATGAGGGAAAATAGAAGATTCTTTCATTTGAAAGTAGTTATAGTTAGGTTAAAAATGGCCAGAAACTCCCGCGGAAAGGGAATCATTCTGGCCATTTTCGTTTACTATAGACAGCGATAATTCATTCTTCAAATCCTAGTATAGGAATACGATCTTCCAAGATTGTAACTTCGCCCACCGGAAGATCAATTCGAAACCCATCTTTGCCGTAAGGGCTGACAGCAACTTTCTTTTGGGCAAAAGGGTTATTCGTCACAAACGTCACCATGCCGGTCTCCTTCTCGAAGCTCTCCACCGCAAAGCGATATCCCGACAGCATGGCATATGGGAACACTTCGTAGGCGTCTTCCAATTCTTCCATATTCACTTCCTTGAATAAATGACCACTCGTGCCCATTTCAACAAATCCAATTTCCTTATCTCCCGGACTCCCAGACTGCAAATAATAGTTACGTCGCTGGGATACGATGGGATATTCTTTACCGTTCCAGACTGCAAAACGACCTTTTCTTATCATTCCATCTCCTCCAAG
Organism: Sporosarcina pasadenensis; assembly: GCF_047228845.1. NCBI lineage: Bacteria > Bacillati > Bacillota > Bacilli > Caryophanales > Caryophanaceae > Sporosarcina > Sporosarcina pasadenensis. The sequence goes on from NZ_JBFEGM010000013.1 coordinate 9,069, forward strand.
AAATGCATATGTATACATCTATTATATAAAGCACTCAAATACGAAAACAGGTAAGTTTATCCAAAGTTTCGTCATAATTTTTAAGGACTTTCCCCTCTTGCACGTTGGAATTTTGGGCTGTTAAAGTCTAGACGTTTGTCTTTTTTCCCTACGGGGTATTGAAAAACTACTACTCTTTGAGGAGGTTTTATTATGAAAGAAAGAGGATACTCGGAAAAGTTCAAGGGTGCCGTGAATAAAGTCAAAGGTGAAGCAAAAGACCAATTCGGCAATGCAACGGACGATGCCATGCTGCAGGCAGAAGGTAAATTGGATAAATTGAAAGGCGAAGCACAACAGGAAATCGGCGAATTCAAGGACCGTTTCGGCAACTATAAGAATGAGCGCCGCTAACGTGGTGGAAAGGAAGGCTGTCTCCTAGGAGGCAGCCTTCCTTTCATTATAAATGGTCGGTGTTGATCCGCGGTACTGTTCCAGCATTGTCATCCCTAGGCTGCAAGATGTCGTCACCTGATAAAACTTCACCGCTGTCCGTCATTTGTGCCCTGCTATCCCTATCTGTGTCTTCACTCTCTCTAGCTTCTACGTCTTCGCGCCTACCGACATATCTTTTCTCCATGTAAACACTCCTTTTTCATTTGGTTTTCATTACTCTACCCTTGAAATCAACTGAACACACATGTCATTTGTTGTGGCCATGTTTAGTCTCTTGAAATCGCGTGAATAGATTAATAACAGAAAGGAAGTGCTTTCACTTGGAAAAGAAGAAGACTTTTACGGAAGAAGATCGGAAAGACGCCAATGGCCCTTTCATGGACAACCCGGAAAACTTGCCGACTGACAAAGAAAGCATCTATGATATGCACGAAGATATGCAGAACGTCGATTCGATCCCATTGGAGGATGTAAGATTGGAAGAACATGAGGAAGAGCATCACCGTGAAACGAAAAGCCGTTCTTCCAGCGAAGAAAAATATAAGTAAACGTGAAAAAGTAGAGGTGGGTTAAAATCCTAACCTCTACTTTTTTCATTCATGTCATTGTCTGTCGATATTCCCCGGGAAATGTCAGATATTGATCAGACGAGTGTCTTGGCTGCATTCTTTTTAGACATATACATACCTAAGAGGACAAGCAAAATGATGAGGATGACTGTAAGTCCAACACTCATCCAATAGGCTGATTGATCTGCGAATGTGCCGAATGCATTCGGTGCATATGCGCTTAATTTCCATGGTGACACTGTCCAGTACGTGCCGACTACGCCGTCTATGATTTGGAAAACGATCAAGACTAAGATGGAAAGCCCTGCAACCGCTCCTGTTGGCAACCAAGCGCTTAACGCAAGGACAACAGTCACAGCAAAAACCAACCACAAACTATAAATCCCTACAAACGCAAAGACTTCCCCTGCTGCCACCGAATTGAACAAAATGCGGATATAATACCATGCCGCCAAAAAACCTAACCAAACACTCGCTAAAACAATCGCATTGACAACAATCCATTTACTAAGGAAGTATTGACTAAATGACATAGGCCGCACGTACAGAAGCGTCGCTGTCCCTGTTTTCCGTTCACCTGAAATGGATCCCATGAAAGCGAGGATGATGATGAGGATGCCGATCATCTGGTATTGGCCCATCAATGATACGAAGATATCTTCCCCACGGAATTCTGGCCAAGCGAATTCCGCCCCTTCCGGCAGATTCCCGACACTTTTCATAATCTCAGGGAGAAAATGGTTCGTAATCGGCTCTATCACTCCGAAGATGACAAACACGATCGGAATCCAATACAGCTTGAAATTACGGATGTTTTCTCGCCATTCCTTGCGCAATAATACATGTAGGCTGCTCACTCCTCCACCACCACTTTCATGAAGATTTCCTCCAAACTTGCAGTCTGCAATTCCACCTTCCGAACACGGAGGGACTCATTATGCAGCAACGCGATGACTTCAGGCGTTCCGACACTTTCATTCACAGCGTCAATAGATACTTGTTTCTTCTCTTTTTCAGCTGTCCATGGTGAAATAGCGGTAAACCTCTCCGCTTCTTCGACCGCCTCAAACTCAATTAGTATACGGGGATTGGCATATTTTTCACGAATCGTCTCAAGCGACCCGTTTTCGACAAGGACTCCTTTTCGCAAGAATAACAGCTGATCTGTCATCTCTTCCGCGTCATTCAAAATATGAGTCGAGTATAAAATTGTCGTTTTCTGTTGAAGCTCCTTCAATAAATTCATCACTTGCCGCCGCCCGACCGGGTCAAGCGCCGATACAGGCTCATCTAACAGCAGCAGCTCCGGCCCATGGACAATCGCCTGTGCCAAACCAAGCCGTTGTTTCATCCCTCCTGAAAATGTTCCCGTTCTTTTCTTCATCGCGTCACCTAAGCCGACAAATTCGAGAGTCTTTTTAGCTTCGGACAACGCCTGTCTCTTTTCGACACCACTTAACACAGCAACCATCTCCGTGAATTCAAGTGCTGTCAGCCAAGGGAAGAATTTCGGGTATTGAGGAAGGTATCCGATGGAAGCCCGGATATCCGGCTTCGGCTTCCCTCGGAATAAAATGGATCCACTAGTAGGAGCGACAAGTCCAGCTAGCATCGACAAGGACGTCGTTTTCCCAGCCCCATTCGGCCCGATCAATGCTGTTGATGTCCCTTCCGCCAATTCGAATGTGATTGAATCCACGGCTTTGTGACTCCCATAAATCCTCGATAGATCACTCACTTGAAGCAATTGCGTCATGCTTGCTTCCTCCCGAAGATGAAATACAAAATCGGTCCAATGAGACCGAGGAGCAATATGATGAAAATCCACATGATGAATGGCCCATTCGTCCGTTGATGACGGATGACATCAACCAAAGCGACAACCATCAGGATCAATTGAAGTACAAGTACCGGCAAAACGAGACTCCAAGGTATGTTCGCAAGCTCAGCCATGAACAACACAACCTCTCTTTTTGTTATAGGTATAATATAACACGCTTGTTATACGTTGTATATAACAAATTAATGTTTTTTCAAAAAAAAGACATTCGCAATGGCGGGCGGGTTGCTTTGGACGCGGGAACGCTCGCTTTGGACGCGGGACAGCTCACTTTGGGCGCGAGAACGCTCACTTTAGACGTGGGACCACTCGCTTTGGACGCGGGACCACTTGCTATGGACGGCTAACATAGTCCTGCCGGTCGACTCCCCGTCTGGATTCTTCCTGTCCGTGTTATACTATTGCTTGAACTGGAGGACGTAAGATGAAACCATGGATGTATCCGCTGTTCGTCATTCTTGGGGCGTGCAGCTATGGAATTCTTTCAACGATTATTAAATTGGCCATCGCGGACGGGTTTACAGCACCCCAAGCAGTGACGAGTCAATACTATACTGGCTTTCTATTAGCCGCACTCATTTTTCTATTCACCCGTCGGACACTTCCGAAGTTCGGTGGTGGTTTTACGCTTGTGATCGCCGGTTTATTAACAGCAATCACAGGAACCGTCTATGGGAAAGCGGTAAGTTTGATGCCTGCTTCCCTCGCCGTCGTCATGCTTTTTCAATTCACTTGGATCGGCATGCTTTTGGATTGTATCGCCCGTCGGCGTTTGCCAAAACGGATCGAAGTCATTTCATTACTGTTTTTATTCGGAGGCACAATCTTTGCAGCAGGTGTCATCGATGCCGATTTAAGCGGTATCCCTTGGCAAGGATGGGCTTGGGGACTGGTTTCGGCAGTCAGTTTCTCGGCATTTCTCATGGTGAATCAGCGGCAAGTGGAAGGGATGGATATGCTAACAAGGCTATTGTTCATGTCTTTCTTCGCCGCTGTCGCCATCACCTTCTTCCAAGAGCCGCAAATTGTCTGGGACGGCACATTGCTAAACGGCTTATGGATATACGGTTTGATTTTAGGGGTGTTCGGCATCATTTTGCCAATCCTGCTCTTCTCCATTGGCATTCCGAAAGTCGGTACAGGAATGGCTTCGATTTTAAGCGCGATCGAACTGCCAGTCGCGGTAACTGTCTCGATGATTTTATTGCATGAGCATATGACCCTCTTGCAAATTACAGGCATTATGATCATCTTGGTCGGAATGATGTTACCAAGCATTGCCAACAGACGAATCCGATTGAAAAACACTTGAGTCAGTTTCCACATCACGTTAATAAGTGATGTGGTTTTTTGTTTCCCCGAAAACTTTTCGGCAAACCTGAGGGTATATATAGTGAAAGCAACAAACTAAGTTGTTCTGAAAGGAGTGTGCCGCGTGCAGCAGGAAAAGTGGGTTCGGAAAATACGGGCGGGCGACCAAGCCGCATTCCGTCAATTTTATGAAGCGTATGCGGGTCCGGCAATCCGGACAGCAAGCGCAATCACCCGCAACCGAGAGATGGCGAAAGATGCGGTGCAGGAAACGTTCATCCGGGTGTATCGGCAAATCGGCAACTACAAGCCGATATTGCCGTTCGACCCTTGGTTTTATCGGATATTGACGAATGAATGTCTTCGTTTAATGAAGAAGGAATCCCCCCTTTCGAATATCGAAACGCTTGAAAACGATTCTTCCCTTGCAGAGGAATCGTTCGATCAATTGACGGAGCTTTACGATATCATTCAAGCATTGGATGATTCCCATCGTATTCCGCTAATCTTGAAGTATATTAAAGGATTTTCCGAAAAAGAGATTGCGGACATTTTAGGGTTGAATCAAAACACCGTAAAGTCGCGATTGTTCAAAGGAAGAAAGCGGTTGAAAGAGCAACTGGAGCCCACTCGAGAGGAGGATATGTCCTGATGAGCAAATTTGACGATCGGATAAAGTCGGAGCTTGAGCAACATACCGATGCAGATGTGCATGACCTGAAGGATGATATTTGGAATGAAATCAACGAGGAACTATTTGAAGGGAGCAGGACAACAATGAGAAGAAAAAAACGATGGATGCCCGCAATGCTCATTGCAGCGGTGGCACTCGTCCTTGCGTTCACTTTACAGACGGACCCTGGCCTTGCGCTGATCAAAGGCATCAAGGATATGTTCGTCCCTGAAAAAGAGATTATCCAAAGCATTGAAGGTCAAGACGAGCCTACGGAAGTCCATCTGAATGAAGGGAAAGATTCTGAGTACATCATCTACGTGGATGAATCCCGCTATAAAATGATCAAAGGGGAAGAAGCCGACATCATTACAACCATTGAACCTCTTCCAGAGAAATATCCGGAAGTGAGTATGGAAATTAAACAATATCCAACCGATAAACCGGAAACGCTTGTGAAGGAGATTGAGGAAAAGTTAAAGGTCGAATTCCCGGATCTGCGGAATGTCGAAACTGTGTCGGAACCGGTCGAAGGATTCTGGCTGCATGGTCTGACCGAATCAACATGGGACGGAAAGGTCATTGATGTGTACGTCATTAGTAACGGCAAAGATGGAAGCTTTGTCATTACCGAGAAATATTTCCTTGAAGCGGCGGAAGGTCACGGCGCGAGGTTCTATCATATGCTACAGAGCTTTGAAATTATCGAATGAACGGAGTCTGAGAGGGGGATCCTTTAATCCCCTTCTTTTTTTATAGGTATAAAAGTAGTTTCGCCTGCTCTTATGCATATGTTATAAGAATATAGGGTATAGATTGCATTAGTAGATAGCAAAGGGGACACTGAACATGGATATTTTTATGATCGTCATCGATACGCTGATCGTTTTATTATATATAACTCTGATTGCATTCATTACGCCGTTCACGATGAAATTTCTTAAAAAAAGGAACTGTGATATATTTATCCAGCTACTGCCTATCTGTTTGATAATTTTTGTCAGTAGTATACTCATTTCCATCGGACTTGGCGGATTCAAAGAGATGATTTTCTTTCAAATAACGAGTATCGTTTCATTGATTCTCTTAGGGTCTCTATTGTTCCTGACATTGGCAATGAGAATATTGTGGAAAGACAAATACGATTTGTTAGTGGAAAGGATCCTCTCCTTTCGCGAAAAAAATGAACGGAGCTTCTCACTAAAATAAGTGGGAAGCCTTTTTCTATTTGTTGTACACTATTGATAAACTATCCACGCTAGGAGACGGTAATATGTTGAAGGATCGTATTTATTATCAAAATGCCTATAAAAAGACGTTCAAAGCACGTATTGTCGGGAACGGGGTAGATTCTGAGGGGCGCCCATATGTCGTATTGAGCAACACAGCATTCTATCCGACCGGCGGCGGGCAGCCGCATGATACGGGAACGATTGAAGGAGTTCGAGTGATCGATGTAGAGGAAGTTGACGGTGAAGTCCGCCATTTCCTTAGCGAAGTACTTCATTCCAAAATGGATGTGGAAGGGGCGATCGATTGGGAACGCCGGTTTGACCATATGCAGCAGCATACGGGGCAGCATATTTTGACAGCAGCTTTTGTCCGGCTCTTCGGGTTTCAGACAGTTAGCTTTCATCTCGGCAAAGGCCTTGTGTCCATCGACTTGGACATAGAAGACGTGACGGCTGAGCAATTGACGGCTGCGGAAAAGCTCGCAAACGGGATCATTTTGGAGAACCGCCCGATTGAAACGAAATGGGTGACGGAGGATGAGCTTTCCAAGTTTTCATTGCGTAAGCAATTGGCTGTAACGGATGAAATCAGGCTTGTCATCATCCCGGATTTCGATTTTAACGGATGCGGAGGCACCCACCCATCTTCAACCGGACAAGTTGGATTGCTGAAAATAATCTCTACGGAAAAACAGAAACGGAAAGTCCGAGTCCATTTCGCTTGCGGTGGCCGGGTTCTACAGCAGCTGCATCGGAAGCATGAAGAGTTGTCGGCCGCCTCCAAATTGCTAAGCGCTCCTGAAGATGGTGTCAGCAATGCGATTGAGCGGCTTTTGACTTCGCATCACACATTGGAAAAATCGCTGGAAAAGGCAAAGGAAGACTTGCTCTCGTTCGAGATGAAAAACTTGTTGAACAATAAAAATGGCAGCATTGTAAAAGCTTCATTCACCGATAGAACTGTGCAAGAGCTGCAAAAATTGGCACGGATGATTGTAGCAGAAGATGATTCGATCATCGCCCTTTTCGTCGCTGAGAGTGAAGATCGCCTCCAGTTTGTGGCGGCGAGGGGTGCATCCGCAGGGACAAGCATGAAACTAATCTCGGCGAAAGTATTGCCACTTCTCCACGGTAAAGGTGGCGGAAATGATGCATTTGTCCAAGGTGGCGGCGAGCGGACAATGGCTGCAGAAGAATTATTGAACGTTATGGAAAATACAATTTCAAACTAACAAATTTACGCTCCTCCTGATTTCAGACTCAGGAGGAGTTTATTATTTCATCAATATTACTAACTAACTTATGTTTACTATTTCACATCATGGGTAAATAAAAACATTAGATACCATCATACTTCTGGCATCTTCGAAGGGGAGATAAATATGAAGAAAAAAATAGTATTCATTTCTGACCACGGCGATCCACTTGCACCGCTTGGAGGCGAACAGGCAGGTGGACAAAATAATTACGTCAAGCAATTGGCACTTTCATTGGATAAAAGAGGGCATACAGTGGATGTCATTACCCATTGGGCAGATGCGAAAGCTTCTGCGATCGAACAATTCGGTTCACGCTGCCGGGTGATCCGCGTTGCTGCAGGTATGAAGGGATATGTGCCGAAGAGCGACCTCTACGGCATGTTGTTCGATTTTTATGATGAAATACGTTCTCGCATCGATTTGTCGTCTTACGACGTGATGCACACCCATTATTGGCTATCTGGACTCCTCGGTGCGAAAGTGGCTGAGGATTACGGAATACCTTGGATACACACTTCCCACTCTTTGGCCGTTGCGAAAGAGCAAGCGACCGGTATCCGCGAGGAAAAACGAATGGCGGCTGAACAATTGATTTTGCAGTTAGCCGACAATGTAGTCGCTACGACTACTTCTGAAAGAAAATTGATTCATAGCTTCGTTGCAGACCCTTCCCCCATCAAAGTCATTCCCATAGGGGTTGACAAGAACTTCAAGCCATCTCTCCAAGAAGAGAAGATGCAGCCTTATTTCGCATTTGCCGGAAGGCTTGAAAAGACGAAAGGGATCTACACTCTTCTTAAAGCCTTCAGACTATTAGTGGAACGGCATGAGCTGCCGCCATCCGCGAAGCTCGTCATTGCAGGAGGAGACCCGGATAAAATTGATATGCAAAAGAAACTGCCGACTGATCCGAAATTAAAAAAGGCGGTTAAGGGATTGGAACGGCATGTCGAATTCATCGGGGCTCGTACCCAACGCCAATTGGCGGACCTTTTCAATGAAGCGACCGCTGTCATTGTCCCTTCTACGTACGAATCGTTCGGAATGGTCGCTGCGGAAGCGCAAGCATGCGGCAGCCCTGTCATCGCTTCGAAAGTAGGAGGTTTACAGGACGTTGTCCGCCACCGGGAGACGGGCATCCATATTGAAAAGGAAAACCATGAACATTTGGCATTCGCCATGAAACTGCTTGCGGCGAACCGTGAATTTGCCCGCTCCCTCGGACGGCGCGCTGCTGCCTATGCACGACGTGAATTCGATTGGGACACTGTCTCCAAGAAAATGGATGGATTGTATGAGGTGGTCATGTTTGAAAAACAAAAAATACTTGTTGGCGACTGATTTGGACGGAACGTTTGTAGGCGATGAGGAAGCTCTAGGGCGGTTGCTACAGTTCTTTGACGACTCGCCGGATGAAGTTGGGCTCGTCTACGTGACCGGAAGGCATCTCTCTTCCGCCAAATCACTTATCGCGGAAGAAGGTCTGCCCATGCCCGATCTGCTCATAGCGGATGTCGGTACGTCCATGTATCAGTCTGACGAGCTCGTTGAAGATCTTGATTGGAAAGCGCGTATGCAGGAGGATTGGCAGCCCGATAAAATTGCAGAAATTGCAGCTTCCTTTCCGGCTTTGAAAAGACAGGAGCTTCCAGATGATCGACGTGTTTCATTCACTGTTTCAGAAGACGTAGGCGCAGTGAATGAATTCAAGAAGACCCTTGAGGACGAAGCAATCTCCCATACGTTCATCTTCAGCTCGAACCGGGATATTGACGTACTTCCTTTTGGAGCTGGCAAAGGGAACGCGTTGGAATATGCTCTCGAACAGTATGCGATGGATGGCGTCAAGCTGCTCATTGCAGGAGATTCGGGCAATGATCAAGACATGCTTTCCCTCGGCTACCCTTCCGTCATCGTCGGCAATGCTCAGCCCGAATTGTTGAAGATGGAACCGTGTGAAAATCTCTTCCGTGCAAATGAAAACTGTGCGGGGGGTATCCACGAAGCGTGGGTGCATTTTTATGGGGAGCAACGGGAGTCTTTAGCATGAGTTATCACCGACTCTCGGAGGGTTATCATCGTTCGACCATTTATCGGACAGTTTTTGCTATCGTTATAATAAAAAAGGCTGCCACCCATTCTCCAGGGCGGCAGCTTAATTCATGCAATCGGATTAATATGCTCTCGCAAACCAAACCGTATGTTTCGATTCTTTTCCACAATTGATGCAAGTCGACTTTTCAGCCGGTGGATTGAACGGGATGTTGCGCGTCGTGAACATCGTCTCTTCCTTCACTTGCTCCTCGCACGCGTCATCGCCGCACCAGCCGGCAAGGATCCAACCAGGGATTTCGCCCTTATCCGCAGAATCAGCGATATGCTTGGACAGCTCCTCGATTGTGTCGATATGCGTGTGGGAATGCTCTGCACGGAATGCACGCGCTTTTTCAAGAAGACGCGTTTGCATCGTTTGTAATTCCTGCTCAATGCTTTCGACGATATTTGCCAATTCGACAGCGACTTTCTCGTCTTCATCACGCGCCTTCATCAACGCCTGATTGTTCTCCAAATCACGTGGCCCTAGCTCAACGCGGACCGGCACGCCTTTCAGCTCCCACTCATTGAATTTGAAGCCCGGTGACTGATCGGAATCATCAAGACGCACGCGGATGCCTTTCGCTTTCAACTCGGCAAACACTTCATCCAGCTTCTCCATGATTGCAGGGTTCTTCTTCCAAGGACCTACCGGAATCAGGACAACTTGCGTAGGTGCGATGCGCGGAGGCAATACAAGTCCTTGCTCGTCGCCGTGGACCATAATGACAGAGCCAATCAAGCGTGTCGAAGTTCCCCATGATGTCGTATGAACAAACTCGTGACGGTTTTCTTTCGTCAAATATTTGATGTCGAATGCTTCCGCGAATTTCGTCCCTAAATAGTGGGACGTACCCGCTTGCACCGCTTTCCCGTCCTTCATCATCGCTTCGATCGAATACGTATCGACCGCGCCTGCAAAACGCTCGGATGGCGTTTTTTGACCGTCGTAGACAGGAATGGCTAATAGCCCTTCCACGACTTCTTTGTAAATGTTCAGCATTTGCATCGTCTCTTCGCGCGCCTCTTCTTCATCGGCATGCGCTGTATGCCCTTCCTGCCATAAAAACTCGGATGTACGAATGAAAGGCAGAGTTCTCTTCTCCCAACGGAAGACGTTTGCCCATTGGTTGATCAACACCGGAAGGTCACGGTAGCTTTTGATCCAATCGGAATACAAGTGGCCGATCATCGTCTCGGATGTCGGACGCAATGCAAGACGCTCTTCCAATTTCTCGCCTGCAGCTTCTGTCACCCATGGCAGCTCAGGAGAGAACCCTTCGATATGATCCTTCTCCTTCTGGAAGAACGACTCAGGAATCAACATCGGGAAGTACGCATTGCGGTGGCCCGTCTCCTTGAAACGCTTGTCCATTTCAGCTTGGATATGCTCCCAAATTTCGTAGCCGTCCGGTTTAAATGCGATACATCCACGCACAGGTGTATAATCCATTAAATCCGCCTTTTGGATCGTATCGATATACCATTTTGAAAAATCGTTCTTCTGATTACTCATCTTGATTTCCTCCCTATACATAATAAAAAGCGCAAAGCTGTCCTAATATAAGGACGTCTTTGCGCTGGATAGACGTGGTACCACCTTCATTCGGCCTAGCAAAGCTAAGCCCTCGAACGTTTGATAACGAAAACGACCCGGTCATGTTTGCATGACATCTCCGTGGTAGGGTTCAATGAAAAGCGGTGGTATAGCTCTCAGCAATCGCCATACTTTCTGTTTCACAATTTTCATCTACTTGGCCACATCAGTGATTCCATATTGCTTATAATATAGCAAATACTTGAGATTTATACAAATACAGTTTAGTTTTGAGCGAGTTTCGAGCAATTATGCTCGCTTTAGGACTTTTGCCCTCGCACACTTGGATTAATTCTGTTCTTTGCTATAGTATGATTGATACTATCAGATGGAGGAATCAAGTCATGAATAATTTACCAAACTGCCCAAAATGTAATTCCGAATACACATATGAAGATGGAAATCTATTTGTTTGCCCTGAATGTGCACACGAGTGGACGCTGGAATCCCAGGAGGCCGAGGCTGAAAAGGCTGTCGTGCGTGATGCGAACGGAAATGAATTGAACGATGGCGATACGATTACGGTCATCAAAGACTTAAAAGTGAAAGGCAGCTCAAACGTCGTCAAAATGGGGACGACCGTGAAAAACATCAAGCTGGTTGAAGGCGATCACGATATCGATTGCAAAATCCCCGGATTCGGCGCAATGCAATTGAAGTCCGAGTTTGTGAAGAAAATCTGACTTTATTTAAAAAGGGCTGTTCCACATAATTTCTGGAACAGCCCCTTTCTTGTTTACAATTTAAATTGAAGGACGTGTCGATTGAGTTCTTCAGCGTATTTAGATAGTTGCTCTGAGCTCATTGCCACTTCTTCCATTGAGCTATTTGTCTGTTGGGCTGAAGCAGATGTTTGTTCAATGCCTGCAGAGTTTTCCTCAGTGATGGCAGCAATTTCTTCTACAGAGCCGCGCATTTCCTGACTGCGGGAAACCATTTCGGATAGATTGTTTGAAATCGTTGTAATATGCGTTGCCACATCAGTCACAGCATCATTAATATCGTTGAATGTTTGGCTCGTCTGTGTAATTTGTTCCGTTCCTTTCTCCACTTCCCCGTATCCTTCCAATAGGGATGTTGCCACGGAACTGGATTCGGATTGAATGTCACCTACAATTTTTGTAATGTCAGTGACCGAGTGAGAAACTTGTTCTGCTAAGTTTCTTACTTCTTCGGCTACAACTGCGAATCCTTTGCCGTGTTCGCCTGCCCTCGCCGCTTCGATAGCTGCATTCAGAGCCAATAAATTCGTTTGGTCGGCAATGTCTTTGATGACGACGACCAATTTCGATATTTCCTGGGATTGTGCGTCCAAACCTTGGATTTTTTCAACAGAGAATTGTACGATTTTATCGATTCTCCCCATTTGCTCATTGGAGAGATCCATTAGACGGCGGCCTTCCGAAGTCATATCCAACACTTTTGTCGAAGCAACTTGAATATGCCCACCTTTTTCATCCGCCTCTTCCACTCGATTAACGAACGAATCCATCAAGTCAGATAAATGACCCGCTTGTGTCGCTTGCGACTCTGCACCTTCCGCCAGATCATACATCGTCATTGCAACCTGGTCTGTAGCAGACTTCACTTCGTTCGCGGATTGCGTCAGCTCTTCACTTTGGGCTGTTACAGAGCTTGAAATATCATTAATCGTATTCAATAAATTGCGGGTATTATGGCTCATCTCATTTGCCGCATGGACAAGCTGGCCAATTTCATCCTTGGCTTTTGTCTTCATATTTTCACCGCTTAAATCGCCTTTAGCCATCTCCGACATGCGATTCATTACCATCTTAATCGGTTTTGTAATTTGATCGGCAGTGAATAGTGCTGCAGCTATGCTTAATAAAATGACTAAAACCGTCACAACGGACACAATCTTAAGCGTCATTTCTCCGCCTGCGATAATATCCGCTTCTGCCGCATTAATATTCGCTTCATAATTCGCTGCCAATTTTTCATAGCCTGCCATAATTTCACGAACCATCGGAGTTGACCGCTCTAAGTTTCGTAGCGCCAGCTCCTTGTTGCCTTTGTCATACTCAGCAAACACGTCTTCACTGATGATCGTTCTCCAAGCTATCGTTTGCTCGATCAGCCGGTCGAACTCTTCCGTTTCATGGATTCCACGGATGATATTTTCATTTTGCTTTCCACTCTCGGTATACTCATTGAACCTCTCCTTAAAATCTCCTCCGTATAAGACATACCCCCGGGCTGTCGAAATACGGTTAGCCATCGTTAACGCCATCTTGTCATGGGCAATTAACAATGGAAGCTCTTTCTCCACTATATTCCTTGCTTGTTCGTTACTTTGCATCACTACGTAAATATTATAAATGCCGTATACGAGCACTAATAAAATCACTAATGAAAAAGAGAACAACAATTTACTTTTAATACTTTTAAACATGCCTTCCATCTCCTATTAATTATTGATAGCCGATTCCACTACGATTCATTTATCGGATGGATAGAAGACATTTAAAGTAATTAATTATTTATTCAATAGTAATTATTTATCAGCCGCTTGCAACTTAAATAGCGCGCCCCATCCGACTTAACCGGAGTGAGGCGCGCTCCCAAGAGTTGCATTTTAAAGTCCACCTTCGTTATAATCATTACACAAATTCGAGTGGGTTAATGCATTCGATGAATGAAAAGAGGCGATTTGAACGATGTTAAAAACAACTGTGTTCGAACAACTGAAACAGGCAATGAAAGAGAAGGACGTCCTCTCCAAAGGTGTGCTGACGCTGTTGAAGTCCGCACTTGACTCAGCTGAAAAAGAGAAAGGCTCCGTGTTGACAGAGGAAGAGGAAATCGCAATCGTAAACCGTGAGATCAAACAGACGAACCAAGCGCTAGAAGGTGCAGAGAAAGCACAGCGCGAGGATTTGATTGGACAGGAAAAAGCGAAATTGGTATTGCTCAAATCATTCTTACCGAAGCAATTAAGCGAGGAAGAAGTGAAAGCTTTGCTGACAGAGGCAGGTGTTGCTCAAGGAATGAATATGGGTGACGCGATGAAAATTGCAAAACCGCTCCTTGCCGGTAAAACGGATGGCGCAACGATGTCGAAGGCTGTCAAAAGCATCATACAATAACAAATTGAAAAGCCCATCCGTGACTGGATGGGCTTTGTTTTGTGTTTATACTATTACAGTTTCACCCGCTGCAACCTAAGCGCATTCAGTACGACCGATACCGAGCTGAATGCCATAGCGGCACCCGCCACCCAAGGGGCTAACAGGCCAACTGCGGCTACTGGTATGCCGATCGTGTTGTAGAAAAAGGCGAAGAACAGGTTCTGCTTAATGTTGCGCATCGTTTTCCGACTCATAATAAATGCATCTGCAACGCTGTTCAGATCGCCGCGCATTAACGTAATGTCAGCCGCTTCAATCGCAATATCCGTCCCTGTCCCAACAGCCATTCCTATATCCGCCATAGCAAGTGCCGGTGCGTCATTGATGCCGTCGCCGACCATCGCGACTTTCTTCCCTTCGGCTTGCAATTGCTGGATTTTATCGCTTTTCTGGTCAGGAAGAACTTCTGCGATGATATGTGTCAATCCAACTTGCCGCCCGATCGCTTCTGCAGTATGTTGATTATCCCCCGTCAGCATAATGACATCGAGGCCGAGTTCCTGCATTCTCCGGATCGCCTCTTTGGACGTTTCCTTCACAGTATCCGCAACCGCCACAACACCCGCGAGTTTTCCATCAACTGCAATGAGCATCGCTGTTTTCCCTTCATTCTCCATCTTCTCCATTATGGATTCACTATCGTGAAGGGCCACGTCACGGCTGCGCATTAATCTTCGCGTTCCTACAAACAGATGCCTCCCGTCAACTTCCGCTTCAATTCCATATCCGGGGAGCGCTTTGAAAGCTTCTGGTTCAATCAATTCAATGCCTTTTTCTTTGACACCCGTTACAATCGCCTGTGCCAGCGGATGCTCGGACTGGTTCTCTGCCGATGCAACCCATCGCAACATGTCATGTTCCAGAAACCCTTCAGAAACGATAACATCCGTTAATGCAGGCTCACCTTTTGTAACGGTTCCTGTTTTATCTAAGACGACCGTGTCAATGGAGCGGGTATTTTCAAGGTGCTCGCCACCTTTAAAAAGCAATCCCATTTCAGCGGCTCTACCTGAACCAGCCATGATGGACGTCGGTGTTGCTAAACCGAGCGCACACGGACATGCAATAACTAAAATGGAAATGGTCGGAATGAGTGATGATCGGAAATCGCCTGGGGTTACGACAAAATACCAGATGAAGAACGTCAGTATTGCAATTCCTACAACAATAGGAACGAAGATGCCTGATATTTTATCCGCCAACCGCTGAATTTCCGCTTTTGAGCCTTGCGCTTCTTCAACCACTTTGACAATTTGCGATAACGCGCTATCTTTCCCGACTTTCGTCGCTTTAATTTGCAACGAGCCGTTCTTATTAATGGTGGCTCCAATAACGGAGTCCCCGACAACTTTGTCGACTGGAATACTTTCTCCTGTAATCATCGATTCATCAATTGCCGATTCACCAGAGATGATTGCTCCATCGACAGGTATTTTTTCACCTGGTTTGACAAGGATAATGTCCCCAGCCACCACTTCTTCGATTGGAATCTCTTGTTCGACGCCATCTTTTAGAATTCGTGCAGTTTTCGCCTGCAAGCCAAGAAGTTTTTGAATCGCCTGGCTCGTTTTCCCCTTGGCGCGCACTTCAAATAATTTACCGAGAACGATGAGTGTGATAATGACGGCGGATGCTTCAAAGTACAGCTCCGGATGACCGACACTACCCGCGTTTAACCATTCGAAGGTTAAGTAAAGACTGTAAAAATAGGCAGCACTCGTTCCAAGCGCAACTAGCACATCCATATTTGCACTTAAGTTTCTCAATGAGTTATAGGCGCCTTTATAAAACTGTGCGCCAACGATAAATTGGACAGGCGTCGCAAGTGCCAGCTGTACCCATGGATTCATAAGGATTGCCGGCAAGTAAAGGAAAGATAGAAATTCGAAATGCGCTACCATCGTCCATAATAACGGCAAGGTAAGAATTGCAGAGAAGATGAATTTACGGTATTGGTTCTTGATTTCTCGTTCCTTATGATCCAACTTTTCCTTGTCATCAGATTTTGGAATTAATTCATAGCCCATTTTCTTCACATTGGCCATCATTTCATTCGGACTTGTTTGCCCGCTAACATAGTCGACAGTCAGCGTTTCAAGTGCAAAATTGATCGTAGCGTTTGAAACTCCATCCATTTTATTGATGCGCCTTTCAATTTTTGTTGCACAAGCCGCACAAGACATGCCAGAGACGTCAAATTCAACTTTATCGTGTATGACATGAAAGCCTAACTTCTCGATTCTCGATGTAAACTCATCGACGTTTGTCACTTCCGGGTCGAAAAGAATAGTGGAACTTTCCAAGGCAAAATTGACATTCGCCTTTTCTACGCCTTCTATTTTAGATAATCCTTTTTCAATCCGGTTTGCACATGCAGCACATGTCATTCCGTCAATTTTCAAGGTCTTTTCTGTCGTTGCCATCTGTATTCCTCCAATACATAGCGGGGGTACATTTATTTGAAAAAAGAAAGATTATACGATTGACGCATAATCCCTTCTCCAACCGCTCTATACCCCCACGTGGTGTAAGCGGAATGCTTTCAATCAAGCGATGTCATAGCCTTGGTCTTCAATCGTTTCTTTGATTTCCTTCAACGTAGCTTCGTTTTCAAACTCGACAGATACTTCCTTTTTGCCTAAATCTACTGCTACTGCGGAAACGCCAGTTAAGCTTCCTACGCTATTTTCAATTGAACTGACGCAATGATTGCATGACATGCCTTCTACTTTTAGCACTTCTTTCATGTTGAACAAACCTCCCTACTCATACTAATTTTCAATATACCATACCCCTCGAAGGTATGACAATAAATTGGTTTTTAGACTATTTGGTCATTGTTTTCATGACGCTCATCAGCTCTTGAATAGCCGCCTCGCCATCCTGCCCTTTTATCGCTTTCACGACGCAATGATGCGTATGATCTTCCAATAGGGCAAGGGAAATCTTGTTCATTGCAGATTGAATTGCACTAATTTGGTGTAGGATGTCTACGCAGTAGCGGTCATTCTCAATCATTTGATGAACGCCTCTCACTTGCCCTTCTATCCGTTTTAAACGGTTTAACAACTGTTGTTTGTTCGGTTGGACCGTTTTCTTAATCGTTTCGGACATACGTATCACCTCCGATTCGCTCACATACCCTATACCCCTATAATATCGGATTTTTCAATAATAAGCAAGTATTCATCGACCGTTACCTCCAAACAAAAAACAAACGTGATATGACTCACGTTTGCTAGAAGAGCTTTATTTATTTGTTTTGTCATCAAATTCTATTTTCGTTCCATCATTAAATGTGATTTCCAGATCAAATTTTGTATAGTCAGTCGGCAGGTTGAAGGTTTTCAATACTTCTGCAATCGCTTCATCCTTGTTCGTTTGCTGTGTGATTGTCAACTTTTGAACAAGAGGATACAACTCATCGAATGCCTCTGTTCCATCTTTCCTGACATGATTCAATTCATCTTCAATTTTAGCTATAACAGTGCCTACGCTTTTCGTCTCGAGTTCCGCTTCGTACTCGTGATCGCCTGCATATTCAACTTCCAATTCAAATTCTACATAATCCAGTTCATCCATATTTTGCAGCATGTCCGCAGGAGTCTCCTCTTTTATAGTCTCTTCTTTTACATCCACAGGAGTCTCCTCTTTTGCGGTTGGCTTTTCTTTTTGGCCATCCGCACCACAGCCGATCAACATGAGAGATAGCGCACCGGCAAATGATAATGCACCAATTTTTTTCATTCAAATGACCTCCGATCTATTTGATTCTTTACCCCTTCCTTAACACTTTTAATCAACGCAAGCGGTACGCAGCATATCTTTTACATCTAAATAGAAGGTATAATAAGCACAACAACTAGGCTAGAAGGGGGGGGAGAGCATATGGAGCAAAACAATGAGGATATCGTCTATTGGATGCTGTTGAACTATGGGCAGTGGAATATATACATCGCTGCAACGAATGAAGGACTTTGCTATGCAGGGCCACACAACGCACCATTCGATGAGCTTGCTGATTGGACGAAGAAACGACTTCCTACGCATCATCTACTTGAGGACCGAACTGTCATGGAGCCTTATGCAAGAGAACTCATTGACTACGTGGAAGGGAAACGGAAAGAGTTTACAATAGCACTAGATCTGCATGGGACCCCGTTTCAACGATCCGTTTGGAAGGCTTTGCTTGAAATACCGTATGGACAAACGGTTTCCTATTCGGATATAGCGGAAAGGATTCAAAATCCGAAATCTGTACGTGCAGTCGGAGCTGCAATCGGAGCCAATCCACTTTTGATTACCGTCCCTTGCCACCGCGTTGTCGGGAAAAATGGGAGTTTGACAGGCTTTCGGGGTGGTTTGGAAATGAAGAAGCAATTATTGGATCTTGAAAAATAAGGTTTGGACAGAAAAATGGGCTTGGGGAAAGTAAGAAGTGTGCAAGTTGTGACTCGGCACACTTCTTTTTTTCCCTCCACCTATTTACTCCAACAGATCCGTCATCGGGCAGTATCGCGTGACTCCTTCAGCAACTTTTTGCGCACCCATCATTGAAAAGAATATTTGAGCACTAGAAGGTTTTTCCCTAGCCATTTTTGCAATGGACCATGCAAGTATAGTCAATCCGCCCGCAATCCTGACCATTGAATTTACTGTACCGATATTTTGTTTCATCTGCTTCTCCTCCTTCCACATGATTGCTGCCATCTTAGAATTCCCCTCCCATTTCGAATTAAACGGAAGTGCCAAATCATAACAAAAGCGGCATCCAATTGAGGAGCCGCTTTTAGTATTATGTTAGTTGAATATATTTTTCACCAAGAATCTCACTTACGGTGTAAGTATCTTGCGGCAATTTTTTTTGGAGGAAAACGTCGAACTCACTTTTTTCGATTGAATAATATTCTTCGATTTCGCGTGAGAACAGCAATTTTTCCTGTTGTATCAATTGCTCCAACCCGGAAAGCTGTTTCGGCTTTATTTTTTCAGCCGGCAACAATTGTTGGAGTGCATTCGAATAGTCCTCTAACGTTCGTGCACCGACGATCCTTACGCCTTTTTGTTCTTCATTCATCATGACGATTGTAGGGAATCCACGGACACCTAACTGGCGGACGAGCTGGAAGTCTTCATGTAATTTAGTGTCTGCTTCCGGAAGCTTGGATTGCTTAACGATTGCTTCCCCATCCAGCCCAACTTGATTGACAATATCGATTAAGACATCGTCTTGTGCAATGTTTTTATTGAATGCGAAGAGTTCTTCCCTCGCCCGGCGTAAAAATGTATTCGCTAGCTCAGGATGGTTTCCTTGAATCACCTTGTAGACCCGAGAAGGAATGAAAGAAGATGAGATTGGATTATCGTACCAAACGGTGCCATCGATTGGCATGCGCGAATGTTCACCGACTTCCCTCCAGTGACCAGCGACATCAGACGGTCCTGATATCCCGTTTGCAGTATCGACCGGATCATCCCCCCATTTTTCAAGTAATCCACCCATAAGCGTGTGCATATTGAAGTAATGTCCATATTGATGGACAAATTTTCGGAGTACCGGTTCCAATGCCCAACAATGCGAGCAGATCGGATCGGTTACATAATAAAGGTCAATCGTTTTTTTCGGTGCTGACAAATCGATGAATTCCATTGTACCCAAGTCGTCCCCAGCTGGCCCACAAATACCTGTTTCCATATCACATACCATATTATTATTTCTCTCCATTTTACTTCCCCTTTTCTCTTGTATGATCGGATACATCAAGTTCAATATGCCGTTGTGCCCAAGCCTGTATTGGTTGCAGGGCTAGTGCTAGTTGTTGTCCCGCTTCGGACAAATGATACGAAATGATGACAGGAGTTCCTTCTGTCACTTTTTTTACGACTAAGCCATGTTCGCTGAGTTCGGTCAATTTCATTGAAAGCGCCCGCGGGGTAATTTCAGGCAAGTCGCGCTTCATATCGGAAAAGTGAGCAGTGAACTCGGGACAATTCGACAAGTAATGAATAATGAGCCCGTTCCAACGCCTTCCCAAAATTTCGAAACACGATTCTAAATAGGGACATACTTTAATGGGTACCACCTCCATTGATTAATTTCAGTATATAACGATATAAAAAGTATATCAAGTATAAAGATTATACAACCGTAGATTATATAAAATTTAAAAAGCCGCCACTAGTTGGCAGCACACTGTCATTTCAACGCCAATGCAATACCAGGGTGCTTGCTTTGGGCGCAGGATAGCTCACTTTGGACGCGGATGCGCTTGCTTTGGACGCAGGTGCCCTACCTTTTTTGAGCGCCGGATCCATCATTTTGAGCGCGGGATACCTCACTTTGAGCGCCGGATCCATCATTTTGAGCGCCGGATACCTCACTTTGAGCGCCGGATCCATCATTTTGAGCGCCGAATACCTCACTTTGAGCGCCGGATGCATCATTTTGAGCGCCGGATACCTCACTTTGAGCGCCGGATGCATCATTTTGAGCGCCGAATACCTCACTTTGAGCGCCGGATACCTCACTTTGAGCGCAGACATAAAAAGGAGTTGTCCAGAATTGGACAACCCCCTTCAATAAAATCTTATTGATTTCCTTTTTTAACCCACTCTGCAACTGTAACCGTGCGTTTTGCTTGGTGCTTAACAGCAGCCTGCACATCCTCAATCATTTTACCGTTTTGATCGACTGTTACACTTGTCCCATATGGATTTCCCCCTGCGCCGAAAATAACCGGATCAGTGTAACCAGGAGTTGCAATAATAGCGCCCCAGTGCATCATAGATGTATACAAGGACAATAGTGTAGCTTCTTGGCCACCATGAGGATTTTGTGCAGAAGTCATGGCACTCACCACTTTATTGACCGTCTTTCCACTCGCCCACAACCCGCCTTGAATATCTAGGAATTGCTTCATTTGTGATGGCATATTTCCAAATCTGGTCGGGACACTGAATATGATGGCATCCGCCCATTCAAGATCCTCCGATGTAGCTACCGGGATGTCTTTTGTCGCTTCGACAGTCGATTTCCAAGCTTCATTGCCCTCTATGACAGATTGCGGAGCTAACTCTTGTACTTTTAACACTCTAACTTCAGCACCTGCTTCTGTTGCTCCTGCTTCAGCCCATTGTGCTAGTTGATAGTTTGTACCACCCATACTGTAAAAAATTACAGCTACATTTACATTTGTCATTTTTTCCATCTCCTTTGCTTTCCCGAATAATTTATCTAAAAAACCCATCGTTGCACCTGCTTCTTTGGAATTTGAAACCATACTGTTCTCTTATTCCCCTATAAGATGAGTTTTATTCTTATAATTGATGTCTTGATTCATCTAGTTCCCTTACCTGAATCGGTATAAGCCTACGTTCAAGCTGTTCCCGGTACTGTTCATATTTGACAGGCAACATTAATTTCTCTCCCATTGTTTCATATGTTTCATCATGGGCAAATCCGGGTGTATCTGTTGCAATTTCAAATAGAATTTCTCCATGTTCTCTAAAATAAATGGCGTTAAAATAATTTCTATCTTGAACAGGGGTTACGCCATATCCAAATCCTTCGATATGCTTTTTCCATTCCAACTGATCCTGGTCATTGTCGGCCCTCCATGCAATATGGTGAACGGTGCCAACCCCCATAAGGCCACTTCCGTTGGTTGTCATTTTCAGATCAATTACATTGCCTATATCGCTGGATGAACGAAAACGAACGATATCCCCTTCTTCTCCAACTTTTTCAAGCCCCATCACTTTTTCTAATAGTTCAGCTGTTTTTTCAGGTTGTTTGGATAGAAGCGTTGCTCCACCAAACCCTCTAATTGCAACGTCCGCAGTAATTCCGCCGAATTCCCAATTATCCTTTTCCCCTCCTACTCTCTCCACGATTTCGAGGTGAAGGCCATGGGGATCATCAAACGTCAAATGATCCTCTCCAAAACGTTGTGATTTGGTGAAAGGGACGTTATATTTCTTCAACCTGTTTTCCCAAAAGACAAGTGCACCTTCTGGAATGACATATGATGTAACACCTACTTGACCATCACCAATTACTCCTTGGCGGGCTCCTGCCCATGGAAAGAATGTGATGATTGTACCTGGATGACCCCCTTCATCACCAAAGTAGAGGTGATACGTTCCCGGATCATCAAAGTTAACTGTTTGCTTCACTAAACGTAACCCTAGGACTCCTGCGTAAAAATCCACATTCTCTTGAGGATGCCCTACAATCGCACTGATATGATGGATTCCTCTTGTTTTTTTACTCAATGAATTCGCCGCTCCTTTGCAATGAATTTTTCTTTTTCTAAAACAAGCCATCTTGTTATGAAATAAATTACGCTGTATCTAATTATCTTGAATTCGAGGTAATAGTATAGATTTTATTACGATTTGTCAATATCAACTCAGAGGAGCTATAAGGAAAAATGAGCAGTAACAGGATAAGATTTTCCATTTATTGAAAAGGAAATCTTGCCTGTCTCCTCTGATACAACAAGTACTAGGGCATCACTTTGTTCGGATAATCCTAAAGCCGCCCGATGCCGTGTGCCAAGTTTTTTATCACCCGCATTTCTAGTTGACAACGGAAGAACATTTGCTGCGGAAACAATCCGGTTATGATTGATCAAAACAGCGCCATCATGAAGCGGGCTTCCAGGGTAGAAAATCGACTCCAATAAAGAATGGGTCACATCCGCCTCTATTGGAATACCCGCTTTTAGTAAGGCTTCAAGCGAATCTTCCCTTTGAATAACGATTAAACCGCCATGCCTCATCCTCGCCAAATTTTGTACGCAAATTGACAACTCAGAGTACTTGTCAGTGAAAGGAGACAAATAACAATTTAAATAAAATGTAGCGGCTTTCATTTCGATATCTAAAAAGTCTTCTTTAATTTTCTCAATAGTACTCAGGAGACAATTATTTTCGTTATCGATTGCTTCTAAATTGTTTTGTAAGGCTGTTATGATTTCATGTATATCCTCTTTTAACGTTTGTTTCATTGGTGAGAAATCGCAATTCACTTCCTTCACTAGAATGCATCTCCTTTTTCAACAATTTGTCCTTAAATTGTTCCCAATCCATTGCTTTTATTCATTTTACTGAGGTACATCCCTGCTACAAATTTCATCAAGACTAAAAAGAAGGCGCAGAAAAAATCAATCGCTTTTCTGCACCTCCTTTGGAAATCACTAATTTTGGTAGGACCGTCTTTTTTAGTTGTTACTCCTTGTAAGCCAATGCATACAGGGAATTCATCAATGCTTGAACGCCCACCGCCAACTGTTCCGGACTTGTATATTCCAAAGGATTATGGCTGATCCCCTCCCGGCTTGGTACAAATATCATTGCTGTCGGCAGGACTGGCGCAATGATTTGTGAATCATGGCCTGCACCACTATGCATCATCTTATAATTGAAGCCATTTTCTTTCGTTTGCTTCTCAATGGCTGCAACGATTTGTTTATCCATAGGAATCGGATCCTCATCCATCCACATATCAATAGTTGTTTCCACGCCAGACTCGGCAGCAATCTTTTGGATGATAGCTGTCAGTTCCTCTGTAAATTTTACAAGAACCTCTTTTTCGGTGTGTCGAACGTCCAACGTAAATAATGCTTCTCCTGGAACGACGTTTACGGTATTCGGTTTGACCTCGATTTTCCCTACCGTCGCAACGAGCGGATCGCCATATTCTTTTGCCCTGCTGATGATGCTGTTAATTATTTGGCTAGCGGCAAATAAAGCATCCTTACGATACCCCATAGGAGTAGTCCCTGCATGGTTCGCCACACCTTTTACCTCAACCGTAAAACGTCTCTGCCCGACAATGCTATGGACAACTCCAATATCTTTTCCTTCCTTTTCCAAGACATTGCCTTGTTCAATATGGATTTCGACAAATCCCTTCAAGTCACTCCGGAACGGTTTTGATTCATCTCTGAAATCAAAACCAGCTTCTCTCATAGCTTCTACAAATGGAACGTCGTTAAAATCCGTTATGTTTTCAACGTCCTCTTTTTTTGCTATGCCGACAAAATTTTTGGAACCCCAGAAAGCGTAAGGGAATCGGCTTCCTTCTTCTTCGGCAAACGATACGACCTCAAGATTACGGAGCGGTTGTCCATATTTTTCTTTTAACAATCGAACGGCTAATATACCCGCTAAAATCCCGAATGCACCGTCCAATTTACCGCCGTTTTTCACTGTATCTACGTGAGAGCCGGTTAAAATTGTTTCATCTTTATACGTACTGCCCTCTAAACGGCCAAATAAATTTCCGATTTCGTCATAACGGGTAGTCAACCCATCTTCTTGCATTAATTGTTCTAACGCTTTCTGCGCCTCAACCCACTCTTTTGTATAAAGCAAGCGGGTAACCCCACCTTCGGAATCTTTTCCGAATTCACCTAACCACTCTTCAAGGTGAGCAATTTCACGTGTTACATCTTTCACATTCATCTGCCCCTTTTTTAATTTAATTATAATATACCCTTACTGTTTATTAATTTTTATGCAACTGCACTTTTACTTTTGGACCTTCTTTAAAGAACATCATTATTACGAACCCAACTGCTAGAACAACAACCGCTGAGTAAAATCCTGCAGTCATGCTGCCCGTTTTATCAGCGAGAAAGCCGACGAACCAAGGGGCGATAACCGATGAAATCATGCCTACGAAATTAAAAAGACCGAAAGCAATCCCATACACTGATTTATCGACGTTTTCGGATATAGATGCGAGAAGAATCGGATCCAGCGCGATCTTGCCAAATAACCCGTAAATTAATAACGCTGTAATCAGCAATCCCGTACTTTGAACATAGACAGTTGCCCATAAAGCGATCGCAGCGATTGGAATGAGCACGAATGCGAAAGGCTTCTTCCGACCTAAGCGATCGGATATATAACTGGCGACAAGCGCCCCTGGAATAGAAGCTAATGGAACTAAAGCCGATATTAAACCAACTTGACTGCCTTGGAATCCTCTTTCCGTTTCCAAAAACTTCGGCAACCACGTGACAACGACCGTAAACCCGTAAAGAGAACAAAATAAGACGAGGAACGTAATCAGCAGATTACGGTTTTTAAGTAATGAAAGAATTGAAACTTTTTCTCCGCTCTCTAGAGGTTTTTCTTGTCGTTGCTTTAGTGTTTCCGGTCTTTTTTCTTTGACCAATACCGTAATTAATATTCCGACAAGAATTGTCAGCACGCCGAAGATATAAAAAGGTACCGTCCAATTCATTCCTTTTTCTAACACCAATGTGCTCGACAGGATGAAGCCGAAAGCAATTCCTATCCCTGACCCACTGTTAATGATGGCACTCCCAACGGTTCTATTTTTTTCCGGTATCGCTTCAGACGATAGGGCGAATTGGGGACTAAAATAGGTTGCTGATGAAAGCCCCGCAAGTGCACGAGCGACCAAAAAGCCTGTGAAACCAGCCATGAGGCCACTGACACCAGTTAAAATCCCGTATAAGATAAAACCGATGACAAGTAATTTCTTCCTGCCAAATTTATCACTGAAAGCTCCCACAGGAATTTGGGCAATCGTGTACGTTAGAAAGAATATACTATTGACCAGTCCGAGCTGGGAATTGTTCAAGTCATACTCCAAACCAATATGCCCTAAGATAGGATTCAAGAAATATTTATTGGCATTTATAAACATCCATCCTAGTGAGAATGCAAAAACCACTTTCCACCAATAGGGAATCGTGAATTTCTTTTTCTGTTCCATTTGAGGTTGCGCTTCCTTTGGTGTCATTTAAGAAATCCCTCTCCCCTCGATAACTTTTATGGTGTACGGTTATCATTATCCATTCCAATGTCAGTTCTTATTTTGTTATTGGTTGTCCGTTTTCAAACACTATTTCCCCGCCGACAATTGTCTTCTTCACTGCCCCTTTAAATGTCATGCCGATATAAGGCGAGTGTTGATGACGGTAAAACAGATCCTCTTTCTTCAGTTCAAAGCTTTCGTTCAAGTCGACGAGTGTCAAATCAGCATCATAGTCAACTGCAATCGTCCCTTTTGTTGTCAGCCCGAATATTTTCGCAGGGTTTGTTGCCGTCAATTCAACAATTTTCTCCAATGGAAGATTGCGTTTGAAATGCCCTTCCGTCAAAAGAATATTCAACATGGACTGGGCTCCTGAAATTCCACCCCATCCATCAAAGATATTATCGCTAATCACTTTCATTGATGCTGGCGCAGGGGAATGGTCGGAGCCGATCGTGTCAATTTCTCCATTTGCGACTGCTGTCCATAATTCATCCACTTCTTCTTGATCTCTTAATGGAGGGGCACATTTTGCGATAACGCCTTGTTCCTCCAGGTCTTTTACAGTCAGTGATAAATAATGCGGACACGTTTCAACGGTTATGTCGACGCCTCTTTGTTTTGCATCGTTAATCACTTCAACGACTTTCCGGCTGCTTGCATGCACGATATGAAGTTTACAGCCCGTCAGTTCTGCATAGGAAAGTATTCTTCGGACCGCTTCAATCTCCGAAATGACTGGACGTGATTCTACATAATCTCTCGCTGTTACTTTGCCTTGACCTATTCTTTCCTCTGCAAGCTGTTCACACATTACCGTACTTTCAGCGTGAACGGCTAATAGAGATCCTAATGACGCAATCTCTCTCATTCCTTTATAAATCGTTTCATCATCAACATTGTGGAAATCGTCAATGCCGCTCGGTGACATGAACGCCTTGAATCCGATAACTCCGTTTTCATGAAGATCCTTTAAATCAGCCAAGTTTTCAGGTACAAGCCCGCCCCAATAATATGGATTCACTATGGATTTTTTCTCTGCCAATTCACGTTTCATCTCTAAATTGGCTTTATTGATCGTAGGGGGCGTACTATTCAGCGGCATATCGAAAAATGATGTCGCCCCGCCGGCAGCTAAGCTTCTGCTCCCTGTCTCCAACCCTTCCCATTCCGTTCTGCCCGGCTCATTAAAATGGACATGAGAATCGATTACACCCGGAAGAACATGCAACCCATCAGCATTTATTTCACGAGCTGCCGTTGCTTCGATCGGTTTTCCGACAGACACTTCCATGATCTTTCCGTTCTTAACAGCGATATCTCCTTGAACTGTTGAATCAGCCGTAACAATCGTTCCGTTTTTAATGATCAAATCGTATTTTCCCATCGTAAATCCCTCCATATTTTTTCATTCAATTCAATGTGCCCTATTTGTTCTACGCGTCTCCAGTACGCTGTATAGAATAAAGGCTGAAATAATTCCTACAAACCAAGACATTTCATATAACGGTTCAAAGAACGAGACAAAATTACCGATTAAGCAAAGCACCCCAGAAAAAGCTAATGTTATTAGGGCATTTCCATTAAAACCGTTTTTGTAATTATATTTTCCGTTCTTCGAATACAATTCACCCAAGTCGATTTCTGTTTTTGAAACTACATAATAATGGGCGAGCATAACACCTGCGATGGGAGCCAATAATCCGCCGATAATACTTAAGAATGTAAAGATACTTGTCGCATTCTCCATCAATTTCCACGGCATGACGAGTACGCCAATGACCGCGGCAATCGTTGCACCTGATTTAAATGTCAGCTTTTTCGGGAATAGCGATGCCAATTGATAACCGGCGGGAACAATATTACCTGTCACGTTCACCGATAATGTCGTCAAACAAAGGGTTAGGACAGATACCGCTATTGCAAAAGTACTGTCAAATCGGGCAACGACATCAAGCACATTCCAAATAGGTGTTCCAAAGGCAATTTCAGACCCTACAATGATCGAAATACTTGCGATAGCAAATAATAAATAGGTAACAATTAACCCGACTGTTTGGCCGATTGCCTGACTTTTCGTAGAGACGGCCAGTCTTGTGAAGTCCGAAACACTTACTATCGGAGCCGCCCAAGCAGCAATGACAGCAGTGATTGCTGCTATGAAGATGACCACTGGATTTCCACTGACTCCATTACCTGTGTAAGCTAAAATCGGGCCAATCCCTCCGGCTAATTTAATTGCCCAAATTGCCATTCCGCCAAAAACAACATAGACAATCGGAGAGAGGATGTTTGTAAACTTCCCTAAAAATTTCATTCCCCCATAAATTAAAGCTACGTTGAACAGCCAAAATAGTAGGAATGAAATTAACCCAGGCAATGACAATCCCAAAAGACTCCAATTCCCGCCCAATGTCAAGAACGGCGGCCACATCTTCGCAATGAGAATGGACAAGGCTTGGCTTCCTGCGTATGTTTGAAAACCAAACCACATAATTGCGGCGATTACCCCTCTCAATATCCCTGGAACCATTGCGCCCTTCGTTCCAAAAGATGAGCGGATTAACATAGCAAAGGGCAAACCATATTTAGATCCAGCCTGCCCATTCAACACCATTACTACCGATATAATAATCGATGCAACCATGATGGCAGCGAAAACTTGTCCAACAGACAACCCTAAAGCAAAAAGTCCGCCGATGGCAATATAGTTCGGAATATTATGTACGGAACCCATCCATACAGACGCATAATTTCCAATGCTCCAGCTTCGTTCCTCTGGCTTCGTCGGCAAGATATCATCGTTAAATCCTTCTGTTTTTAAATGCTCTCGATTGAGTTCCTCCAATCGGATCGACCCCCTGGTTAGGATTGAATTTGCATGTATTCAATACACAAAGTCTTTATACACTTGTATGTTCGACTAATCCGCCCTCATTATTCATCGTTGTGCAAACTCGGTTTTCCCTATTATGCGTCTCATCTTACTTCTATATCCAATAAGCTTTGCATTGCAAACATACAAGTGCTATATCTGCCGATAACAGGAGGTTTGTATGATGAAAATACTCAACTTCTATACAAAAAGAGCTGATTAAGCTATGATGGAATATCAGCTCATAAATGAAGGAGGAATTATGATGGCAAGAAAAGCTTATGAGGTAAAGGGCTCAACAGCATCAGGTCCATACTCGGCTGCGGTAGACGCGGGCGATTTAGTTTATTTATCCGGGCAAACCGCAATGAACTCCGCTTCTGCAGAAAACATTTCAGGTGACATCGGCAAACAAACAGAGCTTTGCTTTGATCATTTATTCGAGGCGTTGGAAGCAGCCAACCTAACACCTGATGATGTTGTAAAAGTAAATGTATACTTAACAGATATGAAGTATTTTTCCGCAATGAACGAGGTCTATGCAACGAAGTTTTCCAAACCTTATCCCGCAAGAACGTGTGTCGCAGTTTTAGCACTTCCACTTGGAGCAGACGTGGAAATCGAAGCGATTGCAAAAAAGCCTAATTAAACTGAAATTCAACTAGTGCAAAACAATATAGAAGGCGTCTGGAAAGAAGTATAACTACCTTTCCGGATGCTTTTTTCATTCTCCAAAACGAAATTATTGACGAGGAGTTATAGGCATGTTATTATTATCTTGAATTAAAGATAAATTAATTCAAACGAAAGTAATAGAACTAAAAAAAGTTAGTTGATAATCTAATATTTTTTTACTTATATATCTCGAATTCAAGATAAAGTATAGGGGGCCAATGCAAATGAACGAATTAAAAGGCATACATCACGTAACTGCCATTACAAGCAGTGCAGAGAAAATCTATGATTTCTTCACGTACACATTAGGTTTACGCCTCGTAAAGAAAACAGTGAACCAAGATGACATCCAGACGTATCATCTGTTTTTCGCAGACGATGCAGGCAATCCAGGAACGGATATGACATTCTTCGATTTCCCTGGAATTCAAAAAGGAGTACATGGAACAAACGAGATTTCCAAAACTTCCTTCCGTGTACCAAGCGATGCGGCACTGGAGTATTGGGTGAAACGCTTCGACAAATTTGACGTGAAGCACGAAGGCATACAGGAGCAATTTGGTAAAAAGATCTTGTCATTTGTAGACTTTGACGATCAGCAATACCAACTCATTTCTGATGAGTTCAATAAAGGAGTAGAATCGGGAACTCCATGGCAAAAAGGCCCAATCCCTTTGGAGTTTGCCATTACAGGACTTGGACCTATCCATATCCGCACATCATTCTTCGATCATGTGAGAGAAATTTTGGAGAAAGTATTTGTGATGAAGGAAATTGCACAAGAAGAGTCATTCCATTTATTCGAAATGGGCGAGGGCGGCAACGGTGCTCAAATAGTTGTTGAATATAACACTGTTCTCCCACAAGCTCGACAAGGATTTGGCACCGTCCATCATACGGCGTTTCGTGTAGATAACCGCGCGGACATAGATGCATGGCAAAAACGCCTTCATGGCTTCCAATTGCCGAACTCGGGCTATGTAGAACGTTATTACTTCGGCTCCTTGTATACGAGAATCGCACCTTCCATTCTGTTCGAATTGGCAACGGACGGTCCTGGTTTCATGGGAGATGAGCCGTATGAAACACTTGGTGAAAAGCTATCATTACCGCCATTCTTTGAAAACAAACGCGAAGAAATCGAGGGCCTTGTACGACCAATCGACACTGTTCGCAGTACAAAGAACTTTGATAAAGAATATTTTTGAGGAGGTGAAATTTTAAGGATGGGACTTTTTGATAAATTATTTGGATCTAAACAACAGGAGGAAAAAACAATGACAAATTTAAATATCGGTATAATTTTAGGGTCGACTCGTGAAGGACGTGTAAGCCCTCAAGTAGGTGCTTGGGTAAAAGAATTGGCAGATCAACGCGGAGACGCTACTTATACAGTAATTGATATCGCAGATTACAAATTGCCATTGCTCGGTGAGCCAGGAAGCGACGCTTCAGGAGCAGCTGCATGGTCAGAGATCGTCGGGAAACAGGACGGATTCGTCTTCATCGTTCAAGAATACAACCACTCCATTACTGGAGCTTTAAAAAACGCATTGGACTTCCTACGGGAAGAATGGAACAACAAAGCAGCAGGCATCGTATCATACGGTTCAGTAGGCGGTGCTCGTGCAGCAGAACATTTACGCGGCATCCTAGGTGAACTATCCGTAGCCGACGTTCGTGTCCACCCAGCTCTATCCCTATTCACTGATTTCGAAAACATGACTGAGTTCAAACCAGCGGAAGTACAAGCTACCTCCGTAAACCAAATGCTAGACCAAGTTATCCCTTGGGCAACAGCATTGAAAACAATTCGATAAGCTTTTATGTAATAGGTTCATCACAGAAAGTTAGTAAAAACCAACTTTCCGTGATGAACCGTTTTTTCTTATAAAATATACTGTTGATTTACGCTACAGGTGGACGCTTTCCGCGGGCGAGCGCTGAGCCGCTTCGTCGTTATGCTACGCTTCACTCCTGCAGGGTCTCAGCTGTCTCGCTTTTCCGCAGGAGTCGCCACCTTCCGCTTCAATCAACGGAGACACTATTCATCTAGTGTCTTAAGTGACGACAACTTCCTTGAAATGAAAAAAAAAATCCCTGTTAATAGTAAAATCAAGGCCGGAATTATAGCATAAGTAAAAAAGAATGTATAAATAGCTGCAAATACGCCTAGAGAAATTAAAAGTAAACATATAATAAATAAGAAGCTAGAAAAAAACTCTGTCATTTTAACTCCCCCCATGTAAAAATAAAGTATTTTAGTAAAGAGGCTTATATAAAATAAGGAAATCCACTTCACATTTATTGATTTAAAAATTTAGAGATATATCAATATGGACGAAAGGTTCATTATTTTGTTGCACTTGTTTTAACACGGAAGCACTCAATCTTTCCCCTATTGGGTAACTTCTTAACTTAGATGTGATTCATCTAAATCCGTAACGGATACCAGTGGATTGGAGTGGAAGGCAGCGACTCCAGCGAACACCGTCACGAAGAACGGTGTTTGCGAGCACAAGCGCAGCGTTGCGAGCAATGTTTTTGTGATCCTGAGAGATCAGGAAGCCGTGCCCGCGGAAAGCGTCTGCCAGGAACGGAAATCCACGGCCTTTAAAATAAAAAAAGAGTATGGAAAGAATAGTCGTTTCCATACCCATACTTTTAAACATCCCCCTTGACTTTATCCATCCCGTAACCAATCGCTGCAGCAACAAATGCAGGCAAGATCCAGCCGAGTCCGTGCTCAAAGAACGGCACAACACTTAGCACTCCCGTTAAGACTTCCATCTTGTAACCGATATTCGTCAATACTTCGTATAATGCAAAAATCGCTGTCACGGATACTGAAAGCCGATACATCATCTTCCCTCCACCTGCAAAATGCTGGAACAAGGAAAGGATCACTAACACAATGGAAATCGGGTAAATGAAAACTAACAAAGGCACTGCCAAACTAAGAATCGTATTTAACCCCAAATTAGACACCAACAAGCCGATTAATACAAAAATAGCGACATAAGAACGGTAATGAATTTTCGGATAAATTTCATTGAAAAATCTGGAACAGGCATTGATCAAGCCAACACAAGTCGTCAGACATGCCAAAGTGACAATTACACCGAACAGAAGCCCCCCGCCACTACCGAATAAAATGTCTGAAGCGACAGTCAAGATCTCTGCACCATTGGCAAAATCGTTTTCCCTCGGTATAACCCTTCCAATCCATCCTAAGGAGACGTAAACAACGGCAAGTCCAAGACCGGCTATGACACCTGCTCCCAATGTCCCTTTCACGAGCTCCGACTTGGATGTTGCACCTTTATCTTTCAGGGCGTTGATGACGACAATCCCGAACGCCAGCGCCGCCACAGCATCCATCGTGAAATACCCTTCGACGAACCCTTTGACGAATGGGGATGATGCATAATTTCCTACCGCAGGTGAAGCGATGTCCTCAAATTTAATGAAGGCACGGATTACAAGCAAAGCCAAGACTAGCAATAAAATAGGTGTTAAGAGCTGTCCGATGTGATCAACGATCTTCTTTGGATTTAAGCTAATAAAATAAGTCACTCCGAAAAATAGTAAGGAGAATAGAAATAGGGCAAGCCAGCCATCGACATCTACGATCTGTTTAACGCCTAATTCGTAAGCGACGTTTGAAGCTCTTGGAATACCATATAAAGCCCCGATTGACATGTAAATGATAATTGCAAAAATCAAGCCGAACAGTCCATGCACTCGGCTGCCAATAGATATTAGCCCGTTTTCAGACAGCGAGATGGCCATAACTGCCATGAATGGCAGCAGGACACCTGTAATAAGAAAACCGGTAATAGCCGGGCCAAAGTTATTCCCTGATTCCAACCCTAGAAGGGGTGGAAAGATCAGATTACCAGCCCCGAAAAATAATGAAAAGAGCATAAGCCCCGAAAACAACACATTTTTTCTACTCATCGTAAATCCTCCTAATTCTTAGCGAAAGCACCGTCAACTTCAACAGTCTCAAATATATTAATGAATGCAGTCTCATCATAGTCACGGACAATCTTTTTCACTTGTAACATTTCGTAACGTGTTACGACCGTCATTAAGATATGTTTCTTCTCTTGGGTGTAGCCACCATAACCCTCTGTAATCGTAATGCCCCGATAGATGGATTTCAATAAATCTTCCCGTATCGCCTCCCCTTTCGAAGTGACAATCTGCATCGTTAGTTTAATGTGATTCGTATGAATGCTATCAATCATTTTACCGGTCAAGTAAATAGACAATAGTGTGTATAAAGCGATATTCCAGTTGAAGGCAGCACCGGAAATAAGAACGATGATGCCATTCATACCCGTAAGAAGAAGTCCGATACTTACATTACTCGTTCGGGAAAGGATGATTGCAATAATATCCAAACCACCCGAAGTGCCGGAGTATTTTAATATAAAGCCAACACCAATCCCACTTATGACTCCTCCAAAGATCGTCGCCAATAAGATATTATCTGTCAAAGGGATAACTGGCAATATATATAAGAAAACGGAAAGTGACACAACACATATCAATGTATTGAAAGTAATCAGTCTTCCGAGTTTATAGTACCCTAAAATGAGCAAAGGCAAATTAAGCAAGAGATTCATTAGACCGATATCAAATGGAGTGATCAATCCGATTAAAATAGCTATCCCACTAATTCCACTACTTAGTATCCCATAAGGGACGAGAAAGAAATTGAAAGCAAATGCGACAATTAACGAACCTGCGACGACAACTAAATTTTTCACAACTATTGAACCTCCTTATTAATTTGTAACCTAACTCTTCATTTTTCCGCATAAAAAAACTCGCCCCTAAAGTAGGGACGAGTTTGTGCTCGCGATACCACCCATATTCCGCAAGTTCCCCTAAAGAAGAAAAAGTGCGGCGCTCAGTCAACGTACGATCATACGTGTTCCAGATAACGGTGGAAGTCCGGCAAAGCTTACTATTTTCAGCTTTACATCTCGGAGATGATTTTCGGATAAGACCTGTCCATCGACTTTCACCAAACGTCGACTCTCTAAAGAACAGCATTCTTCTCTTACTATTTCTCGTCACTGATTATTATTATTACAACTTAATCTAGCAGAGAGTGATTAGAAAAGTCAATACGCTTTAGTCATTTCATAATCTTTCGACCATTCAGCCAACTAGAACTACCGATTCGACAGGGCGGATTCTTCTACCGGTGTCTTGATCGAAAAAATGGGCGCAGTTCATTTCGAACGTCAAATAGACATCTTCACCAGGGGACACATTTGTCCGCGATTCGACTTCGGCAATCAATTCTTGTGTGCCGAGCATTGAATAAAGGAGTGTATCAGCCCCGGTCAGTTCGGAAACGATGATTTTGGACAGGATTGCATTCGCCCCTCCCGCCTCTTTTTCGCTCGTTTGCAGGTGGATATGCTCAGGACGGATTCCCATCGTCAATTCCTTACCTGTATAACCTTGTTCCCGCAAATACGCCATCTTCTCAGCGGGTATATTAATGCTGACAGTTTCCGTCACGAATTGGTCACCCTCAATTTTCCCATTAAAAAAATTCATGGAAGGAGAACCGATGAATCCGCCGACGAACGTGTTTTCCGGATTATCGTACACGTCTTTCGGCGTCCCGATCTGTTGGATGACGCCTTCTTTCATGATGATGATCCGGCTCGCCATCGTCATCGCTTCCGTCTGGTCATGCGTGACGTAAATCGATGTCGTCTTCAGCCGCTGATGCAGCTTTGCAATTTCCGCGCGCATTTGGAAGCGTAGCTTTGCATCAAGATTCGAAAGCGGTTCATCCATAAGGAACAGCTTGGCATCCCTGACGATTGATCGTCCGAGTGCGACACGTTGTCTCTGCCCGCCTGACAGCGCCTTCGGTTTCCGATGAAGCAGCTCCTCAAGCCCTAAAATTTCAGCCGCATCTTCTACACGCTTCTTTATTTCATCCTTTTTGAACTTCCTTATTTTCAATCCAAAAGCCATATTGTCATAGACTGTCATATGTGGGTAAAGCGCATAATTTTGGAAGACCATCGCGATATCCCTGCTTTTCGGAGGAACATCGTTCATCAGCTTCCCGTCGATGTAAAACTCGCCTGATGAAATCTCTTCCAATCCTGCGATCATCCGCAGGACGGTCGACTTGCCACACCCGGAAGGTCCGACGAGAACGATGAATTCACCGTCTTCCACGGTCAAATTGAAATCGGAGACAGCAGTCACCTTTTTGTCAAAGTGCTTATATACGTTTTTCAATACAATTTTCGACATGCGGATACCCTCTTTCGTTATTGATGAACAGTTGCAGCTCACTTCCCTCCTGACTGCAGGTTAATGCCTTGGATAAAGTACTTCTGGAAGAAGAAGAACAGGATAATGACCGGAAGGAGTACGAGGAGCGACCCCGCCATTAGATAGTTCCATTGTGTATTCATTTCCCCTTTGAACACTTGCAAGCCGAGCTGGAGCGTATAAAGGTTTTCATCGTTCAAGTAAAGGAGTGGTCCTAAAAAGTCGTTCCATGCGCCGTTGAATGAAAAGATCGCCACAGTCGCAAGTGCCGGTTTCGTAAGCGGAAGCCCGATTGTCCACCAAATACGGAAATGACTCGCCCCTTCCATTTTCGCAGCCTCAATGAGTTCGTTCGGAATCGTCATGTAAAACTGCCGCAATAGGAAGATGAAAAATGCACTTCCGAAAAAGGCGGGAACGACGAGCGGATAATATGTATTGATCCATTGCAATTTTGAAAACAGAACATATTGCGGAATGAGCGTTACAAAACCTGGAATCATCATCGTCGATAAGACGATAGCAAACAGGATATTCCTTCCCTTGAACGGAACTTTGGCAAAACCGTACGCGATGAAAGAGTTGACGAGGACACTGCCCATGACGACGAGTAGCGTAATTGTGATCGTATTAATCGCATACGTGTCGAATGGGGCTGCTTTCCACGTTTTGATATAGTTATCCCAATTCCATTCATGAGGGTAAAATGTCGGCGGATACGTCATCACTTCCGCCATCGATTTGAGGGAAGTGGAAATCATCCACCAGATTGGCGACAAGATGAGGAGGCTGCCTGCTGCAAGCAAGATGAAATTGATAAGCGACAACAGCTTCCTTTTCGTATGTATATTGTCGAAATATGCCGGATTTAAATTTGTTTTTTCATGCCTTTTCGACTCTTCGGTTTTAACGACTTCTTCCATCATCTCTCCTCCCCTTCGTAATGAACCCAGCGTGGCGCAAGCTTCAAATTGATGATCGTAATGATGAAAACGATGATGAAGAGGATCCATGACATCGCCATCGCATAGCCCATGTCGAACGCTTCGAACGCCTTCTTCCACATATACAAATTATAAAAGAGCATCGAATTCACCGGCCCGCCCTCTCCATTCGACATGACATATGCTTCCTGGAAAATTTGAAAGCCGCCTATCAGGCTTGTGACAATATCGAAGAAAATGACAGGCGTAATCATTGGAATTGTAATAAAACGGAATTGTTGCCAACTGCTCGCACCGTCAATTTTTGCAGCTTCATACAGCGACTTCGATACCCCTTGCATGCTTGCAAGGTATAGAAGCATTCCTCCCCCAACACTCCACATTTTCATGAAAATAAGTGCCGGCTTCGTCCAATCGGGATCAAATAGCCAATTCGGTCCTGGAATGCCGAACCATCCAAGTGCAGTGTTCACTAAACCGGTTCCTGGATCGAGCAGTTGCATCCAAAGGAGGTAAACCCCCACCCCGGAAAGCACTGCCGGCAAATAATAGATTGTCCTGAAGAAACGGATGCCCGGTACGTCTTGATTGAGCAATGCCGATAAAAAGATTGCTCCGGCAGTCGTTAACGGAATGGAAAACAGCACGTAATAGAATGTGTTATATAAGGATGTCCAAAACAGATTATCGGCAGCGAAAAGATTTTCATAGTTTTCAAATCCGATAAAATCCATCTGGGACGTAATATTGTAGTTGGTGAAACTTGCCGCAAAAGAAAAGATGAGCGGCCCTGCTGTGAAGGCGAGGAATCCGATAATCCAAGGAAGTATGAATACATACCCTTGCAGCCCTTCCATCCTTTTATAATTCAATTTTTTCCGCATTTGGTTCCCTCCCTTGCATCCAGTAAAACAGGGAGAGCTTCATTGCTCTCCCCATCAGAGTGTAGACAAAGTCGAACTTTGACTTTGTCCACACTCAATTTTAGGGATAAATACGATTAATAGACATATCCCTCAGCCTGATTGAAAACGCTTGTCATCCTAGGCGCGAAGTGGAGCGAAGACGCGAATAGAACTAAAGTTCATGAGCGGACGAGCGACACAAGCAACAACGGATGCGAGCGTTTGTCAACAGGCTGATGGGGAGAGCTTCATTGCTCTCCCCATACTTCCGTTCATTTGCTTTTCTCGACCAGTTTTTCAACGGATTGCTGTGCATCCTTCAATCCTTGTTCAACAGATTTTTTCCCGAGAAGAATCGAATCCAATTCAGGATTGATCAAGTTCACGAAATCCGGCGCGTGCACAGGCACAGGCGTCAGGAGAGTATTTTCCATATTATCGATTGCCATTTGGTAAACCACTTTGTCCCTGTCCGGCATCTCTTTGTTTTTCGCTGCTCTTTCGGCCGCTTCGATATTCGCGACGTTGTCAAAGTTTTTTACAGCCCAGTATTCCTGTGCTTCTACATCCGTCAAATGCTTTATGAATTCCCATGCTTCTTCCGGATGCTTCGACCCTTGTGGAATTTCAGCGACGAATCCGCCGCCCCAACTCGTATTGCCACTCCCCGGCTCACGTTCAGGCAGCATCGCTACTCCGAAATCAAGGTCCGGCGCATAGTCACGGATTTGCGTATAAAATGTCGGTGTGTTTACATACATCGCAAGCTTGCCATTGAAAAACGGATTCCCTTGCTGGCTATCGATTTGTGACTTGTAGGAATTAATCGTGTTGGCACCGTATTTTTCATGCCAATCCAATACCCATTCAAGCGTTTCCCGGTTCGCTTCCGTATCGATAATCGGAACGCCATCCTCATCAAAGAAGTTTTTCCCGTCCGAATTGAGCATCCACACATCCGAATTCACTCCCCAGAGCGGATAAAATCCGATCCGGTCATATGTATCTCCATTCTTCACATCAAGCTTTTCCGCGTACTCCCAAAGCTCGTCCCAAGTGGCAGGTGGCTTTTCCGGATCCAGTCCAGCCTCTTTGAACGCTGTTTTATTGTAAAAAAGGATTCTCGTGTCCGTATTGAATGGAATGCCGTATGAATCCCCTTCGTAAAGGGTCGCATTCCAAAGCTCCTCATAGAACCTTCCCGAAATATCATCCTTTTCAAGGAAATTCGATAGGTTCATCGCCTGGTTCTTCTGTCCGCGGAGCGCTGTCGCATTAATATCGTTTATGACGACATCGGGCGGATTTTTTGCCGCGATTGCCGCCAGCTCCTTCGTCCAAATGTCTCCCCAAGGAACGAATGTATGCTTCACTTCAATCTTGTCTTGCGATTTGTTGAAATCCTCTACGATTTTATCAATGACCGGACGCCTGATTTCAGACCCCCAAAAACTCCAAAAATCGATGACGACTTTATCCCCGCTATCTGCGCTAGTGCTGTCGCCTGTCTTGAAACCGGCACATCCCGACAGGACAAGCAGCATGGCAAAAAACAATGGAATAAGTTTTTTCCTGAACACTTTCTCATCCCCTCCTAAAAAATATGAAGAAATCCATACTATTTCCTTCCTACCTATCTACTTACCCAGTTAGCCTAACTATAAACCTATTAAAATAAAATTATTGTAAATTGTATCATTATATTCTCCACCTATTGCTTCGTAATTGTGAAGAAGTGATTATGCTTCAGGTGTGTCCGTAACATCGAAACAGTCATTTAAACCTATCTGGTGAATAACATAGTAGTAATCAGGATGAGAGCATTGGAAAAAAATGTTGCTGATTTAAATACGTTTGGATATGATAATTCTAAAGGGATGGTGAATTTTCAATGAAAAATGATATTGAAGATTTATTCGACAGGGAGAATCGAAGTGAACCAAAGATGAAAGTGGAAAGAAAAGATGGGGAGCCAACTGCCGCTTTCAAAGGGGCTTCCTGGGCAGCGCTGTTAATCGGGGCCTCGGCTTATCTAATAGGTTTGTTCAACGCAACAATGGAGCTGAATGAAAAGGGGTATTACTTTGCAATTCTAATATTCGGTCTCTATTCATCTGTATCATTGCAAAAAGCAGTCAGAGATAAAGATGAGGGAATTCCCGTAACGAATATTTACTACGGCATTAGCTGGCTTGCACTTCTTATTTCGATATTACTCATGGGCATCGGTCTGTACAATGCAGGGAGCATCGTTTTAAGTGAAAAAGGGTTTTACGGCATGGCTTTTGTTCTAAGTGTATTTGCAGCAATTACTGTTCAGAAAAACATTAGGGACACACAGAAAGCAAGAGAGATGGATTGAGTTCTAATTTAAATTTAAATAAAGCATAACCCCGTTCTCCATGCAGAACGGGGTTATGCTTTATTATTTTTATCGTTTCATCGCTCAAAATGGCATTGAATATCATGAGATCTTATGGTAAATTTATAAGGATAGACTTTGTATGATTAAATGAATATATTATCCCTACTTTAATTATACAACACAACTTATTCGTCAGTCAACCCTTTTACTCATTTTTTTAAGGAGTGTGTGCTATGAAATCA
Source organism: Sporosarcina pasadenensis (assembly GCF_047228845.1). Lineage (NCBI taxonomy): Bacteria > Bacillati > Bacillota > Bacilli > Caryophanales > Caryophanaceae > Sporosarcina > Sporosarcina pasadenensis. The sequence goes on from NZ_JBFEGM010000013.1 coordinate 49,352, forward strand.
ACTTTTCAGCAGGAACAGCAACGAGTAGACAAGGTAGTGGAAGTCATTACGGGACGAATTTGTAAATTGGAGGAAGAAACGACCCGGCAGCGGAATGAGGTCGTTACTATTCGCAGACATTTTTGGGATGAGGTCAAGGTCAATGTGGATACGTTTGACGATTATCTTGAAACGATTATCGGTCTAAGGCAAGAAGCGCAAGCATTGGCAGTCAGCCAGACCACTCATCGACACGCGTCCAAAAGGTTGTCAACGTTGCGACGGATGAAGGAAGTGCCCTATTTCGGGCGAATTGATTTCATAGAGGAAGGCGATTCAACTGCAGAACAAATCTATATCGGAATTTCAACGCTATCTGATGACAGTGGGGAAGATTTCCTGATCTACGACTGGAGGGCTCCGATTTCGAGTGTCTATTACGATTATCAGCCCGGTGGCGCCTCTTATGCAACACCCGGTGGCATTATCAGTGGAAAACTGGAGAAGAAGTGGCAGTATTTGATTCGCGGCGGTGTTCTTCAATCGATGTTCGATACGAGCGTCACAATCGGCGATGAAATCTTACAAATCGTATTGGGCAAAGGTACCGACAAGCATATGCACAGCATCGTTGCGACGATTCAGCAGGAGCAAAACCGGATCATCCGCCACGACAGTGGAAAGCTTCTAATCGTTCACGGAGCAGCTGGCAGCGGAAAGACGTCAGCCGCCTTGCAGCGAATCGCTTATTTGCTATACAAATACCGGGATAGCTTGAAAGCCGATCAAATTATACTATTTTCACCGAATACGCTGTTTAACAGCTATGTGTCCAATGTACTGCCGGAGCTCGGTGAAGAGAATATGCAGCAAGTGACATTTCAGGAATACTTGAATCATCGGTTAAGCAGGAACTATCAAGTTGAGAACCCTTACGATCAATTGGAATACGTTTTAACCGCAGCGGACTCCCCTTCCTATCAATCGAGGATTGAAAGCATCCGCTTCAAAGCATCACCACTTTTCTTCAGTGCAATCGAATCGTATAGAGAGTCGTTAGTGGTTTCCGGAATGCTGTTCAAAGACTTGCGCTTCAGAGGAAAGCCGATTGTGACTGCCGAAAGAATGGCTGAAAGGTTTTATAGCACCGACATATCACTTCGCTTCCATAACCGACTTGAAAAGTTGAAAGATTGGCTGCTGAAGAGAATAAATGAAATACAAAAGGCTGAGTGGGATGAACCGTGGGTGCAGGAGAGAATCGAGCTGCTTAGCGACGAGGAATACAATAAGGCACATGCGCACTTAGCGAAAAAGCATGGCTTTACGAGAGAAGCGAGCGCGGATTATGAGATGGAGCCGAAAGAGCTTTCCAAATTGATCGTGCAACAGAGACTTAGGCCTTTACGTAAACAAGTCCGCGCATTCGAGTTCATCGACGTCAAGGGGATCTATAAGCAGCTTTTTGCTGATCATTTGGAAATCAAAAAATGGATGACTGAGGACACACCAGCCGAATGGCCGGCTATCTGTCAAGCAACGCTCATCATGTTAGATGAAGATCGACTGTCTTATGAGGACGCTACCCCATTTCTACTTTTGAACGAGCTCATCCAAGGCTTCCAGGCGAATCGAACAATTAAACATATCGTCGTAGACGAGGCGCAAGATTATTCACCTTTCCAATTCGAGTTTTTGAGACGTTTGTTTCCATCGGCAAAAATGACTGTGTTAGGAGACTTTAATCAGGCGATATTCGCCCATGCGAGCGAAACGGTTGATTTTGACATGCTTACAAGCCTGTACGGACCCGATGAAACAGAAGTGATCAATATGGCAAGAAGCTACCGTTCCACAAAGCCGATCATCGATTTCACTCGACAATTAGTACCCAATGGCGAGCAGATCATCCCTTTTGATCGAGAAGGAGAGCTGCCTGTGCTGAAGCATGTGGCTGATTACGCAGAGCTTCACCGCTGTATCGCCTACAAAGTAGCAGATTTTCAAGCCGCCGGATACAACACAATTGCAATCATATGCAAATCAGCCGAGGAAAGCAGAATTGCATATGAAGCCTTGTCTACCATCGACGACATTAAACTGTTGAGAATCGGTTCAATGGAGTATGAGCAAGGAGTTGTCGTCGTGCCTTCGTATTTGGCTAAAGGCATCGAATTTGACGCGGTCATCATTTACGATGCATCTGAGCATGTTTATGGGACAGAGAACCTTCGTAGAATTTTTTACACAGCGTGCACAAGGGCAATGCATGATTTGCAATTGTATAGCGTCGGAGAACCGACTCCGTTATTACAAAACGTTTCGGAGGAAAGTCTCACCCGAGCATAATGTAATTGGCTGTAAACAAGCAGCATTATGTAAATTTCGGGGGCTGTCCAGAAAGCCAGTGATAACTGATTTTCTGAGACAGCCCCTTCGTCATGCTTATGTTTCTAGTACTCTTCCTTTGAACTGCTTTTTCGGTTCCCTTCTATCCTGATGTAGCCTAATGAAAACATTGTTTAGTAGCAAGGACATGATAATGAAAATTGTACCTATATAATCATAAGCGGTGATGCTTACACCTTGAAGTATTTGAATGACTAACGTCGTAACGGGTACAAAGTTAAGAAATAATAATCCATTTAACGGTGTAATGACACTCACACCATAATTCCATCCCACTAGCGCAATAACACCCGGGAAAATTACCATAAAAGCGATATGAGGGCTCGTAACGACCATCGTTTCAACGGTTGGAAACGAGACAAATCCGGTAAGCGTAGCACCGAAAACGACAATCGCTGCGGTAGCTGTTCCGAGCAAACAGCTTAACGTAGAATAACGCAATGCAGACCAACCATCGTTACTAAATCGACTTCCACCCATCGTGTACACAACCCACCCAACAACTGCGATAAAGATCAATAAAGATGGAATGATGGCATTTGACGCTGTGAAAAAGGCACCCAAATCGCCTTTTGTGACAACTAACGATGCGCCGACAAACCCAAGAAACACACAAAACATCGTAAATGCATGAGGACGTTGCCTTATAAACACCCAAGCAATAATGATGGATATCATAGGCATCAACGATTCCATAATGGAAGCGATCATTGTACCTGGATTGCCCAATAAGTCCTGTCCCCAGAAAACGAGCAAATTATAAACCGTAAAGGCCATCGTTCCAAAAAACCAGAGGTGCCGGCCTTTTCCTTCAAAGCGGAAAGCTTTCTTACCTTCCTTCCATAGAAGCCACACAACTAAAATCATCGTTACAAAGCCATAACGAAAAAGCGTAAAATAAAAAGGGTCTATATGGTGAAATGCATGATTCGCAACCGGAAACATTGCTCCCCAGGATATTGCGGAAATCAAGCATAAAATAGCGCCCCATAATACGTTGTTCTTCAAGAATTTCTGTCCCCTTCTATTATCTACTCTCTATTCATTAAATCACAGGCTCGGTATCTCTCAAAATGAACATTATTGATGTCTACTATCTCAATTGGTGATACCATAGAAAAAGAGTCAGTTAGATGGAGTGATCAAATGGAATTCAAGGATCTGAAGATTTTTCAAATGGTTGCACAAAAAGGTACGATTACCGAAGCTGCAAAAGAACTAAGTTATGTCCAATCCAATATCACCTCAAGAATTAAAAAGCTTGAGGCTGAAATGAATACGGCTCTCTTCAACCGTCACAATCGTGGGATGACACTAACACCTGAAGGCAAAAAACTGCTTGTCTATTCCGAGAAGATATTAGCGTTAACAACTGAAATGAAGAAAGTTGTTCAAAGTAAAACGGAACCTGCAGGCAAGCTTGAAATCGGAACCGTTGAAACAGTTATTAAATTACCTGTTATTTTATCTTCCTATAGCAAAAAATATAAAAACGTCGACTTATCACTTCTCACAGGTGTGACCGATCAACTCCAAAACGATGTGTTACACCATCGTTTGGACGGTGCATTCGTGACAGAAATTCAGCAACATCCTGAACTCGTTTCTCATAACGTTTTCCAGGAAGAACTTGTCTTACTATCAGATAAGACGAAAACGTCACTTGAGCAAATAAAAGAGGAGCCAATTCTTTGCTTTAGCGAAGGATGCGGCTACCGGGCAAGACTCGCAAGATGGTATAAAGATCAAAATATAACACCACAAAAACTGATGGAGTTTGGCACCTTAGAAACAATATTGGGGAGTGTGACGATGGGGCTTGGCATTACGTTCGTCCCAAAATCAGCCGTTTCCCATTTGGAAGAAAGAGGACTCGTCAACTGCCACTACTTGCCTGAGAAGTATAGTAAAGTCAACACCGTATTCATTAGACGAAAGGATGCCTATTTAACTTCTACACTTGAAAAGTTTATCGAAACGTTTGAACAGATCGAAGGCGAACCAGCTTATCCGCTAGCGTATTAATCGATGTATAGTAAAAGCCTAATTTCTCTTGTGCAAGTGAGAAATTAGGCTTTAGTTGTTTTTATGCGCTAATCTTTTCTTTTGCGGAACCGAAAAGTTTGTTTTCTAAAGCAAACAATTGGCTTCCACTAATCAATAATACAACTGCGATTGCTAATAAAGCTATATCCAATTCATAACCGGCAGTTTCAGCACCCATGAAGCCTATAGACAATTTTGCTGTAAAGATAGCCCCAAGCATGACAATTGCAATCATTGCCGAGAATAGTCTAGTTCCAATACCCAAAATTAATGCAAGCCCTCCAACCAGTTCGATAAAAGCAACCACATAACCTAGGAAACCTATAATGCCTATACTTTCGAACCAACCTGCTACATTCCCTAGGCCCATTTGGAATTTTGCAACTCCATGAAATAAGAAAGTAATCCCTAAAACGACCCGAAGAATCAATAAACTCCATTCATACTTTTTCATCATTATTCATATTCCCTCACTTATCATTTTTTGTTTTTTCTTAAACGCCTACTAATACGTTGTCTTTCCTTGTTGCTTCCCTAACGACCGGTGCCACTTCTGTCGCTAATAATTCAATGCTCTTCGCCACTTTTCCAAACGGCAAACCACCTATATCCAGCTGCGCCATAAAGCGCCTGTGTCCAAAAAGTTCATGTTGATGAAGGATCTTTTCAACAATTTGTTGAGGGCTGCCTACGAACAAAGCAGTGTCAGAAGCCGCCACTTTTTCAAATTCGAATCGTGACATCTTTCCCTCTCCATGTCCGAGCTGCTGACTTACGATTGACTTATAGTTCGAATAATAAGGATAGAACTCTTCTTTTGCTTGTTGAGTTGTTTCGGAAATATATCCATGACCCGTTACACCAACTTTAAGATCTTCCAAAGCATGTCCAGCCCGGATGCCAGCTTCACGGTATACATCAACCAATGGTTTAAATCGATCAGGTTCACCACCTAGGATCGCCATTGCCATTCCGGCACCGAGTCTGCCTGCACGGGATGCACTACTCGGAGTCCCTCCAACACCAATCCACACAGGTAACTTCTCCTGTAGTGGACGAGGTGCAATATCCGCATTCCTTAATGACGAGCGGAATTGACCATCCCATGTGAGCTTCTCGTTTTCGTTAAGCTTCAGCAGTAATTCGATGTTTTCCGAGAATAAGGCAGCGGAGTCATCAGTGTCATAACCAAAGAGCGGGAATGATTCAACAAACGCACCACGCCCCGTAATAATTTCTGCACGTCCATCTGATAGCAAATCCAATGTTGCAAAGTCTTCAAATAAACGAACTGGATCTATCGTACTTAGAACTGACGTAGCGCTCGTCAATTTGATTTGCTTCGTCATTTGAGCGATTGCGGCCAAGACGACAGATGGTGATGTGATGGCATAATCCAATCGATGATGTTCCCCTACTCCGAAAATATCCAGTCCAGCCTCGTCAGCGAGTTTAGCCGCTTCCGTAATTTCCTTCATTCTTTGCCTAGCACTAATTGTTTTACCGCTAACCGGATCCGGCACCATATCTCCTAGTGTATAAAGGCCGATTTCAAACCCTGTATTCGCAAATCCTTCTTCGTTTCTCATAAGATCATGATCCCCACCTAAGATGTCAGTTTAAATAGTAATGAGTTTCGATTATTAGTTACTTTATGTAAGTGAGTGTATTATCGTAATAAGTATTAGTCAAGTAACTAATTTACAAAAACATATTTAATTATTTATCGTTATGAGCTATACTATAATTAGGGAGCTGATTACATTGGATACATCGATTTGTCCTAGGTTTGAAAAATCAATGGAGTTATTGGGTCAAAGGTGGATGGGGTTAATTATTTACAAGCTATTAGAGGGACCGCAACGCTTTTGCAGTATCGAATCCACAATCGGCGTAAGTGGCAGAGTCTTATCGGAGAGGTTAAAAATTCTTGAACACCAAGGTGTTGTGCTTAGAGAAGTCTTTCCGGAGACACCGGTTCGAATCGAATATTCATTAACAGATAAAGGGTTCGCCCTCCAACCTCTTATACGGGAATTGGAAAAATGGTCACAAAATTGGATGGACGCATAACATTTCCCTTTTCATGCGATAGAAACTTCAGATTCTACGTTAACTAATTTATATAAAAGGAATGATTTTATGGTACATGTAAAACTAGAAGCAACAGTTGTTGATATTTTAAAGGAAAAAATCCAATTGATTGAAACAGATAAAGGTGCCACCTATTTGGTCGGCCCCATTCAACTGCCCGTGAATCTTTATGGAGAAACGGTTATTTTTCAATGGTATTGCTGGCTGAATCAATGTGAAGTGACGAATGATTTTCAAGAGATTATTGACCGCCTGTCTTCTGCTAATCTTGCAGAGCATCAACAATCGAGCGTGCTTGTATATGGCGATTTTAAAAATGCAGATGATGCGCAAATCCGGATGCACTCGATTTGTCATACCGGCGATATCTTTGGAAGTAAAAGATGCGACTGCGGTTATCAATTAAAGCAATCGATGAAAAATATTGTAGAACATGGGACGGGAGCTTTGTTTTACTTGGCCAATCATGAAGGCCGTGGGATCGGTTTGTTCAGCAAGGCAATGGCCTATGTGCTTCAGGAGAATGGTTACGATACAGTAGAAGCAAATGAAGGGCTTGGCTTTGTCGATGATTCGAGAAATTACGAAGATGCCATGCATGTATTAAAAGCATTACGCACTAAGCCTGTTACACTGATGACGAATAATCCGAAGAAAGTGGAAGCGATGCGAAACGCCGGTCTTCCGATTTCGGGGAGAGAGCCTTTATGGGGCGATAAATCCGAGTTCAATGAAAAATACTTGCAAACAAAAATCAATCGCTCTGGCCATTTAGGTGAAGAAGGTGCTCATCCGAATGACTAACCATGAATTTTATATGAATTTGGCTCTGCAAAATGCCCAGGCAATGAAGGGCCAAACCGATCCAAATCCACTTGTAGGATCGGTCATTGTGAATGAAAATCGAATCGTAGGGATAGGTACGCATTTGAAAGCTGGTGATCCGCATGCTGAAATTCATGCGATTCGGATGGCTGGTGAACAAGCGCATGGGGGAACAATTTACGTCACCCTTGAGCCATGCTCTCATTATGGACGTACCGGCCCTTGTGCAGTAGCGATTGTTGAAGCGGGGATTAAAACAGTCGTCATTGCAACATTGGATCCAAATCCAGTTGTAGCTGGCAACGGTGTTCAAATATTGAAAGACGCAGGAATTGAAGTTGTCATCGGTGTATTGGAAGAGCAATCCCGACAGATGAATGAAGTGTTTAATAAATTCATCGTCGAACAGAGGCCCTTTATAACGATGAAAGCAGGAAGCACATTGGACGGGAAAATTGCTACGCATACAGCTGACAGTAAATGGATTACGTCTGCCGAAGCAAGACACGATGTACACGTATTAAGAAATCAAAACATGGCCATTTTAGTCGGTGTCAATACAGTCATCGAGGATGATCCCGAATTGACGACAAGGATTCCAAATGGTCGGAATCCGATTCGCGTTATTTTAGATTCCTCTTTACGCACTCCACTTAATTCGAAAATCGTGACAGATGGGCAGGCGGAAACATGGATTTTCACTGCAAAAACGTATAATGAAGAGGCAAAGAAACAGTTGGAGGAACGGGGAATTTTGATTTTCCACACTTCAGGCAATCGCCAAGTCGATCCACAAGATGTCGTTCGGATACTCGGTGAAAAACTCGTTTCTTCCGTTTTAATTGAAGGCGGAGGTTCGATTCACGCTGCTTTCCTTGAGAAGCAGCTCGTCGACAAAGTAGAGATTTATATCGCGCCAAAACTAGTTGGAGGCACACAAGCACCGACATTCCTTGAAGGTGCAGGTGTCGAACTAATGCGTGATGCTGTGGAATTGGAGAATCTCAGCATTACTCAAATCGGAAAAGATTTTAAGTTTACAGGCTATCCAAAATATATAACTACACAAACTGAGGGTAATTAATATGAAATTTGGTTTTGATATCGATGATACGTTAATTAATTTAAGAGAACATGCTTTTCATATATACAATAAGAAACTGAATCAGAATGTGGATATAGAACTTTTTCACACTTTGGACAAAGTTGAAATCCACGAGCTCTTTGGCATGACAGCTGAAGAAGGTGGCAAGATGTGGAACGGTTCGTTAGAAGAAATTTATTTCACGTCTTGCCCTACCTATCCTGACGCAGTTGAAACGTTGCAAAAACTGGAGAACGACGGCCATGAAATCTATTATATTACCGCAAGGCCGAAAGAACATGGTGAGCGAACAATGGAATGGATGATTGAACAAGGTTTCCCAGTCCACAAAGATCGATTTTTTTACGGGATGAATGATGAGGACAAGGTTCACATTATTAAAGAGTTGGAACTCGACTATTATTTTGATGACAAGCCTGCCGTTCTTGAAACATTGGGTGATTGTAAAGTAAATCTGTTCGCGAAAACTCAATCTTATAATCAACATTTGGATATTCCACGAATTGCGAACTGGTCTGAACTATTCGATTTACTGCTTAAAGAGAAGAAGTAAGGTGCCTCTGCTTAATACTCATCAAAAGAGCAAATCTTTTCGAGAAAAAATCCGACTGAGCGTTGACCTACTCAGTCGGATTTTCTACTTTTTAAATGATAACCCGTTTGTCTCTAAAGCTTCTCTTAGCTTTGGTAAAGAAGCTGGTCCCATACCGTGAAATCGCAAAATCTCTTTCTCACTAAATGCCGATAACTGTTGCAAAGAAGTGATCCCGTTGTTTTCCAACGCTCGTCTTGCCGGTGCTGATAATGATGAAAGGAATCCATTATCAGGTTTGCGTTCCTGCTCACATATCGGACATGTCGGGCAGTCGCTACTTTTATAGTAGTTATGCCCTTTACTACAAGTCCTTAGAGTTTTATTTGAAGTCGTCATTGGTACTATCTCCTTTTTAAACAAAAACAGTTTTCAACTTATGTTAACATCTTACATTATGTTTACTGACATTCAATATTGTGTGATTAGTTCTCCAACCACTTGTTTTCGTGCTTGTTTAGCAGGATGGTCTTCTTTCAATTGATCACGGCCAAATAAGTTATTTCGGAATGTACCCTCTTCATATTCTGTTCTCACTAAACCTCGCTCTTGTAAAACCGGAACGACTAGCTCAACGAAGTCTTCGAAGGAGCCTGGTGTAATTGAATAAACAATATTAAACCCATCGATATCGGCATAGTCCATCCATTCCTCTAATTTGTCTGCAATTTGTTCAGGGTCCCCGACAATTAGTTCACCAAGACCGCCAAGTGCAACTTTTTCAGCAATTTCATTCACAGTCATTCCCGCAAAGCCTTGTAAGATTGATCGCATTGCGTCATTTTCAATATACTCCACCTTTTGAGTTGGATCTAATTCTGCTAAATCAATCCCTGTCCAGCCGCTCACTAATGCAAGTGCTCCTTCATGATCGATATACTGCTGATAATCTTCAAGCTTTGCTTCCGCTTCTTCTACCGTCGGGGCGACAATTGGCGTAACGGTCGTCAGCACTTTAACATCATCCGCAGGTCTTCCGGACTTTAAAACATCTTCCCTAAACGTTGAAACGATGTTTTTCGTTTTCTCTAAAGACGGGGATGATACAAAAACAAGTTCAGCATGATCTGCTGCAAATGCACGTCCCCTTGAGGAGGCGCCAGCTTGAAATATAACCGGTGTTCGTTGTGGTGATGGCTCACATATATGGTTGCCCGGAACTTGAAAGTACTTGCCGTCATGGTTAATATCGTGAACTTTGGAAGGATCCGTATAAACTCCTTTTTCTTTATCGATTACTACCGCATCATCTTCCCAACTTGCTTCCCATAGCTTATAGACCACTTCCATGTATTCATCCGCCCGCTCGTACCGCTCATCATGCGAGGTCTGAGTATCCAAACCAATGTTTTTTGCAGCACTGTTTAAATAAGACGTAACAACATTCCAACCAATTCTTCCTTTCGTTAAATGATCTAATGTCGACATTTTTCGAGCAAATGTATACGGGTGATCATACGTGGTCGAAGCAGTTAATCCGAACCCAAGATATTTAGTTACAGATGCCATGATGGGAACAATAAAAGCTGGATCATTGGCCGGCACTTGCATACCTGACCTAATTGCTGGATCCCTTGAACCTTTATATACATCGTAAACACCTAATACATCTGCTATGAATACTGCGTCAAAGTTACCTTTTTCCAAAACTTTCGCAAGATGCGTCCAATATTCAATGTCTTTATAGCCGGGTGTATTGTCATCGGGATGTCTCCATAGTGCGTGCGACTGAAACGCTGCACAACTCATTTCAAAAGCATTTAAATACATTCTTTTTTTAGTTTTACTCATTTTCTCAACCTTCTTTCCTCGTAGTTGTATTTTCATAAAACTTTAAAAGTAAAAGCCCTCTTTTCGATAGAAAAGAGGGCTTAGTGAATATAGCATTGTCTCTTATCTTCCAAGAGTTTCCCCTTGCTGGATTTAGCACCTTCCTGCGACGCAGAGGTTGCTGAAGCTTCAACGGGCCAGTCCCTTAGCTTCTCTTGATAAGTTTATTGAGTTGTATGAACAATAATAATATACAAAAATTAAATTGTCAATACATATACCATTTTTCTCATTGCTATGGGAAATATACTGCTCATCCCACCTATTTTTTATAAAACTTCTAGTATTTTAATTACAACTAATGCCCTCTCCGCAATATAACTGGTCGTAATAACGAACCTACAATTTTCCAATTAAAAAAGGGACCAAACCCATCAATCAACAAACTGATAGGTTCGGTCCTTATCCTTGTTAGTTCAGAATATCCGAACGTAGTATAAATTGTGCCAACGCTTCTATTTCATCCGAAATCGCTCGATCACTTTTCAATGGCGGGCAAATTTCTCTAATTTTCTCCAAGTATTCTTTTGTTGCTGGAGCTAATTGGTTTTCTGCCCCTTCTAAATAAATAGCCTGCGATGCGCAAATCATTTCAATCGCAATTACTCTAGCAGAATTATGGATAATTTCCCGCGCTTGGCGAGATGCTATTGTGCCCATGCTGACATGGTCTTCTTGGTTGGCCGACGTAGGGATCGAATCGACACTTGCGGGATGCGCAAGAACCTTATTCTCAGACCAATCTTTCCTGAAGGTGCTTATATTACATGGGGTGTCGGCCATCTCGTGGAATTGAAGGAACCTCATGCTTACAATCCCGCTTGGAAACGATGGTCGCTAGGCAGTCTGCCTATCCTCCCCGACCGATACGAGTTTCAAGTTGCGAAGAGAAAGTTCAAGCAGTTTCAAATCGTGAAGAAGCTCATTCGCGGGACGGATACGGTCATCAATGCATGTGACTTTCACTTATCTTCATAAAATCATATATACATAATAAACAATCTTATCCTTATTAAGATACTACATAGATATCTCGCTATTCTTCCACTTGCACGTAAATAAAAAATGCACATAATCAGATTTAACACCTGGATTTATTTACATTTTCAAGTTTCTTTTATTCTTATTAATTTTTTAAACTATTGTCATTTAATTTGTACGATTGCTCAACCATTTCTAGAAAGTTGCTCCAAACCTCATTCTTTATTTTTTTAATAGTACGAGTATTTATATAAGTAGATTTAACAAAATCCAAATCAAAAAGTTCCAATACTTTCAAACAGATGAATGGAGCGCTTATAGATATTTTTAGTAACTGTTCAATTTTCTTAAAAAGTGGTTGGTTTAAATAATCCTTAATTGGATGGTCCTTGAAAATGTTATATATTTATTATAAAATTATAGTGTATAGAATATAAAAAATATTTATAAAAAAAGGAGTAAGGCATGAAGGTAGCTCTTATAGTTTCAACCATTTTCGTATTCATTACTTTGGCTATCGGACTAATTTTGACCATATCCGTCGCTAATTCTATGAATAAAGATTACAAGAGTGAAAAAAGTTTTTCTAGTTTACTATGGGTTTATGTTTTAGCAATCCCATTTATTGTTATATTGACTCTTATAGCTATATTTTTATTTACTTAACAACGGAGGGCGGTTCGGGACCAGTGAAAAAGTACATGTTTTTTTCATGTCTCAGGAACCGTCTAAGATTGCGTGAACTACCCACCACTTAACGCTTTGCGTTTGAAGTAGAGGCTTCTCGACTAATCGCTGCTTTTACTAGCCAACGAAAACTGACCGAGCTAACCCTCTTGTTCCAAGAATTCCGTTTCATCAGGACAAGTCCAGCATCAGCCGTCCCTCATTCTTGATGTTGATAGCGGCATACCAATCCCGGCTCATAACGAAGCCGCAATCGCAATCAAAAGTCCTTTCGGAAAGATGTAAGACAGCAATTACATGACCACAGGCCGAACACGTCTTGGATGAAGGGAACCATTTGTCTATCTTGATGAGTTGCTTACCTTGCTCATCTAATTTATACCGCAAGAATGTCGTGAACATCCCCCAGGAAGCTCCGTCGAACTATTTCTTGCATATTAACGCAAAGCTATGCGAGATTCAAGAACCATAATTGCCTTCCATCAAATAATTTAACGAAGCTTTATACAACCTTCTCTAATCTCCACCAGCAGGTGCCGACAAGCTATCCTTCTTCGGACTATACTTTTCAAATACCAATTAAGTAAACAACCACTCTTCCAAGCAGTTGTATTCCATCCTATTTTCCTACATAATGAGAAGAACAAGCGTTTCTTTTACTCAAGGAGGTGTCCTCATGAAACCTGTCATCCTAGCTGAAAAACCTTCCCAAGCGAAAGCGTATGCAGACGCTTTTTCCGTGCGGAAACATGAGGGGTACTTAGAGATTAACCCATGCCCGATCTTTCCCGAAGGTGCCTATATCACATGGGGTGTCGGCCATCTCGTGGAATTGAAGGAACCCCATGCATACAATCCCGCTTGGAAACGTTGGTCGCTCGGAAGTCTTCCAATCTTGCCTGATCGATACGAGTTTCAAGTGGCGAAGGGTAAGTTCAAGCAGTTTCAGATCGTGAAGAAGCTCATTCGCGGGACGGATACGGTCATTAATGCATGCGACGTCGACCGGGAAGGCTCGAATATCTTCTATAGCATTTATTATCAAACCGGTGCCCGGAATCAGACGATCAAGCGACTTTGGATCAATTCACTTGAAGTCGATGAAGTGCGGAAGGGGTTTGCGAATTTGCGCGATAACCGCAAGGATTTGCAGCTCTATGAAGAGGCGAAAGCCCGGCAGATCAGCGACTGGCTCGTCGGTATGAACGCCTCCCGCTTGTATACACTTTTATTGAAAGCGAAAGGGGTCCAGGAAGTGTTTCCGATTGGACGTGTGCAGTCTCCCACGGTCTACTTGATCTATCAACGGCAGCGTGAGATTGAAACCTTCATATCGGAACCGTTTTTCGAAGTGGAAGCGACGTTTAAAGCGGAACACGGTACTTACAAAGGAAAGGCGAAAGCGAAGGAGCCGAAACGGGAGATCATTCAGGAACTTCTTGCGAAACATGGAATCCAACCGAATTCGCCTGGCGTGATCACCTCTGTCACCCATACCGATAAGCGAACGCCGCCACCTCAGCTGCATTCACTGTCAACGTTGCAGGCGACAGCCAACCGGCGTTGGAAGATGAGCCCGGCGAACGTGCTGAAGACGATGCAAGGCTTGTATGAGAAGAAGCTTGTCACCTATCCACGAACGGACGCGCGTCATATTACGCCGAATGAATTTGCGTACTTGAAGGACCAAGTCGGCGATTACCAACAGCTGATCGGTCATCCCTTCCCTGTCGCTTCGTTTTCTCCAAAGAAACGGTATGTCGACAGTTCGAAGGTGCAGGAGCACTACGCCATCATTCCGACGAAGAAAGTGCCGACACAAGCAGTTCTTGGCAGAATGTCGCCGCTCGAGCGGAATCTATACGAAGAAGTCGTCCGCACGACGCTCTCCATGTTCCATACAGATTATTTATATACGGAGACGAAAGTGACGACGGATGTGAACGGCCTTCCGTTTTTCACTACGGGCAAGACAGAAAGGGATTTAGGGTGGAAGGCTTTATTCCAACGATCAAAGGATGAAAAGGACGACCCCGCTTTGCCGCCACTTCGTATGCAAGAGACCGTCCAATCCGATATTGGCATCAAGGAAGGCAAAACACAGCCTCCGAAACCTTACACGGAAGGTCAACTCATTGCGATGATGAAAACATGCGGGAAGCTTGTCGAGGACAAAGAGGAAACGGATATTTTGAAAGAAATTGAGGGACTTGGGACGGAAGCGACCCGAAGCGGCATTATCGAAACGATTAAAAAGCATGGGTATATAACCGTGTCTAAAAACATTGTGTCGATTACTGAGAAAGGCCGTGTGCTTTGCCAGGCGATTGAAGGGAATCTGCTTGCCAGTCCTTCCATGACAGCGAAGTGGGAAACATATTTGCAGAAAATCGGCAATGGCGAAGGAAGCGGACAGCATTTCCTCGATAATGTTTCAAAGTTCATTGCGAAGCTATTGGACGACGTGCCGAAGCAGCTGGAGGCTAAGCCAATCGATGCGACGAAAGTTCCGCCGCGGCAATCGAAATCGCGCGGCTCTTATCAAGCAACAGAAGTTGCCCCATGCCCAGTGTGTAAGACAGGCATGATTTTAGCCCGCAAAGAGTTTTATGGTTGCAGCAATTATAAAAATGGATGTAAACAGACTTTTCCAGGCATGTTCCTGAAGAAGAAGCTTACACCCGCACAAGTTAAACTCCTATGCACGAAAGGAAAAACGAATACGATCAAAGGATTTACCGCGAATAACGGAAACAAGTTCGATGCGAGCCTAGCATTGGAAAATGGAAAACTAAATTTGGTGTTTCAGTAAAGAAGAATTTGGCTGATGTGAAGACGGTATTAAACCGGACTTACATCAGCCTATTTCTGTTTGTATCCGATTGGTCCCAACCCCCTCCCCGGCCCACCTATGGTATTATGAACAAGGTTCCAAAAAGAGGTTCGCAAACTCCCTCTCTAAAAAACTAAGGAGATATGTACAATGAAAAATGTAAAAGCGGTGGTCGTCTTTAGTGGCGGTCAAGACAGTACGACATGCCTGTTTTGGGCATTGAAAAACTTTCGGGAAGTCGCAACGGTCACGTTCGACTACGGACAACGGCATTCGGATGAAATTGAATGCGCTCGAAACATTGCAGAAGAACTTGGTGTATCGTTCAAAGTGCTGGACATGAATTTGATCAATCAGCTATCAGCCAATGCGCTCACACGGGATGACATCGAAGTGACGGAAGTGGATGGCGAATTGCCGTCAACGTTCGTACCTGGACGAAATCACCTGTTTCTATCTTTCGCGGCGGTTTACGCGGATGCGATTGGCGCACGGCACTTGATCACCGGTGTGAGTGAAACGGATTTTAGCGGTTATCCTGATTGCCGCGACAATTTTATTAAATCATTAAATGTGACGTTGAATTTAGCCATGGATGGAAACTTTGTCATCCATACGCCGTTAATGTGGCTTGATAAGTCCGAAGTGTGGGAGCTGGCCGATGAACTGGGCGCACTTGATTTTGTGCAGGAGAAAACACTCACTTGCTACAACGGCGTTCCAAGTACAGGATGCGGAGAATGCCCTGCGTGTGCGCTGCGCAATGAAGGGCTTGCGGCATATCAAGCCCGGAAGAATGCAGGTGCAGGTAAATGATGCAGCAATATTATCCACAAGTTCAACATGACTATCGATTCGAATTAAATAAAGACATGCATTTTTCGGCTGCTCATTTCATTCCCCATGAAGAAGCTGGAAAATGCCAAGTGATGCATGGGCATACTTATTTTATTAATGTCACCATCGGAGGAAACGAACTAGATCCGCTCGGTTTTTTAATAGATTTTAAGCAACTGAAAGATCTTGTTCATAAAAAATATGATCATTCCGTATTGAATGAGCACCCTGAATTCCAACATACCTTTCCGACGACTGAACGATTGGCCGAACAAATTTGGAAGTCCATTCAGGACGTTCTCCGTACAAAAGACAATCGGCCTGCTTGCCTCCAAGTGATTGTTCGGGAAACGCCAACTAGCTATGTTGTTTATCGCCCGTCACGGGAGGAATTATTATGAAAATTCCTGTAATGGAAGTGTTTGGTCCTACAATTCAAGGTGAAGGAATGGTCATCGGACAAAAGACGATGTTTGTCCGGACAGCAGGTTGCGATTATTCTTGTGCATGGTGCGATTCCAGTTTTACATGGGACGGAACAGGCAAAAGCGTTTCGAAGCGCCCGCAAGACATTATTGATGAACTGAAGGCAATCGGTGGGCAGTCCTTTTCGCATGTGACGATTTCAGGTGGAAATCCCGCCTTGCATAAAGGGATCGGAGAACTGGTCGATCTTTGTCATGCAGAAGGTTGGAAAGTTGCCGTCGAAACGCAAGCTACGTTTTGGCAAGATTGGTTGTTGAACATCGACGACATCACACTTTCTCCAAAACCACCGAGTTCAAAAATGATAACCGATTTCAACAAACTCGATCATTTCATGGAGAAACTGACAGGTGCAAACGCAAGTCTGAAAATCGTTGTTTTTGATGAAACAGATTTTAAATTTGCGGAAGAAGTCCATCTCCGTTACCCGTCAGTCCCTTTCTATTTACAAGTGGGTAACGAAGATACGATAACAACAGATGACACCTATCTCGTATCCAACTTATTGAAACGGTTTGAATGGCTTATTGATTTGGCTGTCGCTTCCCCGGTCATGAACGACGCGAAGGTGTTGCCACAATTGCATGCCCTTGTGTGGGGCAATAAGAGAGGCGTTTAGAGCATTACCGCAAAGTATTAGGATAAATAAAAAGGTCGATTTTCATTTTTGTGAATCGACCTTTTTATTATATTTCATATATTATTTGTTGACTCTTATGCTCCCACACTTTATATTAAGAATGAGATTGAGAATCGTTATCAATCATAAACATAAGTTGGGAGAGGAAATAATATATGAAGAAAATTTTAATGCTCCTGCTTGCCTCTTTGCTACTCGTTCTAGCGGCATGTGGGAATAGTGCGAATCAAAGCAGCGGCGCAGGAGATAACGAGAAGCAAAAGAAAAACGAAAAATCCGAAGTGAATTTGTATACGAGCAGACATTATGACGTTGATAATGAGCTGTACAAAAAGTTTGAGGACGAAACAGGCATCAAGGTGAATGTAATTAAAGGTGAAGCCGATGAGTTGATCGAGCGGATCAAACGTGAAGGAACTGCTACGAAAGCAGATCTTTTCTTAACAGCAGATGTTGGCAGACTGTACCGTGCCAAAGAGCAAGGATTGCTTCAACCGGTGTCAAGTGACATTTTGTCGAAACAAGTGCCAGAAAAATTCCGTGATTCTGATGATATGTGGGTAGGTTTGACGAAACGCGCGCGTATTCTCGTATATAATAAAGATAAAGTGAAGCCCGAAGAATTATCTACTTATGAAGCGCTCACTGACGATGCATGGAAAGGACGTTTTCTCGTCCGTTCATCCGAAAGTGTCTATAACCAGTCTCTATTAGCTTCTTTCATCGAAATCGACGGTGAAGAAAAAGCGAAAGAATGGGCACAAGGCATTGTGAACAATATGGCACGCAGTCCGGAAGGCGGGGACCGTGACCAAGCGAAGGCCATTGCTGCAGGCATTGGTGACATTGCAATCATGAACACTTATTACTTAGGACAAATGATGAACTCTCAAGACCCGGAAGAAGTCAAAGTAGCAGAACAGCTAGGTATTTTCTTCCCGAACCAGGAAACGACAGGAACACACGTCAACATTAGCGGCGCTGGGGTTGTCAAAGGTTCGAAAAACGCGGACAATGCGTTGAAACTTCTCGAATTCCTAACTGGTGAAGAAGCACAATTTACATTTGCAGAAGCAAACTACGAATATCCTGTAAACCAAGACGTAGAACCAGCGGAACTCTTAAAATCTTGGGGTGAGTTCAAGGAACAGGAAATTCCACTCACAGTTCTAGGAGAAAATAACGCAAAAGCGATCATGATTTTTAACGAAGTGGGTTGGAAATAATAGTTTGTCCCCTGCTGCTTTTGCGGTAGGGGTTTATTGCGGAAAAGGCAAAGGATGGGTTTGGTCATGAATAGGCGAATTGTAAACGTGAATGGTTGGACAATCGGTGCGATACTCATTATTACTTTACTGTTTGTTCCTAATTTATCAATTGTTACAGGCGTTTTTACACCGGCAAGCGAAAATTGGGGGCATATTCGCGAATTCATGCTTGTAAACTATATTAAGTCTTCGCTCACACTTGTATTCTTTACGGCAATATTCACCATTGCAATAGGTCTAAGCCTTGCTTGGCTTATTGCACAATATGACTTTCCACTTCGTAATTTCATGAAATGGTCACTCATCTTACCTTTATCGATACCGCCATTCATCGGTGCATATACGTACCATGGCATCCTTAATTACACGGGCATCATTCAAAAGACGCTTCGAAATCATTTTGATGTAACGGTGAATCAATCTTATTTCGATATTATGAATGTCCCGGGTGCCATTTTCATTTATACGATTTTCTTATATCCATATGTTTATATGATTACGAGAATTTTCTTGTCGAATCAAGCTGCCTCTCTCGTTGAAAGTGCACGGACACTTGGGAAAGGCCCTATGGAAATCTTCCTGAAGGTTGTAATCCCCATCTCACGTGTATCAGTCATTGGCGGGGCAAGCCTAGTCATATTAGAAGTGTTAAATGACTATGGAGTAGTTAAGTATTTTGGCATTCAAACGTTCAGCACTGCAATCTTCCAGACGTGGTTCGGCCTAGGAGACTTAGATTCGTCCATAAAGCTTGCGGCTTGCCTAATGGGTATCGTCATTTTCATCCTTGTAATCGAGTGGGTTCTCCGCGGCGGGAAGAAATACAGCTTTTCATCGACAAAACTTAGACCGCTACCGCTCGTCAAACTGACTGGAAAAAAGGCAGCATTGGCAACAGCGTATACGCTAGTTATTTTTACGATCGCCTTTCTAATTCCAGTTCTTCAGTTATTGGACTGGGTTGTTCTCACATTCGGAAAAGTTCCGATGGAGGAAGTGCTGACATACACGAAAAATTCAATCATTGTTGCAGGAACAGCTGCAATTCTTATCATTTTGTTCTCCCTCATCATTGGGAATTTTAGCCGAATTACGAAGCACAAGTTTGCAAAAGTGGTCCCGAAATTAACGATTCTTGGCTATTCCATACCAGGTGCGGTCATCGCTGTGGCAGTCGTCACGACTTTTATTGCCATTGACCGGCAACTAGCACCTGTATATCAATTTTTAGGATTGGATTCCGCTCTCGTCTTAAGTGTTAGTTTAGTTATGCTAATTAGTGCATACATCATACGGTTTTTCGCAATCGGGTACAATTCGATAGAATCGGGATACACGAAAATCGGTACAGACTTTCGTGATGCCTCGCGTATGCTAGGTGCAAACAGTATGCGAACATTTTTCAAAATTGATATTCCGATGATGAAAGGCGCAATTATTAGCGGGTTCATCCTTACCTTTGTCGACATACTGAAAGAAATCCCATTGACGCTCATTTTGCGACCGTTCAACTATGATACACTCGCAACAAAGGCGTTCCAATATGCAAGTGATGAAAAAATCATGGAAGCATCACAAGCTTCCTTACTCATAGTCGGTGTAAGTGCAATAGCAATATTCGTTTTTAACAAACTGCTTAGAGAGGGGTCGGAATAATATGTTTATCGATATTCAAAATATGAGCTTCTCTTATTCGAATTCACCTGCCAATGCAGTCGAAGACTTCACACTTACGGTAAACAAAGGTGAAATCATCTCTATACTTGGGCGAAGTGGAAGTGGGAAAAGCACGATTCTTCGACTGATTGCCGGACTTGAGATGCCGAAAGGCGGTTCATTTACGTTAGCCGACAAAACAATATTTAACACCCACACATTCGTCCAACCCGAAAAGCGCGGCATTGGTATGGTATTTCAAGATTATGCGCTTTTCCCGCATATGAGCGTTAAAGATAACGTATTATTCGGACTCCCTAAAATGAGCCGTAATGATAAGTTGAAACGTGTGAAGGAAGTATTGGAACTCGTTGAGCTTGAAGGTTATGAAAAACGGTACCCGCATCAGCTAAGCGGTGGTCAGCAACAACGTGTAGCACTTGCACGTGCAATTGCACCACAACCTGAGCTCATTCTTTTGGATGAACCTTTCAGTAATCTAGACACCGAACTCCTAGTTAAAATACGTGAAGACCTTCGCCGGATTTTAAAGAAAGCGAACATAACCGCAATCTTCGTTACACATAACCAAAACGATGCTCACGTCCTTGCGGATCGAATCGTGAAGATCAAAGATGGCGTGATTGACCAAGTCGGACGTCCTTGCGATTTGCTGGGCAGTTCAACAGATGAAAAAGGCGATATCGAACTATTGCCTGAAAAAGAACTCGTAAGTGTATAAATGAGAGATTGAAGGGCTACGCATAGACGCTGGGAAACGAAAAGGGACTGTTACAGAAATTGGATTATCTCCGATTTCTGGACAGTCCCTTTTTATTTATCTAATCTTTTTCGGCCAAAAGCTCCATTTGCCAAGCAACACTAGAACTGCAGGGATCAATAGTGGCCGGACGATGAACGTGTCAATCAAGATTCCTAACGCCATAATGAACCCGAATAGCTTCAATTCATAAATCGGCATTGTCGCAAGCACTAAGAATGTCGCAGCTAAGATCAGCCCTGCAGAACTGATGACTCCCCCGGTACGCTCTACTCCTTTTCGCACCGCTTCGTCAAAAGGCATTGCCTTCAACTCTTCTCGTATCCTTGCAATGAGCATAATGGAATAATCGACGCCCAATGCAACAAGGAAGACAAATGCATAGAGCGGAATGCGGTAGTTAATTCCTTCTAAATTCAAAAACACTTCAAATAAGTAGTAGGATAACCCTAGTGTTGCCGCAAATGAAAGCAAAATGCTCCCGATCATGTAAAGCGGCGCAACAATGGACCTCGTTTGTAAGCCTAGCATTATCGTTATCAAAACGGTCATTAAGATTATAACAATCCACGTATCCCGATCATTAATATCCCGTACATCGGCATTGACCGCCGTCTCACCGGAAATATACATAGACGTGTCTGACAGGTTCGCATACTTCAAGATCTTCTCGCTGTCTTCCCGGAGCTTTAACACCGCATCAAAGGCTTCCTCATCATAAGGATTACCTTCAAATGTTATGGAGAATTTTGCTGCTTTCCCATCTTCACTTATAGGATTGCCTTGTGTCGTCACACTGGCTATGGAAGGATATTCTTCAATTCGTTCAATCACTGTTCTCATTTCTTCCATGCCAAACTCACTTTCAGTGACAAATAGCAATGTCCCCGGTGCCAAGCTACCCTTCGAGAAGTCCTCTCCTAATCGCTCATAACCTTCTCTGGATGAAAGGTCTTCCGGAAATGACGCGATTAAATCATATGACTCTTTCATATTGGTCATATTCCAAGCACCTAACGCAAGCAGCAATAGGATTGGAACCATGAATTGCCACGGCCTTTTCGTAACGACAGCCGCCACTTTTCCCCAGATCGTTTTCTTTTCGACTGTCTCCTCACCGTACTTCGGAATTAACGGCCAGAATGCCTTTCTGCCAATTACCGCAAACAATGCAGGCAATAACGTCAAGCCCGCAATAAGCATTGCACCTGCCGCAATTGCAAATACTGGTGCGAAATTACGGTACGGCTCATAAAGGGCAAAAAACAATGTCGCAACACCCAACAAGATTGTGCTGCCGCTAAAGAAAATCGGTTCTTTTACGTGGCGCATTGTTTCCCTCATCGCTACATTTGCATCCTCATGCATTTTTAATTCTTCTCGATAACGAGAGAAAATAAGCAATGAATAATCCGTAACGACCGCAAACAAAAGAATCGTCATAATCGACAGCGCCTGGCTATCAACGCCGAACCACCCTTGTGCAGTTGTAAAGCCGATCAACCGGTCGACAACTGCGTAAACGATTCCCGCGCCTACTAAAGGAATCAACGTCAATAGAGGCGAACGGTAAATGATTAAAAGCAAAACTAGAATCAGCCCTACCGTTGACAGCAACAAGACAATATCTGCTTGGCTAAACAGCTCCACCGCGTCTGATGCAATTCCGGCCGGCCCCGTCCAAGACAGTTCAATTGCATCGTCAATTTTACCGCCCACAGATTCTTTAATGGATTGAACTAATTTGTTCAGATCTTTTCCTTCAAGGGTTTCTGGTAATGTTAACGGAATGAAAAACGTCTTTTTATTTTCCGAAAGAAATGACGCGCGCTGCTCTGCTTGTAATTTGGATAAAGGGATGACATCCACTTCATCAAACGCTTTGTCCTCCTTCATAGATTCAATTGCTAGCGCGAAACTGAGAATTTCTTCATCTGACAGCTCGCCATCCTTATGGAATACTCCAAAGAGCAGAATGCCTCCGTCATTCGGAAAATGCTTTTCCAACTCATATCCCGCTACGATGGAAGGAGAGTCAGATGGCAAGCCGAAGTCTTTATTGGCTATGACATTTTCGTTACTGCCCGGTGCAAATACGGAAGACAAAATTGTGATTATCAGCCAAATCCCTATGGAGAACCACCAAAGACGTCTACCTCTTAATTTTCCTTTTTGCACTACCGTCTTCCCTCTTTCTCTATTAAAAATGTCACCAAAATAAATAGCGCAAAGCTAATGAGCAGAACACTGCCACCGACGATATAGAAGATGAGCGAGAACGTTTCATTCACACCGAATGGTTTCATAAATTGGAACCACATACCTGCAGTTAAACCTATTGATCCGATGATTGCCGTCCAACTATGTGCGGCAACCAACTTTTTCGCGCGGACTTTATAAATTTTGTAGAAGACTCCCCAAGCGAAAACCGATAACCAACCGACGACGAGGATGTGAGCATGGATCGGGCGAAAAGCATATGATCCCGCCCCCGCCATATGGGACCCTAAAAACGCTCCGATCATCCCGAATATCGCTGAAATACGAATTAGCCGTAAACTCCATTTCTCTTGCATGTCATTTCCTCCTAATTATTCATGTTATACTCTCATAGTAAATGGCTAACATGAACGGAACATGAACAAGAGATTACAATTTAGGAAGTATGACTGTAAATGTAGTGCCTTCCCCTTCTACACTAGCAATTTCCACCCTACCTCCATGAAGCTTCACGACTTGGTCCACGATGGAAAGCCCGAGCCCCGTCCCTTCGACTTCGTGCGTCCTGGAATGATCGACCCGGTAAAACCGGTCGAACAACCTGCTCAAATGCTCTGTAGCAATCCCTGCCCCGTTATCCCGGACTGCAATTTTCACGTCATCAATTCCGCCTGACAGACGAATATCGATCTCGCCGCCCATCTCCGTATACTTCAGCGCATTGGAGAGTAGGTTCTCCCATACTTTTTCAAGAAAGGAAGGGTCTCCTGTTATCGAGACTTCGTCCAACTCCATGACAAGTGACATCTGTTTCTCCTCCAGAAGCCATCTTTGTTTGCGGATAACTTCTTTGAGTTGCTCATCCAAGCGAAAATTGATCGGCTTCAAGGGAGACTCCAACTGATCAAGGGACGTCAATAGCAATAACTGCTTCGTCAATGAAGACAGCCGTTCCGTCTCGGACTGAATAACTTTCGCATAGTTTTTCCGCTCCTGTTCAGGCAGCTCACTGTCCATCAACAAATTGGCATATCCTTTAATATTGAGCAAAGGGGATTGGAAGTCATGTGAAACATCACTGATGAACTCCTTGCGCATCCGGTCATTTTCACCGAGTTTCTCGGTCATCCGCTGAAAGCTCTGCGCCAGCTGGCCAATTTCATCTCTACGGTTTATATCAAGGGTTCCGGTGAACTTCTCTTCACCTACTCTTTTCGCCGCCGCGGTCAACTTCGTGATCGGTTCAATCAATTTCTTCGCCACAATCAACATTGACAGTAAACTGACAATCGCCATGACGACGACCATGCCACCCAATAGAAAATGGACTTCCGTGAACAGCATTTTAATATCCGGTCTCATGAATAGTGCATATGTTTTCCCATTGTATGTAAACGGGACACCTACCGTGTTCGCAAGTTCATCCGAAAAGAAACCTGTCATGAACGTCTCGGTCTTCAAATCACGCATACCGTGGTACAATTGACCGTCCAGCACCTGGTCGACAGATGCGATTCTCAAATTCTCTTTACGGAATGGCACCCCATACATGTGTGCATCCCGGTTATCATTCACAATGAATAACTTGTAGCCCAAGGCGGCCTGCGTCCTTAAATAGCTCTCCAAATCGGCAGGCTCTTCCGTCTCGATATAGTCCGCCATCGCGAGTGCGATATTCATGTTTTTTGCGTCATTCTGCCCTTTCAATTGCTGGTGGTAATATGTATTTACGACGAGAAATGCAATGACAGCACTCGTCATCATTATGCCCGTTGTGAAGGAAAGGAATTTACCATAGAGGGATCTCATGTATCCGACACCTCAAGCTTATAGCCAACTCCGCGGACTGTCGTTATGCAAATGCCCTCCGGCAGCCCATCAAGCTTATCTCGCAGCCGTTTGATATGGACGTTCAGCGTTTGCTCATCCCCTTCATAATCGAAGCCCCATACGCGTTCAATAAGGAAATCACGTTCAAACACCTGATTCGGCTTGGAGGCGAGCACAGATAACAGCTCAAATTCCTTCAATGGCAGCAGCAACACCTTTTTTCCGATGGACACTTCATAGCTTTGCCTGTTGATCTTCAATGGCCCTGCCTGTATGAACACATCCAAAGCTTTGTCATATCTGCGTAAAATGGCATTGATCCTGAACAGAAGCTCCCTTGGCTCAAACGGCTTGACGACATAATCATCGGAGCCCGCCAAAAAGCCTTTCTCCTTATCCTCCATCTCCCCTTTTGCCGTCAGCAATAGAACGGGGATATCCGCTTCGGCCCGCAGCCTCTTCGTCAATTCAAATCCGTCCATACCGGGCATCATGACATCGACAACCGCTAAGTCGGGAAGCTGCTCCTCCAGCTTCTCAAGCGCCTCCGCGCCATTAGCAGCCTTGATTACTTCATAGCCCGCCTGAGATAAATGGATATTCACCAACTCCAATATATTCGCATCATCATCCACCACGAGTATTTTCATATTTATCTTCCCTTCCTTTTCAAAAAGGCCCGCAACTCTGCATTTAGCAATCCTGAAACCATTAGGATGACTGCAGTCAAATAAAACCAGAGGACGAGCAGAATAATTCCTGATAGCTGTCCATAAAGTCTCGTATAATCGACATTTGCCACATAGCCCCCGAAGAATAGCGAGAACAGCTGCCAACCGATTGCAGAAAATACTGCACCCGGCAACACTTCCTTCACTTTCATTCTACCTGTCGGAACAACTTTGTAAAACAATAGAAAAAACAGGAACAAAAACAACGTTCCAAGGCCCCATCTCACCATCGGCCACACAGTCTGCCAACCGCGCCATTGCTCAACCGTATCGTAATAGGTCACCACTTCGTGCAATGCCCTTTCGACTAACGGAAGAAACAAAGACAAGGAAAGGATCAACATGAATAATAACGTGACGCCTAAATCCCGGATCAATACTTTCCAAAAAGCATATCTTCTGACATACCCATATGCCTGATCCAACGAACGCGCCAACGATTGCACAGCAACTGATGACAGCCAAAAAGCCGCAGCCAAGCTTGTGTATAAAACGTTCCCCTGCACCTTAAAAATAATCGCCCGCACATTCTGCTCAATGATCACATACGCCTCACTCGGCGCAAATGGCCGAAGGAACGCTAAAAACATCTCTTCATTTACAGGTAAATAACTCAGCAAGGAAAAAAGGAAAATGAGAAAAGGAAACATCGATAACAGTAAATAATAAGCCGTCTGCGCCGCCTGATCAAAAAATCGCTCCTTGAAAAACCTCTTCGCCACATTGAGCAAGATCACCTTCTCTCACCTCCTTTCTTCAATATACCCTATTCTTCCAGAAGAAATAGAATGCAAAGCAAAGAATTTATGCACATTAATTGAAACGAAAATTTAAAGGCGTAGTGACATGCGGGGAGCATAAGTAATTCTGAGTTAGTTAGCATCCAGATACGCATAACTCACAAATTCCGCGCATAAATAGAAGCAAATACGTATAAACCTGATTAATTACGCATAAGTCTGCCTAAATGCGCATAAATGTATTTAAAAGCGCATAAATGGTGATTGATCATAACCTAGGTATTCTAATAGGCGGGCTAGTTCGGAAACGGAAGGCTTCCTTTGGGCGCGGAGCAGGTCTCTTTGTGCGCGGGGCGAATCTCTTTGGACGTGGGAGGACTTCCTTTGGGCGCGGAGCGGGTCTCTTTGGACGCGGGAGGACTTTCTTTGGGCGCGAAGCGGGTCTCTTTGGACGCGGGAGGACTTCCTTTGGGCGCGGAGCAGGTCTCTTTGGACGCGGGAGGACTTCCTTTGGGCGCGGAGCGGGTCTCTTTGGACGCGGGAGAACTTCCTTTGGACGTGGAGCGGATCTCTTTGGACGCGAGAGGGCTTCCTTTGAGCGCGGGGCGAATCTCTTTGGACGCGGGAGGATTTCCTTTGAGCGCGGGGCGAATCTCTTTGGACGCGGGAGGACTTCCTTTGGGCGCGGAGCGGGTCTCTTTGGACGCGGGAGGACTTCCTTTGGGCGCGGAGCGGGTCTCTTTGGACGCGAGAGGGCTTCCTTTGGGCGTGGAACGGGTCTCTTTGAACGCGGGAGGACTCGCATTGGACGCAAGGCGACTTGCTCTGGACGTGGGCGTTATTTTTGTTTGTCAAAAGCATCGGGCGCGGCATATCAGATCATCTTGGAATACATTATCCCGCGAAATAAGATACCATTAACCACGGCAAACACCATAGCTTGAAACTTGCCAAATCGCGTCGAATGTCTTTGACAAATTAAGCACTAACTGTCGAGATGGATTTATAAACACAAAAAAACCATCCCCCACAGGGGATGGCCTTTGCCCGGCGACGTCCTACTCTCACAGGGGGAAGCCCCCTACTACCA
>NZ_JBFEGM010000014.1:0-64135 GCF_047228845.1 Sporosarcina pasadenensis
CGTTGTTGTATTAAGGGTCAATACCCGTTTTTCAACGTAAGGTGTTTTTATTTGTCTCAATTTCTTATGTCAGTGCCGCTCGGGGATGGTTTTTTTTAGTTATCGATCTGTGGATGTTGCAATTATCAGAAGAAAGCCTTTCAATAGATAGAAAGAGAGAAAAGGGGGAGAGAGGATGGTCGAGGCGGTTCTTCATGGCGTCATCCTTGCAATTGGACTTATTTTGCCGTTAGGCGCTCAAAATGTGTTTGTGTTCAATCAGGGGGCACTACAGCCGAGGTTTGTTAGGGCACTTCCCGTCGTCATCACTGCTGGGATTTGCGATACAATTTTAATTGTAGCGGCGGTATCAGGTGTATCTTTGCTCATCTTGACATTCCACTGGTTGGAAACGACCATGTTTGCCGTCGGTATCCTGTTTTTGCTGTATATCGGAATTTCTCTTTGGCGGAGCGCTCCTTCGTCAATGGAGGCTGAAGTGGAACGGTTTTCTCCAAAAAGGCAGATCTTGTTTGCAGCATCCGTCTCTTTATTGAACCCCCATGCAATCATCGATACGATCGGCGTCATCGGGTCAAATGCCTTGAGTTATTCCGGGGAGGCTCGGTTCGCATTCACGTTAACGACGATCATTATTTCATGGTGTTGGTTTGTAGGACTTGCTCTTGCGGGAAGGGTGCTTGGCAAACTGGACACGAGCGGGAAGTTCATTGGCATGTTGAATAAAATCTCCGCCGTCGTCGTCTGGGCTGTCGCCATCTATATGGCTATCCGATTACTCGGCAAGTTTATTTGATGCTGTTTTTTTGACGGTGCCTGTGCATGATACATTTATGACAATTCTTCAAGGTGTATAATTATACAAGTTTCAAGCTGGCGAAAGTTGATTTTTTTGACTTAAGATATTACTTTATGCAATTGTAGTGCATAATCTGAATAGTGTCTTGCACAGGCACCTTACGAAGTAGGATCACAACCCCCTCAGCTCCTCATTCAACTTCGCCGCTTGTTTTCTGAAGTACATGTAGAACGCAAGCCAAATTATTGCATAGAACACGATAAATATGCCGAGCATGCCGATAAATCCTTCCACTGTGAATGGAATCCATCCGATGACGAAGGCGACGATGAAATATAGCACTGTCACGCTTAAGAAATGCATTGTTGTTTGCACGGGTAATGTCAATTTTTCATTTTCAAAGATTAATGGTGTGACTGCAAAGAACCAGCCGCAAAAGACAGTACCGAGCGCGTTTTTAGAAAGAAGCGCTGCATCCAGCATATCTTTATCTCCAAAATAGCTCACTGCTACGATTGTAACGATGGCCAAGAATGATCCGAAGAAGATGCCCAATATGCTTCTCGTCAGAAAAGTCTTCATCCGTTTTTCCTCCTGTTCAGTTTCAGCGCTTCCTTGATGCCGCTTACGTATGTCCGCGACACATACTCTTTCGCTCCCGACTTAAAATGGACGACTAACGTGCCGTTGAAAGAGGCTTCAAAACGGCTCAGTTCATGGAGATTGGCGATAACCGACTTAGATAGCCTGATAAATTTCGCCGAATGGAGCATTTCCTCAAGCTCGTAAAGCTTCTCTTTCAATGAAAAGGAGCCCGCGGCAGTGACGGCCACGACGCCTTCTTTTTCTGTATGGAAATAATGAATCTCGTCGGGTTTCAAAATATGCTGCATTTCACCATCTCGACCGACGAGAAACTCCGTCTTCTTCCCTTTCAAGAAATCAAGGATTTCCTTTATCGAATCATCTACTTCATCGCAATGAATCGTAACTTTCGTCTCCTCATAAATTTCATCAATGTCCAGCGTTACTTTCATTCCGTACATCTCCTCCTCGGTTCCTATTAGTAGGATACCATTTGAAGGAAGATTTTCGGAGTTTATTTCCAAAATGCAGAACTATTAGAGAGATTGTTGTAACGATCAGTATAAATCCGATGGAAATGAACGTCGCCCCGGTCCATTCCAGCTGTCCGTTCCAAACGGCGATGAATAATTGATTCATATGATAGAGCGGATTAAGGTCAGCAATAACTTGCACAAATTTCGGCATCATACTGATAGGCATCGTGAAGCCGCCCGTGAACATCACGACTTGAAAGATGACAATCGAGAAGACCAATGCTGCATTCATGCTTGTGAATAAAGAATAGATTGCTGATGAGATGATGAGCAATGCTGCATTCAATAACATGAACATCCCGAATGCCAATACAAAATTGAGGGGTTGGAATGTAAGATCATAAGCGATCATGCCGATGAAGAAAACTAGGAAGTATCCGAGACTCGTAATGATGATTGACTTCAAAATGCTCGACAGCAGCAATGTCCGTTTTGGAACAGGCGATAAATTGATGCGCTTTTCAACGCCAGTCGTCCGGTTCATCACCTCATCGAATCCGAATGCGAAAAAGACGACACCAAATGTGATGAGCAAGATGAACGAAGGGGTGTACGTTTCGGCATAATTAAGATTGCCTGCATACGTCACGTCTCCGAAGAGTTGCCCCATAAACAAATACGTGATCGGCGGAACGATGATCGTGAACACCATATAAAAAATCTCCCTCGTAAACATGAGCAAGTCGTACTTCAATTGAGTCGCCAACATATTAATTCCCCCTTATATCGTTACCTTTGAAAGATAGAATTCGTTGATTGATTTATATCCTGTGGACAAGATCGCTTCTGTCGAATCAAATACTTCATTGACACCATCATTTAAGAGCATTACTTTGTCGCAATATAATTCGACTTCGTCCATATTGTGAGTTGTTAAAATGACCGTGCTGCCTGTGCGTTTGTTGTAGTCGGTAATATACGTCCAAAGCGTATTGCGCATATGTGGGTCAAGACCGGTCGTCGGCTCATCCAAAATGAGCAATTTCGGTTCGGATAAAAAAGCGATAGCCAAACTGACAATCTGCTTCCAGCCGCCCGATAGCTTATCGAAGTACTTTTTCCGATGCGGCTCCAGTTTGAAATCCGTAATGATTTGTTCTATGTCTACGGCAGAGTTGTAATATGCTTTGAACAGTTTCAGCAACTCGATCACTTTTAGCGTTTTGTAAAACTGCGTTGGCTGCAGAACGGCTGAAATGTTCTTTCGTATCGTTTCAAGCTGGCTGTTGGATAAGGAATGCAGTTCCGTATTTAATACGGCGACATTTCCACTGTCATACGGTTTCAGTGTCATTAATATTTCTAAAAACGTTGATTTGCCGGCCCCGTTTTTGCCGATGACTCCGATGACTTCTCCAGCATTAGCTGTAAAATCAATTCCCCGTAAAACTTTGTTCTCCCCATACGCCTTTTGCAAATTGCTAACGCGCACAATTTCCATTCGCAATCCCTCCGTCGTTCTTCTTTGTACACTTACTATATACAGATAATCCAAATCGGTATGCAGCTTTTCGGTGACCGGTCGTTTTTTCACAGTCACTTACAAGAAAGTGCGTGTCAGTTGCATCCGGTAAAAAGGAGATTTCAGAAGTATTGTTGAAGTTAGTAAGGAAGAGAGGTGGCACTATGGCTTCACTACAACCGATTAAACGAAGCAAGCTCAGGATATTCGCAGGGAAGAAAGTATATAGATTGAAACGTTATAGTGAATGGCTGTTTGACGGAAAAAAGTATGCGCGCAAAAGACTGGATGAAAAGCTTCCCTACATGATCAAAAAGCATCGGACTCCTTTACTGAGGCAATTGAAAGATGTTGACATGCAACTGCAACGAAATAAAATCATTAATTTGCAACTCGCCGCTAAACGACTGCATAAAGTCGTCATCGAACCAGGCGAAACGTTTTCATACTGGCGCCTGATCGGTAATACTACTAAGCGGAAAGGGTATGTCGACGGCATGATTCTCCATTATGGAAAAGTAACTGTTGGGACAGGCGGGGGGCTATGCCAGCTGTCGAACCTCATCTATTGGATTACGTTGCATACGCCGCTGACTGTGACGGAGCGCTATCGCCACAGTTACGACGTCTTTCCCGATGCGAACCGAAGTCAGCCGTTCGGCAGCGGGGCGACATGTGCTTACAACTATTTGGATTTGCAAATAAAGAACGAAACGCAAATGCCATTTCAACTAATTGTCTATTTGACGGATACGCATCTCAACGGGGAATGGCGTTCTACTCTACCTACAACCCGGACATATGAGATTTACGAGAAAGAACATCATTTCACAAGGGAATTATGGGGCGGCTACGTCCGTCATAATTCGATTTTTCGGAAAGTATACGACGCAGACGGGAACCAGATCGACGATGAATTCGTCACAGAGAATCATGCGATAACAATGTATGAGCCATTTCTTTCATACGAAGGGGATGCGAAATGATTATCATGATCAATGGGGCGTTCGGTGCCGGAAAGACATCAGTTGCCAATGAACTGTTGCACAGAATGGATGGGGCGATGCTGTTTGATCCGGAAGAGGTCGGGTTCATGCTAAGGCATATCATACCTGACGAACTGAAATTGGAAGGCGAGAAAACGGGGGATTTTCAAGACTTAGAAATGTGGAAGCCGTTGACGGTCGAGGTGGCAAGGCAGCTTCGTGAGACTTATAGCAAAGATTTGATTGTACCGATGACGATATATAATAAGGATTATTTCGATGAGATTTATAATGGGTTTTTGAAAATTGATCCAGAATCATATCATTTCTGTTTGACTGCGAAAAAGGAAACAATCCATCAAAGGTTAATTGAACGAGGTGAAGAGGAAGGCAATTGGTGCTTCGCGCAGACGGATAAATGTCTCGCCGGCTTTGAAGACGCTTGCTTTGAACAATTCATACCGACTGACGGTGTTGGAATTGAAGAGATTGCGGATTTCATTTGCAAAGAGATTGGACAAGGAGAGAATAGAATTGAACTCTGAAAAAACGATTGTCGAGAAATTAGGCCTGCAAAAATATGAAAGAATCGCGATCTTGAATAAACCGGAAGACGTCGATGAATTTGATACGTTGACATACGATGCTGATCTTCAAAAAGAAAGCTACCAATGTGTATTCAGCTTTATTTTCACATTGGATGAATTTGTAGAACGAGCTAACGTATTGATTGAAAAACAGATGATTGAAAACAACGGATATGCCTTCTTGGCTTACCCGAAAAAGGGGAATAAAAAATATGAACAGTATATCGAAAGAGATGTGTTTTTTGAAAAGCTGGCAATTGACGAAGACGGCTATTTAAGCGGCAGTGATCTGAAGTTTTCGCGTATGGTCAGTTTGAATGAAGTGTTTACCGTTGTCGGGTTAAAAGCTGTAAAGAAAAAGGCCGAAAAAAAAGGTACAACTCCGGCTAGCCAATTCGTCGACGATTACATCGTTCATTTAGAGGACATTAAATCACACCTATCATCAAACGAAGCGATACTGGATATCTACAATTCGCTCACATACGGTTATCAGAAGGATTGGGCGCGTTATGTCTATAGCGCCAAAAGGAAAGAGACACAGGAAAAGAGACTTGTTGAAATGGAAATGATCCTGGCTGAAGGCTATAAATCGAAAGATCTCTATCGGCAGAAGAAAAAATGACAGTAGACAAAGTGGGAAGCCGAAAAGTCGATTATTGTCGGGACAGTACACTCATTCAAAAGAAGCCTATGGGAGCTCGCATCATAAGAGGAGCAGAACAGCTCGTCCGTTTTGGTTGGGAACAGGCTCTATCCTGTTTGTTCCCTGTCGTTATCTTTGCCTCTTTAGCGCTGACAAAAATCATATCTCTTCCATTCCTGCCACGGTATGACTGGCTACTAATCATTTGTGTCCTTATGCAGTGGTGGATGTTGCGTTCGGGGCTGGAAACACGGGACGAACTCAAGGTGATTACGTTATTTCACCTTATTGGATTGACACTTGAAATTTTTAAAGTGAATATGGGTTCGTGGTCTTATCCGGAGGATGGGTATTTCAAAGTTTTTGGAGTGCCTTTATATAGCGGGTTCATGTATGCAAGCGTAGCGAGTTACCTATGCCAAGCGTGGAGGAGGCTAGATGTCGACCTCATTAAATGGCCGCCGTTTTGGATAGTAGTACCTCTAGCAGCTGCAATCTATTTGAACTTCTTCACCCACCATTTCTGGATTGACGTTCGTTGGTGGTTATCTGCACTTGTCATTGTTGTCTTTTGGAAATCGTGGGTTAGCTATAAAGTGAATGGAACTCAGTACCGGATGCCGATTGCACTTTCATTTGTCCTCATCGGATTTTTTATATGGGTAGCTGAAAATATCGCAACGTTCTTCGGCGCATGGCAATATCCAAACCAAGCCGATGCATGGAGTCTCGTCCACCTTGGAAAAGTAAGCTCATGGCTTTTATTAGTAATTGTCAGCTTTATGATCGTAGCGACGTTGAAGCAGGTTAAAGGGAAAAACCTATAAGTTGCAGTGCAATGCTGTGGAAATTTTAAGTTAAGGTGGGGGTCAAATGAGTACGATATGGTTGGATTGGGCAAAGAGAATTCAGGCATTGTCTCAGTCAGGGTTAGCTTTTTCAAAAGATATTTACGACATCGAGCGCTATGAGGAATTACGTAAAATTAGTGTAGAAATTATGTCGGAGCATACCAATCTTGAAATGAATAAAATTGAAGCCTTGTTTACGAATGAAACAGGCTATCAAACTCCAAAAGTTGATGTTCGTGGTGTTGTTTTTACAAATGGCCAAATATTATTGGTGAAAGAAAATATCGATGATAAATGGGCTTTACCAGGCGGGTTTTGTGATATTGGATTGTCTCCTTCAGAAAATATTGTGAAGGAGATTAAAGAGGAATCTGGTTATGATGTAATTCCGGTGAAATTAATTGCCGTATTGGATAAAAACAAGCATCCTCATCCTCCAGATCCATACCATTACTATAAGATTTTCATTTTGTGCGAGATTATAGGTGGGGAGCCTGCTATAGGACCGGAAACGGATCAAGTTGAGTTCTTTTCGGAACACAAATTACCACCTCTTTCTACGAATCGAAATACCGAATCGCAGATTAAAACAATGTTTGAATTCTTGAGGAACCCTGAAAGGGAAGCGGTATTTGATTGATTTCATTCCACTATCAGTAGAATCCCTTTTTCAACCAATAGTTGATAGGCGACTCGGAAGCAATATGCTACGCTGAAGGTAACAGTGCGCGCTGAAACTTATTGGGGAGGTAGTTTGGATGTTGGATGCTCCGGAAACAGTAGCAGAATTAGCGCCGTTTGTGGATAAAGGGACATTAAGCAAATGGATTCAAGGTCTGTTGGTAAAGTGATGGGAAAAGAGGCAGCACCAAGATTGTTTTGGTGCTGCTTTTTTATGATGAAAAGAGGATATATATTTCATTTTGTAGAATAGAATAATAGCCGCTTCATGATGTTCCTCGTCAACCAGTTAGAGTTTTTTAGAAATGGAGTATATGTCTTTAAAGACTTGGGGGAAATATAGATGATTAAGCATAGTGAGCGGGTGGCGTTCCGTGAATTGATTTATGAGGATAAGTTTCTGCTGGCCAAATGGTTATCCGATCCGGAGGTTCTTCAGTTCTATGAAGGAAGGGATCGACCGCTCGATTTGAGGCAAGTGGAAGAGGACTTTTACGGGGAAGTGGATGATGAAACACGATGCCTCATTTTGTATGATGAGGAGCCGATTGGGTATGTGCAGTTCTATCCGGTCGGAGAAGAGGAAAGACGTGTTTATGGTTATTCGGATTCATTGGAAATCCTTTACGGAATGGATCAGTTTATCGGGGAACCTAAGTATTGGAATAAAGGAATCGGGACACAGCTCATAGAAATGCTTGTTGCGCATTTATTGACTGAAAAGGATGCAGACCGCATCGTCATGGATCCTCAAACGTGGAATGAGCGGGCGATCCGCTGCTATGAGAAATGTGGGTTCAAAAAGGTGAAGCTCTTGCCGAAGCATGAATGGCATGAAGGCGAGTACCGGGATTGCTGGTTGATTGAATATGCTAGGAAGTGAAGTTGTGCTTCCGAGAGATCGTGGGTCTGCCGTTATTATTAAAGAGGACAAGGTCGCGGTCATTAAGAGAAATCGTGATGATGAGGAGTATTACATTTTTCCGGGCGGTGGAATTGAAGATGGTGAAAGCCCTGAACAAGCCACAATCCGGGAAGCACTCGAAGAGTTAGGTGTTCATATTGAGGTAATAGACTATCTTGGAACTGTTGAATTCAATGGAAAACAACACTATTTCTTGGCGAAGATTGTCGGCGGGATATTCGGGTCAGGTAAAGGCGAGGAATATGAAGAGAGCCGTAAACGTGGACAATATGAGCCGATGTGGATACCGATTGCAAAGCTAGACTCGCTAGATGTCTGCCCAATGGAAATTGTGAAAAATATATATGGAAGAATGGAAATCTGAAAAGTGGTTGGAGGAACCCAGGAATGAAGAGGATGAAAAGAATGAAACCATTATTTGCAGCCAAACGATTTGTTGATGAATACTACCCTCATTGCCAAGCTGCAGTTTTGGCGGGAAGTGTCGTCAGAGGAGAAGATACACCAACATCAGATTTGGATATCGTAATTTTTAATAGCCAAATTGAAGAAGCCTATCGTGAATCCCGTATCGAATACGGCTGGCCGATTGAAGTATTTGTACATTCTTTAACCTCCTATAAAACCTATT
This sequence comes from Sporosarcina pasadenensis, assembly GCF_047228845.1. Taxonomy (NCBI): domain Bacteria; kingdom Bacillati; phylum Bacillota; class Bacilli; order Caryophanales; family Caryophanaceae; genus Sporosarcina; species Sporosarcina pasadenensis. The sequence goes on from NZ_JBFEGM010000014.1 coordinate 8,690, forward strand.
TTCGAAGTGATGCGGAACGGGCACGTCCTAGCTTGCCGCGAATGGTGGCGGAAGGAATTGTATTAAAGGATTCTGGCATTTTATCAAACGTCAAAAACGAAGCTGCGGAACTGTTGCATGAAGGGCCGGCCCTTTGGTCGGAGCAGACTGTGACAATCAAGCGATATATGCTAACAGATGCGCTCGGGGATCTGATAGGCACGCAAAACGAGGCGGAGGCGCTTTTCATTGCCAACACACTCGCTGAAGCGATTCATGAATTTGTACTTCGGACGAATGGGAGATGGATTGGCGCATCCAAATGGATAGTTCGAGCACTGAAAGAATACGATGAGGATTTTGCCGACCGTTTTGTGGAAGTATTTGACGCATTTTACAAGACGGGTAATCGGGAAGGGATAATCAGGTTAACCGATGATGTATTAGCGCCATTTGGCGGAAGGCTATTCGAAGGGTATTCTGTAGGGAAATGAGGGGGAGCAATGCCGGTTATGTATGTTGATTGGGGTCCGCGGGGAGGCACTAATTTAAAGCTCACGTGGATGCAAAATTTTATGCCGGACCGAGAGTTAATCACAAGCGTCCATGCTTTTTGTTTTCATGAAGGGCAGCTGCTGATGGTTAACTTGAACGAACGGGGTTGGGATTTTCCGGGAGGTCATATAGAAGCGGGCGAATCGCCAGAAGCGTGTGTCTGTCGCGAAGTGATGGAGGAAGCCTATGTAGCGGGCGATTGCACGCTTCTCGGTGCAATTGAGATAAACCATGAAGACAATCCATTATGGAATCCATCCAGCCCCTATCCGAAAGTGGGCTATCAAGTGTTTTATCGAATGGATATTAAAGAATTCCTCCCATTTGATGCGGGTTTTGAATCATCGGAGCGGAAGCTGATCCGGCCGGTAGAAGTGGACAGCTATTATAAAGGCTGGCACGATTTATATCAGGCGATTATGGATGCGGCGATGAAAATTTAAGGATTATCTATTGAATAGGGTGACATGAATGAAGATAAGAAGATTGCAACTTGATGAAATGCCGCCATATGATTTGCTCCTACTAGCTGATCCATCACGAGAACTTGTAGAAACCTACATATCAGAAGGCGAATGTTATGTCGCGGAAGAGAACGATAACATACTTGGAGTCTTTGTAATCGTTCCGTTAACCAAAGAGACAATGGAGATTAAAAACATCGCGGTTTGCGAAGACAAGCATGGCCAGGGGATTGGCAAGAAATTGCTGCAAGAGGCAATTGGTGTTGCGAAAAGCAACGGCTATGACAATGTTGAAATCGGAACGGGGAATTCGAGTATTGGTCAGCTTGCGCTCTATCAGAAATGCGGATTTAGCATTTCGGGCGTGATCAAAGACTTCTTCATTCATCATTACGATGAGGTCATCATGGAGAATGGTATTCAATGCAAGGATATGATCCGCCTCCGGTTGGAAATTCAGTAAATGAAAGAAGGCATGATGATGCGAATACCAGAGAAGTTGAAGCGGGGAGACGAGATACGGATCATTGCTCCGAGTCGCAGTGCAAGCATCCTATCTGAAGAAGGCGTTCAAATTGCAGTGGAACAGTTGGAGAGCTTAGGTTTCATCGTTTCGTTCGGCAAACATGTTTTTGACAAAGACCTTCAAAACTCCACTTCCATTCAACAAAGGGTGGAAGATCTGCACGAGGCATTCCGAGATGAAAATGTAAAAGGGATTTTGACGGTCATTGGCGGTTTCAATTCAAATGAACTTCTTCCTTACATCGATTACGAATTAATTAAAGAGAATCCGAAAATCTTCTGCGGATACAGTGATATTACCGCGATCGGAACAGCGATATCGACGCAAAGTGAGTTGGTTACGTACTCAGGGCCTCATTTCTCAAGTTTTCAAATGAAGAAAGCGCAGGAATACCAAACACATTTCTTTGCGCAATGTCTCATGCAGAATGAACCGTTTGAGTTGAAGCCTTCGGAACAATGGAGCGACGATGCTTGGTATATGGATCAGGAAAACCGGGTTTTTGAGGAGACCGTGTGGAAAACGTATAATGGCGGAATCGCAAGCGGCGATTTATGGGGTGGGAATTTATGCACGCTGAATTTGCTTCAAGGGACTAAGTATATGCCGATCATTGAAAATGCCATCCTGTTTGTTGAGGATGATGATATGACAATACCCGAAACATTCGCGAGGGATTTAACGTCTTTATTGCAAAACGCGGATTCAATAAAGGCCCTTGTGATCGGCAGATTTCAACGTGCTTCAAAAATAACGGAGAAGCAATTGCTGTTCATTCTCGATAAGCATCCAATGTTAAAGGAGATTCCTGTTTTATATGACGTGGATTTCGGCCACACACAGCCGATGTTTACATTCCCAATCGGCGGAGAGGTACAGGTGGATGCTTCGAAAGGGTTATTGAAACTAACCAGGTTTTAAATTGCTTAACCTGCCGCTCTTCCCTTGTATATGAATAAGTTTACTTATGAAGGGCAGTCTAATCCTTAGAAAAAAGTTGAAAGGATTGGATGTTTTTGTACTACTACAAGGAAGAGCTCATTAATATAATTACTCCTGATAAACCAGACCCTGAAGCCGCAAGAGTTATGCAAGAAATATTAGGCGGTCATTTTGGCGAAATGAGAACGATGATGCAGTATTTTTTCCAGAGTTCCAATTTTAGAGGGAAAGAGACACAATATCGAGATTTGCTCCGTGGTGTTTTCTTGGAAGAAATCGCACACGTGGAACTTGTTCAAAATACAATAAATCAGCTATTAAATGACTCTGGCCATTCTGCGGCTCCAGGGAACGCCGGTGTGGATCAGGCTCCGCTCAACGACGCGATTCGACATGCAAATCCTCATCATTATATTATCGGAGCTCAGTCTTCTCTGCCAGTTGACGCTTCCGGTAACCCTTGGAATGGCTCTTGGGTCTATTCTCATGGAAATCTTATCTCTGATTTGCTCGACAATTTGGTACTTGAATCAACAGGTGTCCTCCAAAAAACTCGTATTTACGAAATGAGTTCGAATAAAACTTTCCGTGAAACGCTCGCTTTTCTTATTGTTCGTGATAATGCGCATCAAAATGCTTTTGCAAAAGCTTTGGAGACATTAGGCGTTGATTGGGGTAAGATACTCCCAATTCCTAACTATGATATAAATAAGTACCCTGAATGCAGAAAATATGTAGAGATGGGTTACCATAATGCACAGTTTAACTTTAGATTAGACCCTACTCGCATAGCCGAAATTCTTCAAGGAGAATCTCCAAGTAGAAATGAAGGCTCGTTTAATGTTATTGACCCTCCTAAAGGGTTTCCAGTACCGATGATGCCTGAAATGCCAAATGAACATAGTCCTGGAATCCAAGATTTGAACCGCTAATTTTCAGCCCCTATGCACACGACTAGGGGCTTTTTGTATTTTATTGTCACAAATTCGTCGGGAGACAAACAGCAACTTTCTGATTACGCTAAAACTTGTACAACAGACATTGGCTTCGGTACAAGTAAGAGGTGTATTGAAAGCGAATGCAGAAGTGAAATCAGCTATACTAGAACTATGAAAAACGCCTCCCGGTGATGATATACACCGGGAGGCATCTTAATCGATTATTGTGTTTTCCCTAAAATGACCCGGATCCTTTCATTTCTCTCATCCTCGCTTTTATACTCAAAGAATCCAAGCCGATTCCCCCAAGGGTCAGAAAAAGTTCCCCAGTTGACAGGAACCTCTTCCCTTGAATGAAGGACAATGTTTTCCACCCCTAATTCTTCTTTAACCCGCTTGCGCTCCTCTTCGATGTCAACCACCCCTAAGCGAATCGGACCGGAATTTTGGGAAGGGGAGCCTTCTGCAACTTGCAGCCAGCAACCCGGAAGTAGCTCCCACTCGGCAAACCCTTCATGCGGTATAAAATCAGGTTCTCTTTTGAGTAAAGTCGTATACCAATGTTGCCCTTTTTCAAACCCCGATACGCGAACTTGCATTGTCATTTCATATATCATCTGATCACCTTTTCATTGTCATTCAAACAACGCAACTTTAGGGTCTTTCCCCACACAATGCACAAGCATGGCATGCAGCTGTCCTCGGTGGTGATAGAGGTGGGAAGAGATTTCTAACAGCCACTCAAACCGTGTATAGGAAACGCCCCAGTAAGAAGTTGTCGTTTGTATTAGCTCCTTCTCTGCATAACCGAGATAACGGTTTTCCAGCAAAGTATAATTTGCAAGCAGGGCTTCTTTCATTTCCGATATGGTTTGAAGGGTGTTTAGGGAGTAATAGATGCTCATCTGTTCCTGGGATGCCTCATCTGAAATAAGTAGGTCCGCCTGGCAAATCAGGGACATATGAGCCAGCAACTGCCCGACGGAATACTTGTTTTCCGTTGGCTTTACATCTAAATCGTTTAGGTCCAATTTGTCCATCATATTAATGATAGAGTGTACCGCTATCGAAATTTGATTCAAAGTTGCCTTCACATATGCATTCATTTCAACACCTCAATCAAATGCTCTTAATACCCTCAAGTTATCAAGCGTCAGCACGCCGCTCCATTCCTGCTTTGCGGTTTCCCAAATATCTTCGAAACGCCCCCACGACCATGTCGGTTTCCAGCTGCCGTCTTCCGCTTGGGTGGAAGCGAGATGCTGGATGTTAGCAGGAATGATTTCCTTAAAGTCTTCATACAGAAAAAACATCGGGGAAGATACGACTTGAAGGGGAAGTAGGCAATAGTCATGCCATTTTTCCGGATCAGTCGTCACGCTGTGGTGGGCAATCTCCTGCACTCTAGCAACAATCTTCTCTGCTTCTTCAGCGGGCAATTCTTTCATTAATTTCACCAAGCATTGCAATTCATGAAAGTCGTTCGTCGCCTCTTCGTTAATATACGCAACCGCGTGGGCTGTCAGCTTTTCTAGAAATTCCTCAGGAACAAGACCTTTGTAATGGAGGAGCAATCCAGTCATTTCAGCGCTTGGATTCCCCCATGGCCAATCGCCTCCGTAATTCCACCAGATAGCGCGCGGTGCAGTCTCCACTTCCTCCGGGACGATTTCCCATCCCATCTTCTCTTCGTCAAATGTATCGATTGCATATTGAATCGCTTTTTGCACCATCGGCTCCGACTCGTCCGCCCCAATGCGAATCAAATGCTGAAGCCCAATTGTCGTCGCTAACGCCGAAGAGGCTTCACAACGGAAATCAGGCTCCAATCCATTTCCGAAACCGCCATCTTCATTTTGATAAACCTTCAATACCTCCAAAACTTGTTCACGGCTGCCATCTTCAAATTCAAATTCGAATAGCGCTTTTTCCAACGGGCGTGCTTTTGATTTGAGAAAATCCGTAGCTTGAAGATATTGTTCAGTCGATAACTTCTCCACATGAACCCCCACTTTCGAGAATGATTGATAATGGATGTATTCGCTTTTTAATAGGGGGAATCCTTTTCGAAACAGCGAATATTTCAGGGGAGGACATACCGTTGAATTGACTATCGAGAGTTTTACTCCTTATCAACCTTTGAGGTCTAGGTATGCATAGAATAATTTCTTAGTTGACTACTTCTTCGAATACTCGTAGAGGTAAAAGCCTGAATACTGTATATAAAAACCATCCCTTATCAAGTCATAGTTCTCCGGTTCAATAGCAAATCCAAATGCTGAATTAGGACCTCGGCCACTTTGTCCTACACCAATTTCAACACCATCGTTGTTATATAGATAAAAATCGTTATGGGACATGCTAGAAGTGAAAGTTCCGTCTTCATTAAAAATGCCATTGTACATAAAAGATCCATTGTTATAATCTAAATTGTACGTCGTGTCAAAAGAGAAAAATATATCAATCTCCCTATTCCAAATCTGAACAAGTACAATATTTGTGTTGTATTTCTCTGCGAGGACAGTGTCATAACTTTTTTCTGCGTTAGTGTTAAAAGGTATCCACTCAGGCTTTATATATAATTCTACCATCTCATTATCATTTATCTGGTTAAGTGCATAACCATTTCTATCCGATACATTTTTCAAAATCCCCTTGTTTGAATATGTCTCGTTATAAAATAAAAGTCCTACTAGAAGTAAATATCCAAGAAAAATTACTCCTAAAAATACTTTTTTCTTTCCCATGCTTCAACTCCTCGTTTCATAATTAAGTGTCATGATTAACTTCCAATTTAGACTTTGTTGAACTCGACAGAATCAAAAAAGGGCATTCCCGGAAATATGGGGAATGCCTATTTGTGATGTTTTAGTTGCTGACATGTTCCGCAAGTGCTTTCGCAATCGCATCTTCAATCGGCGCAACAGGTCCGGTTACATAATTATTAATCATGATGGAGAAGATCAGTTCCGTACCATCTTTCGCAGTGACGTAACCGGAAAGGGTGGAGACGCCTGTGATCGAGCCGGTTTTCGCCTTCACGTTGCCGGCCGTCAATCCATCACCCATCCGGTTCCGAAGCGTGCCGCCGATCATCCGTTCAGGGATGCCTGCAATCGGTAAGGAAGCTTCAAATGCAGAGAACCAGCTTTTCCCTTGAATGCCATACAACAGTTTCGATAATTCATCTGCAGAAACGAGGTTCTTATGCGACATTCCTGAGCCGTCGCGAAGAACGATCGTGTCCGTGTTGACGCCGAATTGCTTCAGCTTCTCCTTCATAACAGACAGTCCAGCATCCCAACTACCTTCGCCTCGCTGCACTTTCCCCATTTCCTTCACTAAAGTTTCAGCGTGTCCGTTATTGCTCAACTTCATGAATGGAATGAAAAGCTCTTTTAGCGGCATCGATTTTTTCGAAGTGAGAACAGTTGCCCCGCTTGGCGTAATACCAGTCTTCATTCCACCGTTCCCAACAAGTTGGATGCCTTGTTCTTCGAGTGATTTCTTAAAGACATCAAGGGTTAACCCTGTTGGCTCCCAAACAGCTGACCATGATTGAGATCTCGTGCCTTCTACAGGGATTTTGCCTTCAATGATAATCCTGTTCGATCCATGCTCACGCGCGATGGAAATGCTTTTCGCTTCGCCTTTCGCCACTGTCGTCGCGCGGTTGACGATCTCTACATAATCCGTCTCCGGAGTAAGTGTCACTTTCGGGAGATCCCCGGCTTTATTGCCAGCATTCACTTCGACGATGACAGTTCCCGCGTCATAGTCTTCGTTCGGAGAAAGCGTCAGGGCAGAAACTTGTGCTCCGACATAATTATGTTCATCCGACCAGTTCAAATCCTGTGAATAGCGGTCATCATCATACCAACTGTCGTCCGCGATCAAGTTGCCGTTGACTTTGTCGATCCCTTTCGCCTTCAAGTCCTTAGCGAACTGGTCTAAATCCTTTTTCATCAATGTCGGGTCGCCTTTACCTTTCAGATATAGATTCCCGTTAAGCATTTTCCCTTTCACTTGCCCGTCTGTCAGCACTTCTGTAGAGAACCGATAGTCAGGCCCCAATATGTCCATTGCCGTTGATCCTGTTAGCAATTTCATATTGGAAGCAGGGCGTAGACGGATGTCGCCATAATGGGAAAAGATTGCTTCACCTGTATTGGCTTTCCGTACGCTCACCCCGGTAATCCCTCCGTGGAGCTTCGGGTCTTTCAAGATTGCTTGTATTTTTTGCTCTAAAGTTGTCGAATCAATGGATGCTACGGGAGTTGTATCCCCGGATGCGGCGACAGATGAATACGTTCCTTCATGTGTTACCGGAAATAAGGCAATCATAGCAATTACCATTGCTAAGAAAGCCCTTTTGAGAAGACATTGCTGTTTCATTAAAATGCTCACATCCTTTCATCCTTTGTATTTGATTGTACTTCAACTTATTTGAAGTGGGTAGATGAAAATACAGAAAATTAGAAATTGAAGAGTTTTACCTAAGTTGGTAAGTAGTCGTTATTCATTATATGTTTGGAGGTACATAGCCCATACATTAGAGAGTAGAAAACAAGTTGCGGAAAATAGTCGTTCAGGTAGAATTATGTATATTCATAAGATAAGGAAGTGTCGGCAAGATGCGGTACACGTTGTCACCATTGGGCGATCAAGCCGTTGTCATTGAAGTTGGCAATGAAATATGTGCAGCATTCGAGTGGAAAGTGAAGGCCATTGTTTCCCGGATCGAAGCAGAATCGCCGCCTTGGATGATTGAATATATCCCTGCTTATACGACGGTTACGCTAATTTATTCGATTCAGACCTTCATGAAAGAAGAAAGTCCGTACGAAGCGGTTTGTGACAAAATTCGCGAGATGCTCGTCGATGTGAAGCAAACGGGGGCTGTTCAACAAAAGGTCGTGAAGATCCCTGTTTTGTATGGTGGCAAATATGGACCGGATTTAGATTTTGTTGCGAAGCATAACGGTTTGACAGCGGATGAAGTGATCGATATTCATACATCGGGCGATTACACGGTCCATATGATAGGCTTCGCACCGGGCTTCCCGTTCATCGGCGGCATGTCCGAAAAGATCAGTGCTCCAAGACGGAACACACCGCGGTTGAAAATTCCTGCCCGTTCGGTCGGGATTGCGGGAGTCCAGACAGGGGTTTATCCAATCGAAACACCGGGGGGCTGGCAACTCATCGGCCAGACGCCGCTTGAGCTGTTTCTCCCGGATGAAAATCCTCCTAGCTTATTGGCAGCGGGGGATAAAATTAGATTCTACAAGATTACGAGCGATGTGTATGAAGACTTGAGAGGTGGCGCGGATGATTGAGGTTAGTAAGCCGGGTCTTCAAGATACGGTCCAAGATTTAGGGAGGTACGGTTACCAGAAATTCGGCGTCGTGGCGGGCGGCGTCATGGACCCGTTCTCTCATCGGATTGCAAATCTACTTGTCGGCAATGAGGAGTCAGCTGCTTCGCTCGAAATGACACTAGTCGGTCCCCGGCTTTTATTTAGGGAAGACGCATTGGTCGCGATATGTGGCGGAGATTTAGCACCGACGATTGCGAACATGCCTGTACCGATGTGGAAACCGGTGTTCATTCGAAAGGGCAGTGAATTAAAATTCGGAGCTGCCAAAGCAGGAAGCAGGGCATATTTGGCGGTCGCTGGCGGATTTGACGTATCGGAAGTGCTTGGAAGTCGATCAACGTATGTGAAGGACGAGGCTTGGCGGGTTGGAAGGAAGGGCGCTCAGGAAGGGGGATGTCCTTCAAGTTACATCCGGGGATTCGATGACTATAAAAGAAATAATTGCTTCCGGTAAGCCGTTCCATGCTGCGGATTGGCAAATTGCACCCAAGCTGCTACCCAGTTTATCTAACCATTATGAAATCAAGGTTATACGCGGCAGACAATATGAGCTGTTTGACGAAGAGAGCCGACATAGGTTTTGGAATGAACCTTTCACCGTCAGTTCGCAGTCCGATCGGATGGGTTACCGGATAAGTGGATCCGCGCTACAGCTGAAGGAGCCGGTAGAGATGATTTCGGAAGCCGTTACATATGGAACCATCCAAGTGCCGCCAGATGGGAATCCGATCGTTTTGGCAGCGGATCGGCAGACGACGGGCGGCTATCCGAAGATTGGACAGATGTCTTCGATTGATTTTACAAAGCTTGCGCAGGCGAAGGCGGGGGACCTGCTTTCATTCAAGGAAGTGACAATTGAGCAATCACAGCGTCTTTTTGTGGAGCAGGAGATGAATTTGAATGCGTTACGTGCAGCAATAAGGTTTAAATTCAGATAGGGGTGTGCGGAATGGCTTTTGTAGTCGACTTGAATTGTGATATGGGCGAGAGCTTCGGCGCGTATGTAATGGGGAATGATGAAGCGATATTGGAGACAATCACTTCTGCGAATATTGCTTGCGGCTTTCATGCGGGGGATCCGACGACGATGCGGAAAACGGTGCAGCTGGCGCTCGAGAATAAAGTAGGCATCGGTGCGCATCCGGGTTTGCAGGATCTGGCAGGATTCGGGCGTCGAGAAATGGCGATTTCTGTTGAACAAGCTTTCGATCTTGTCGTATATCAAATCGGTGCACTGTCCGCATTTGTAAAGGCTGAAGGAGGGCAGATGCAGCATGTAAAGCCTCATGGAGCGCTTTATAATATGGCTGCGGTGAATCGGGAATTGTCCGAGGCTGTTGCAAAGGCTGTGTATAAAGTGGATCCGGAATTGATTCTCTTTGGGCTTGCGGGCAGCGAACTTGTGAGGGCAGGGGAGCGAATCGGGTTGAAGACGGCTCATGAAGTTTTTGCGGACCGTACTTATCAAGCTGACGGAACATTGACGTCGAGACGGGAAGCAAATGCATTGATTACCGATCATGAAGCTGCCATCGGCCAAATTGTCAGGATGGTGAAGGAAGGCAAAGTGACCGCGACGGATGGAGCAGATGTCGCGATAAAAGCGGATACGATCTGCATTCATGGGGATGGGAAGACAGCATTGGAGTTTGCAAGGGTGATACCTGGGGCTTTGGCGAAAGCGGGAATAGACGTTAAAGAGATTGGAGAATTTCTTCTGTAGAGAGTTGTATTGAAGAGGAGCTGTATGATTTTGGAATTACTGTTATATATTTTGTTAATCGCTTTTATTGCCCTAATTGCAAGTTCCTTACTGGGCAATCAAAAGAAATATATCCAAAGCAATAGGAGAATAGAAAAGAAATTAGAGAAGATAATAGAACTTCTTGGAAAAGAACAAAACAATAAGTAAGAAACAAATAGAACCACCTAGTAACCGTGAAAACCGATTGCTTGGTGGTTCTGTTTATTTATTCTCCTAAATCAACATTATGATAAACTTGCTGAACGTCTTCCAAGTCGTCCAATGCGTCGATCATTTTCTCGAATTGTGCTTGAGAATCAGCGTCCAATTCTACATCGTTTTGTGCTAACATCGTCAGTTCAGCTACTGTAAATTCAGTTATGCCGGCACCTTTCAATGCTTCCTGCACAGCGTGGAACTGGTCCGGTTCTGCATAGACAATGACCGTGTCTTCTTCTTCTAAAATATCGCGGACTTCAATGTCTTCTTCCATGAGAAGTTCGAGCACTTCATCTGCAGACATTCCTTCTAAACCGAAAACAGCAGTCGCATCGAACATGTACGCAACGGAGCCGCTGACGCCCATATTACCGCCATTTTTTCCGAATGCTGCACGTACTTCGGAAGCGGTACGGTTGACGTTGTTCGTTAGCGCGTCGACGATGACCATTGATCCGTTCGGACCGAAGCCTTCGTAGCGGAGCTCGTCATAGTTTTCTTCGGCGCCGCCTTTTGCCTTTTCAATTGCGCGGTCAATGATTGCTTTTGGCACATTGTATGTTTTCGCGCGCTCAATGACCATTTTGAGATTTTGGTTCAACTCGGGATCAGGCTCACCCTGTTTTGCTGCTACATATAATTCACGCCCGAACTTTGCGTAAATACGGCTCGTATTCGCATCCTTCGAAGCTTTTTTCTCTTTTATGTTATTCCATTTCCGACCCATCTTCATTCACTCGCTTTCGCTCTGTGCATAGATTTCATCGAGCTATTATACACCCGTTGCATGAATGCTGACAAGAGAAAAATCCTGAAAATGGAATGTGGAGATTTCTCTTTTTATACCGATGAAAGTGCATTATACTAATTGTGGCACTACATTTTCGAATGGAAGGGAAACGTGGTCATGGAACTTTTATATAAGGGCAAGACGAAAGACGTTTATAAATTGGAAGATGGAAATGTGTTACTGAAATTCAAAGATGACGTGACCGGGGAAGACGGCGTGTTTGATCCGGGCGCGAATACAGTAGGATTGACGATTGAAGGTGCGGGGCAATCGGGCTTGCGTATGACGAAGTTCTTTTTTGAGAAATTGGACGATAAAGGGATTCCGACGCATTATGTCGATGCGGATATCGATGCAGCGACGATGACTGTGAAGCCGGCTACCGTATTCGGGAAAGGACTTGAAGTCATTTGCCGTTACCGTGCTGTCGGTAGCTTCTTGCGCCGTTACGGGGCGTATTGCGAAGAGGGACAACCATTGGACGCATTCGTCGAAGTGACGATCAAAGATGACGACCGCAATGACCCGCCGATTACAAAAGACGCACTCGCTCAGCTCGGTATTTTGACGAATGAGGAATATGACGTCCTTGAGCCGATGACGAAGGAGATTTCAGCCGTTGTGAAGGAAGAGCTTGCGGAGAAGGGGCTTGAGCTATACGACATCAAGCTCGAGTTCGGACGTGACGAAGAAGGGAATGTCATGTTGATCGACGAAATTTCCGGAGGCAATATGCGAGTTTATAAGGATGGAGTATATATTGCTCCGCTTGATCTTGAGAAATTAATGTTAGCGTAATGTATAAGCCCGCTGTTCATTCCAAAAAAAATTGGAGTGAGCAGCGTTTTTTATTGCATACATCTCCCGCGTCCAAAACCTCAGTCGACAAATTGACGGGAAAAGTTTCCACACATAATTCCCGTTTAAGTGGACAAACTTGGCGAGAGTAAAAGTTGAGGAGGAATCATAGTGAAGCACAAACTGGTAGCCGTTATGCTTATTAGCGTCATTCTCGTTGTGGCTGGATGTGGGAAAGCGAATAAAAAAGTGCCTGTCAGCGGGGAAAAGATGGAGGCGATTATCTCTCCTATATTGAACACGGAAGGAAAGAAAATCGGTGAAGTGACATTGGTTCAGGAGCCGGAAGGTGTTCTCATCAATGTGCAGGCAGAGAACTTGCCGCCTGGATCGCATGGAATTCATTTCCATGAAACCGGCGTATGTACTCCGCCGGATTTTACTTCCTCTGGTGCGCATTTCAATCCGACCGGGAAGGAACATGGCTTTGACAATCCGAAAGGCTTTCATCTAGGTGATTTGCCGAATATTGAAGTCGACGAAGACGGCAAAGTATCCATGAGGTTGACGAATTCAGAAATCACGTTGAAAAAAGGCCTGGAAAATTCGATCCTCGATAAGGACGGAAGCGCAATCGTCATTCACGAAAAGGCGGATGACTATAAGACGGACCCAGCAGGGGATTCTGGTGCGCGGATTGCCTGCGCCGCCATAACAGGAAAAAAATAAGCCAAACCGGTCCATGCAATGAGTGCGTGGACCGGTTTTTGTGTTCGTCTAGCTTTTGTTTATGGTTTCAAAATCACTTTGATACAATCATCTTCATGCTCGTAGAAGTGATGGTAAGCGGCCGATGCTTCCTCCATCGGTACGACATGGGTAATGATTTCCGTCGGATCGAATTCCCCTTTTGTAATCTTATCAAACAATAAAGGCATATAGTGGATGACAGGAGCTTGTCCCATCTTCAGCGTAATATTGCGCTCAAACATATTCCCAAGTGGAAACATGTTGTAGAGCGATCCGTATACTCCTGTCAGATGGATCGTCCCGAATTTGCGCACGGATTGGTAGCCGATTTCTAGAGCGCTCAACGTCCCGCCTTGCACTTTCATCTTTTGACCGATCTTCTCCACTAGATTCTTTTTCCCGTCCATTCCGACACAATCGATGACGATATCGACACCGCCGCTCGTAATTTCTTTAATATGCGCACCCATATTGTCATAGTCATCGAAATTGAATGCTTCCACTTTGTTCATCTTGACGGCGTGACGCAAGCGGTAAGGGACGTGGTCGACCGCAATGACACGTTTCGCCCCTTTCATCCAAGCGAACTTTTGCGCCATCAAACCGACAGGGCCGCACCCTAGAACAGCGACAGTATCCCCTTTCTTCACGCCTGCATGCTCCACGCTCCAATAAGCGGTCGGCAGCACATCGGACATGAACAGAAGCGCCTCGTCCGGCAGTTCGCAAGACTCAGGGATAACAAATGGCGCAAAATTGCCGTAAGGAACACGTAAATACTCCGCCTGGCCACCTGGATACTCTCCATAGCGTTCGGTGAATCCTAAATAACCGCCCGTATCGACATGAGGATTGGGGTTGGAATTATCACATTGGCTTTCCATTTCATGCTCACAATAAAAACAGTGGCCGCATGACACATTGAACGGAATGACGACCCGATCTCCTTTTTTCACTTTCGTCACATTCGGTCCAATCTCCTCGACAATTCCCATTGGTTCGTGGCCGATGACATACCCTTTATGCGTCGGCAAGGCGCCTACATAAATATGAAGGTCGGATCCACAAATGGCCGTAGAAGTAACTTTGACAATAATGTCGTCGGGCTTCTCGATTTTCGGAGCGTCCACCTTTTTCACTTGGATATCTTTCGCTCCTTGGAATGTAACAGCTTTCATTCGAACTCCTCCTTTTCTATATTCTCCTCCTTATATTCCCCTTAAGAGACAGATATAGTCGTGAAGAGTTCATTGCAGGAAAAAGTTCTCCGTGTAATATGGCTGTGATTTTTCGTTGAAAGCGACCCCGATGCCGAGATGGCTGTAATCTTTTATTAATATATTCTCCCGGTGCCCTTTGGAATTCATTAGGCCTTCATGTGCGAAAATGCTGCTTGACTGGCCGTAAGCCAAATTTTCGCCCGCCCTGCGGAACTTGATATGGTCCTCTTTCATCCGGTCGAAGGGCGAAAGCCCCTGCAGATTATCGTGGCTGAAATAATCATTGATCGCCATATCGCGGCTGTGTTTGCGGGCCGTTTCGGCGATTCTGTCATCCCATCGCAATATCGAGCGGCCATGCCGGACACGGGCAGCGTTCGTCAAATCAAAAAGTTGCTGCTCGAACCCGTTGCGCAAAGATACATCCCCGCCCGCGTACATCCCGGTTTTTCTCTGCTCCATTTTAGTCGTGATGAGCTGAATGGCCGTCACGGTTTCATTCCGATGAAGATCATAAAACACATACAAATAGGCACCTCCGGCTTTAAAAAGGTCCATCCCTTCGTTTTCCTGAAGGACGTAGATGTTCAAGCCTTTGCGGATCTCTTTCAGCGGTTCGCCATACGCCTTTCGAACATCGGCTTTCGGTGTGCCATACTGGATCCCGGCTTTTGAGGAAATGAGGTCGTCGTTCGTGTAGATCGCATTCACTTTCGAATTTTCGTCAAAGGAAATCATGACGAAATTTTGGTAATCCTCATGGTAAGTGAACCACTCTGAGCCGTATTCATTCAATGAATAGCTTTTTGGCTCTCCAAGCTCTGCCTTCACTTGTTCTTCGCTTGCTCCAAGCTCGATATTATGGATGGACATAATGGAGTGATCGGGCTTGTCCAATATAGGTTTGGCCACTTTGTCTGGAATCATCTGTTCCACTTCAGAAGACTTCGAAGATATATATAGGAAGATTTTATCGGCAGCGTTAAGGATAGAGTTCATGGCGGAAGTGACCGGCTCTTTCTCCAATACGTTCTCAATCTTTTCGTCGACCGGATTCAAGAAGGAAAGGTCGATATATTTCGAAACGGGCTCTTCCCATAAAGGTTTAGCGAGATAAAGTGCAACTATGAAAATGATGAATTGAAAAATCCGCTTCACGGAAATCGCCTCCTTTCTATTATTGTACCCGCTGAAGGTGCGATAGATACAGTGGGACCTATTGATAGTTTGAGTCCGGGCGGAAAGGCGGTATACTGGTAGAACAATATTGGAACGGAGCATCGGAAATGAAATTGACGAAGAAAATGCAAAGCGCGCTAGTGATGGAGAAGAATATACGGCTATTCAAATGCCCAATCTGTTCTGCAGTGATGGAAATGGAGGAGCATTCCCGACTCGTCTGCCGGAACATGCACTCGTTTGATTTGGCGAAGAGTGGATATGTTAATTTGGCGCCGCAAGCCCATTCTACGAAATACGATAAGTCGCTGTTTGAAGCGAGGACTGCCGTCATGAATAGCGGTTTTTTCAAGCCGGTACTTGAGAATATCACCGCTCGTTTGGAAGATCAATTGGCGGAAATTAAAAGTCCTGCCGTATTAGACGCGGGTTGCGGGGAAGGGACACATTTACAGGCAGTTCATTCACAGCTAGGGAAGGAAAGTGTCTGCATCGGCATCGATTTGGCGAAGGAGGGCATTACGGCAGCTTCGAAAGCCTATCCAGGAATCATTTGGAGCGTTGCGGATCTCGCTGCCATGCCTTTTGCGGATTCTAGTATGGATGCAATCCTGAATATTTTATCACCGGCGAACTATGCGGAATTCAACCGGTTGCTGAAACGAGGCGGCTTGTTGGTGAAAGTCGTGCCGGAAAGCGGGTACTTGCAGGAATTACGGGAAGTCTTTTACGACGGGAAGCAGCAGAAAGAGGAGGCTGACCCGGTAGCGAGGTTCCAAGAACAGTTCGATGCAGTCGAGACGGAACGGGTTACATACCAATTCGAATTGCCTGAAACGTTGCTCGCGCCGTTAATCCGCATGACGCCGCTTACTTGGAATGCAAGTGAGGAAAAGATTCAAGAGGCGCTTGCGATGGGAATGAAGCACATTACGATTGATTTACGGGTGATTTCGGGTGTACGAAGGTTTTAGTGTGGGGGAAAATGGACAAGCGGTGATAAAGTCGCCGTGAGCGGTGATAAACTTAGTTTAAGTGGTGATAAACTAGCCGTGAGCGGTGATAACCTGTCCATAAGCGGTGAAAAATTCAACTCAAACGGTAATAAGCGGGATTTGAAGTTCGCCTGGATAAGGAGATGGTTAGGTGTTCACAGGAATTAGTTCGATTCCAAATTGGTTTTATATAATGGCGTTTTCGGTCGTCATACTGCTCATTCTATTCTTTGAATGGAAGACGCGATAGGAGGGATTACGTGGCGGAGAAAAAGGACAAGCGAATGAAGCCGAAATTGTCGATGGAA
The DNA here is from genome assembly GCF_047228845.1 of Sporosarcina pasadenensis. NCBI lineage: Bacteria > Bacillati > Bacillota > Bacilli > Caryophanales > Caryophanaceae > Sporosarcina > Sporosarcina pasadenensis. Next base: position 25,478 of record NZ_JBFEGM010000014.1, read on the forward strand.
CACGAACTGTTAAGGCCATCGGATATATGGATGCGGGAAAGGTTTATTGAACAAGCGAGATTTGAAGGCGGTGTAATGACTGGCGCTGATGAGGAGCGTCTCGTGTTCGATAATTGTGTATTCAAGGATATGTCTTTTGCGAATAGTGATTGGAGAGGCGTGGAGTTCGTCGATGTTTTATTCCAAACTTGCGACTTTTCGAACGTCCAAATGGAGAATGTCATGTTCCATCGATGCGAAATAGTAAATTCGAAGCTGACGGGAGCGGATTTGGCTAATTCTAATGTAGGGCATCTCCTTGTGAAAGATAGTGACGCCCGCTATGCGAACTTCAACTTTTCAGAGATGAAGGAAGTTGAGTTTACTGACTGCAATTTAATGGATAGCGATTTTTACGAATGTAAGTTCAATCAAGTGCGGTTTGAAAAGTGTAAGCTCGACAATGCGAATTTCTCGGAAACTGATTTGGATGGCGTGGATTTATCAAGCAGTACATATGAACACATTGAAGTGACTATACCGAAAATTGCGGGATGCATCGTTTCGATAGAGCAGGCGCTCGGTTTTGCGCGTGCACTCGGTCTGACGGTGAAGGAAGAATAATGGTATACTGGAAAGACATTTGACAAAGAAAGAGTGGCCAGATCATGCTAACATTCGAACAAAAACAGCAAATCATTGAGACATTCCCTGAACTGACGAGGAAAGAAGTGTCGATGAAACGGCTCAACTACCATTATGAAGACAGTTTGTACGACAAAACCGTCGTTGTCCAGCATCTACACCCGAACGGCAATGGATTTGTGTATGTGGAAGGGATCCCGAGCTACGAGCCGGATGAGCGCGGACTCGTCAACATTCGTGAAGCGACGGAAGAGGAATTGAAAGCAATAATCCGTGATGCCATTCGCGCGCTGTCGACAAAAGAAGAGGAAGAAGATCCGCTTGAGGAAGTATGGGTGAATGGACAAGGCCAGAAGCTGACGTTATTGGAAGAAGAGGGTTTCTTCAATGTTTATCATGGCTATAATTTGGAGGAAAGCTTCGGTGATTACCGGGAAGCTGCGGATTATTTGAAGGAGGAAAACTTCACAATTAGCGGAGGTGAATCCGAGTGAAGGGAAGAACGCTAGTCATCGGACTCGTCGTTTTCGTCCTTGCGGTAGTGGCAATCATTTATTTTCTGATGATTAAACAATTCGATAAGGATGCACATGTCAATACGAACGTGGAAATTGTGGATTTGATATGAAAAAACTGCCTGACAAACGGGATTTCCGTTGTCGAGGCAGTTTTTATTTTCATCATCCAGCTTCGGACAGCAGCCTCTCGGGTCGCTTCGATCTTGAAAGAAAAGGCAAAAAGCGCCTTTTTTTCAAGACCTCCAGCGCCTGTCGTGGCCAAACGCTGTCCTCCGCATTTGTTTAATGCCAATTCCCAGCTCTATAAGGACCTTTTCTGAAAGGCATCCACCAGTTCCATTTCCCGAACAGCTTCATTAAACTCGGGACGAGCAGAAGGCGGATAATTGTAGCGTCAATGGCGACTGCAATTGCGATGCCGACACCGATCTGCTTTACGGGCATGACATCCGTAAACGCGAATGCGCCGGTCAATACGATCATGATCAAAGCCGCGGACGTAATGATCTTGCTTGTCGTTGCAAGCCCTTCGACAGTCGAATGATCATTATCGAATGTGTTCGCATATTCCTCCTGCATACGCGAAATGAGGAACACTTCATAGTCCATGCTCAAGCCGAAGACGAGACTGAAAACGAGTATCGGAATAATGAGTGCAATCGTTCCGGGATGCAGCCCGAAATGTCCGTATTGGAAAATGTAGACGAGAATTCCGAAGGTCGCGGACAGTCCGACGATGTTCATTAAAATCGCCTTCAACGGAATGAGCACCGAGCGGAATGCAATCATCAGGATGATGAACGTCGACACGAGAATGACCGTCAGCACAGAAACAATATTGCCGAAAATCTCGTCGAAAATTTCCTGATTGAACTTCGGTTGACCACCCACCAACAGATTCCATTCCGTTTGTTCCGACCAATTCCGCGCCCATTGCTGCGCTTCTTCGGACGTACCTTTCGCCTTAAGCGTCACGGGAATCAATACTTGATTGTCTTTCACGAATGAATCGAGAAGCGGTTCAAGCTTTGCCTTCATTTCAGGGACTTGCGTCGCTTGTTCCCACTCTTCAGGGGACCCGACTCCACTTGCAGTGTAAATGGTCGTCAGTTTGTCGACTAAAGGGTCATCGGCTAAATCCTCTTCCAATGCTTTCATTGCCTTCAAGCCTTCCGTATCAGACCAACCGTCGTCCCGTTCCGCAACTATGTACACATTCGATTGCTTACCAAGCCCGAAAGTGTCATCCATCAATTCGTACGAAGCCCGTGTATCATACGACGCCGGCAGTGAATCGATCTGTGGGATCGTCAAATCCATATTTTTCACTGGAATTATAGCGATACCTAGTAAAACGAGTGCTGCAATCGTAATGAGGACGGGCCGTTTGATTACCGCATTGGCAAACTGCCTCCATCTGTCGGAGCCATTTTCCTTCACTTTCAATATGCGGCCTTTATTTAAACAGTCGCCAAGCAGTATCAAAATAGACGGCAGCAATGTCACTGAACTTAGAACTGCCATGCCGACGACAAGCATACCGCCGAGTGCAATATTTTGGAAAATCTCCACTTTGATAATGAACATTGCGCCGAGTCCGATGAACACACAAAATGCCGAGAAAATGACAGACCGGCCCGCCGTTCGGATTGTAGTCCCAACGGCTTCAAGTATATCGCTTTTCAATCGTTCTTCCCGATAGCGGCTAATGAATAGAAGCGAAAAGTCGATGCTCAAAGCGAGCCCGAGCATAGGGACGATATTCAATACAAAGATTGCCAAGTCCATCTGTCCGCCAACTAACGCCAACACGCCGAACGTGGAGATGACGGTTGCCACCCCGACAATTAAAGGGACCATCGATGCCATGACCGACCCGAAGGCGAATAAAAGAACGATGATCGCAATAGGCAATCCAATTGCTTCCGCCTTCATCAAGTCGCGCTGGCTTGCGCTGTTAATATCTTTTGTAATGGCTGATTGTCCCGTTAAGACAATTCCTTTCTTATCCCCGATCGCTTCCCGGATATCGGTGACGACAGTGGACATGTCCTTGCCGTTCCTTTCAAAATGAAGCAATGCGTATGAAACACCGTTCGTATATTGCTCTTCATTTTCCAGAGGGGAAACGACTTCGGAAGCAAGGTCTAGATTCTCAATGTCCGCCAAGGTGGAAGCGATTGTTTCGTCACTCACTTTATCAAACACGACGAACATCGTTTCTGCGGGCAAATCGAATTTCTCTGAAGCGATCTTCATCACTTGTTCATGCTCCGCATCCATCCTGAATCCGTCACCCGCAAGCAGCCCTGGCAAGCGGAGCGCAAAAATAGCCATCGCAATAAAAAACGCAATCCACACAATCGTGATCATCTTATAATACTTCGTAACAAAACGCGCAAGTGTGCGCATAACATCTTCCTCCCTGATCTTTCTGTCTATCTATTCCCTTATCATAGCTAAAATGGATGGGAATGTCTTTTCCAAAGGAATAATTTAGAAGAATCGCGTCCAAAGCGGGGAGCCGCGCGTCCAAAGCGGGAGGTCGCGCGTCCAAAGTCGGTGCCCCGCGTCCAAAGTGGTTGTCTCCGCGTCCAAAGCCGGTGCTCCCGCGTCCAAAGCAAGCCGTCCCGCGCCCAAAGTGAGTGCTCCTGCGCTCAAAGCAAGCCGTCCTGCGCCCAAAGTGAGTGCTCCTGCGCTCAAAGCAAGCCGTCCCGCGCCCAAAGTGAGTGCTCCTGCGCTCAAAGCAAGCCGTCCCGCGCCCAAAGTGAGTGCTCCCGCGCTCAAAGCAAGCGGCCAGCGCCCAAAGTGAGTGCTCCTGCGCTCAAAACAAGCCGCCCCACGTCCAAATTCTGCTCTCAGATATCTTTTAGAACGAAAAAAACCACTCCCCGAAGGAAGTGGTTTTGAAAGGTTTAAATCAAATTAGTTTTTTTCAACGTTTGTAGCTTGAAGTCCGCGTTGACCTTGTTCGATTTCGAAAGTCACGTCTTGGCCTTCTTCAAGAGTCTTGAAGCCGTCGCCTTGGATAGCGGAGAAGTGTACGAATACATCGTCGCCATCTTCACGTTCGATGAAGCCATAACCTTTTTCTGCGTTAAACCATTTTACTTTACCTTGTTCCATGTTTGTTTCCTCCTCGTGTGCAAAGCACACATTGTGTTACTATCCTTGCTCAAGTCTTGAAGCGGTCAAGCGTAAAAATCGTGACCATCACGCCGAACAAAAATAATTCTTCTTTATCATAACAGAGGTTTTTTGGCAATGCAAGTGAAAAGTTTTCTTTTTAGAAAAATAAGTTCAAAATTTGATACACAATTGCGGCAAGAGCAGCCGAAATTGGCATTGTAATTACCCAAGTGAGGACAATTTTTTTCGCGACTCCCCATTTGACGCCTTTAACACGTTGCGCAGAGCCGACTCCCATGATGGCGGAAGAGATTACGTGCGTCGTGCTGACAGGCAAATGGATAAGCGTCGCGCCGAAAATTATCATCGCGGAGCTCAAATCGGCTGCGGCTCCGTTGACAGGCCGAATTTTCATGATCTTTCCGCCGACCGTCTTGATAATCTTATACCCGCCGATTGATGTCCCGAGTCCCATCGCTGTTGCCGCGGCAATCCGAACCCAAAGCTGGATGTCGTCGCCCGTCTGCATTTGCGCTGCGATCAATGCCATCGTAATGATCCCCATCGCTTTTTGGGCATCGTTCGTCCCGTGCGTAAAAGCTTGTAGAGCTGCTGTTCCGATTTGCAAATAGCGGATCCGTTTATTAGCCTTGAACAGATTCCGGTTCTTCAACAACACCTTGAAGAGCGACATCATAAGGAACCCGCCCGCAATGGCGATGAACGGGGAAATGAGCAGGGCTTGCATAATTTTGATAAAACCGCCGTAATTTAAAATGCCGATCCCTGCAGCTGAAATGGCTGCGCCAGCGATCGAACCGATCAACGCATGCGATGAACTTGACGGAATGCCATAATACCAAGTGATCAAATTCCAGGCGATCGCAGCAGTAAGAGCTGCCAAAATGACGAGCGATCCGTTACTCAACGCAAACGGATCGACAATATCCTTGGAAATGGTCTTGGCAACTCCTGTAAACGTCAATGCGCCGATAAAATTCATGATTGCAGCCATATAGACGGCTGTCCGTGGTTTCAATGCGCGCGTCGAAACCGAAGTCGCAATGGCGTTCGCGGTGTCGTGGAATCCATTGATGAAATCGAAGGCAAGCGCAAAAACAACGATTGCAATCGTGAGAAACAGTACCATATCCATAATTGCTACCCCTTACGCGTTTCGCATGATGATTGTTTCGAGTGTGTTCGCCACGTCCTGGCAATGGTCTGCAATCTCTTCCAGCAGCTCATAAATATCCTTGAATTGAATAATGCGAATCGGGTCCTTTTCGCGGATGAACAGCTGTTTGATTGACGTGCGAAGGACTTCATCGCAAATGCGCTCGTATTCTTTGATCAAAACGGCATGATCCCGCATTTGGACAAGCTTCTTCTTCGCCAACAGCTCCATCGCCTTGACGATTTCATCGGAGCTTTTCACGATATTGTCCATGAACTTCTGGACATATTCATCAATTTCAGTAAGTGAGAACATTTCCAGATTTGCTGCGAAATGTTCGATGCCATCTAAGATATCATCCATTTTAATGGCCAATTGTAATATATCTTCCCGTTCGATTGGCGTCATAAACGAAATATTGAGCTTGGAGATTAGGTCATGAATTAAATCATCCCCCGATGTTTCGTACTCCTTCAGCTTGATGCTCACTTCTTTTAAATCTGCTACAGACGTCACTTTATAATCATGCGCATAATGCATCGCTTCTTGAACGTGCTCAGCAATCTCCAAAAGAGCTGCGAAAAAAGGATCGGTTTTACGTGGACTGAACATTTTTTAGGCCTCCATCCGTTTCCGGAATCAATTTTTAGTAGTCTTATCATAGCAAAAAAAAGCAAAAATAAGTACAGATATAGATGCTGATTTCTTTGGAAAAGTTATCATTTGACTGAAATATTATGTTAAGAAGATTTAAATTTATTTCCAAAAATATTGAAACTTTATTCCTGATGAGTCGTATGTATAGTAGAATTCAAATAGAAGAAGGCGAGGTGAGAGGATGGAAGTGTTCGGAATGCCGGTTATCAATGTCTATTTGACCGTGCTTATCCTCGGGGGATTGGCAACCGTGCTGTACATTTTCTTCAGTGACATTGCAGAAGGAATAGGTGATGCGAGTCCGCTTTTGGATCCCGCAGTCATTCTTGCATTCATTTCATTTACATCTGCAGTCGGTTATATTTTGGAGTTAACGACAGAATGGAATCATTTGCTGATCTTGATCATTGCACTTGGGGCGGCGACCGCATTGGACTTCCTTCTATATTTCTTCGTTCTCCTTCCATTGAAATCCGCGGAAGTATCGCTTGCCTACACAGATGAATCACTCACAGGCCAGGTCGGCAAAGTCATCGTACCGGTACCGGTCGACGGCTTTGGCGAAATCATCATCGAAACGGTGAATGGCATCATTTCGAAAAGGGCTGCGGGTTATGAAAACAAAGCGATCGACTACGGAAAAGAAGTTTTAATCATCGAAGTGAAGGAAGGGACGTTCATCGTCAAGGAGTATGAACCTTTCCGCTTCAAGTAATCAATGCGAAACCAATCAATTAAGGGGGAATTAGAATGGCAGGGATTTCAGGATTGTTTATTGTCATCGGAATTGTCGTGTTCATTTTGCTGGCTGTCATACTCGTCTATATTTCAAAGTATAAGACAGTCGGGCCGGATGAAGCGCTAATCGTCACGGGAAGTTATTTAGGAACGAAAAACGTACATACGGATGACTCGGGCAACCGGATCAAGATCATCCGTGGCGGGGGAACATTCGTCTTCCCGGTGTTCCAGCAATCGGAACCGCTCAGCTTGCTTTCAAGCAAATTGGAAGTGACGACTCCTGAAGTGTACACGGAACAAGGTGTTCCCGTCATGGCCGACGGAACTGCCATCATTAAGATCGGTGGATCGATTTCTGAAATCGCGACGGCGGCAGAGCAGTTTTTAGGAAAATCGAAAGCCGACCGCGAAAATGAAGCGAAGGAAGTGCTGGAAGGGCATTTGCGTTCCATTCTCGGATCGATGACGGTCGAAGAGATTTATAAGAACCGTGATAAGTTCTCCCAGGAAGTGCAGCGTGTTGCATCACAAGACTTGGCTAAAATGGGGCTTATCATCGTTTCATTCACAATTAAAGATGTCCGCGATAAAAACGGCTACTTGGATTCACTCGGTAAACCGCGTATCGCCCAAGTGAAACGCGATGCCGATATTGCCACAATGGAAGCTGAAAAAGAAACGCGTATTAAGAACGCTGAAGCATCGAAGGAAGCGCAAAAAGCGGAAATCGAGCGTGCGACTGAAATCGCGGAAGCGGAGAAGGAAAATCAGTTGAAAGTCGCTGACTACCGCCGCGAGCAAGATGTCGCAAAAGCGCGCGCCGACCAAGCGTATGAGCTGGAATCGGCACGTGCGAAGCAGGAAGTTACGGAGCAAGAGATGCAAGTCAAAATCATCGAGCGTCAAAAGCAGATCGAATTGGAAGAGAAAGAGATTCTACGACGTGAGAAACAATACGATTCCGAAGTGAAGAAGAAAGCGGACGCTGACCGCTATGCGATCGAACAAAATGCAGCGGCGGACAAATCCCGTCAAATGGCGGAAGCGGAAGCAGAAAAGTACCGCATTGAATCGCGTGCTGCTGCGGAAGCTGAAAAAATCCGCCTTGACGGTTTGGCGAGAGCTGATGCACAACGTGCGCAAGGTGAATCGGAAGCAGATGTTATCCGCTTGAAAGGTCTCGCAGAAGCGGAAGCGAAGCGTAAAATCGCGGAAGCATTCGAACAATACGGCCAAGCAGCTGTGCTTGATATGATTGTCCGCATGATTCCGGAATACGCGAAGCAAGTTGCAAGCCCGCTTTCGAATATTGATAAGATTACAGTTGTCGACACAGGCGGGGGTGAAGGCGGCGGTGCCAACAAAGTGACATCGTACGCAACGAACCTCATGGCGACATTGCAAGAATCGTTGAAAGCCTCTTCAGGCATCGACGTGAAGGAAATGATGGAGAGCTACGTCGGGAAGAACAACCTACGTCCAAGCCTCGATAATCTGGCGGAAGAGCTTCGTACACCAAAGCCGACCGCAGTTAAACCGAAGTCTGTAGATGAAGATTAAGCTTTGCCTAAACACCCGGTCCACGAATGTGGTCCGGGTGTTTTTTATGGTTAACCGCCTGGAAAGTCGTTAATACCGCCTGAACTCCGCCGCCGACCGCCTGAAGCACGGCCGCAACCGCCTGAAATCGTTGCCGGCCGCCTGAACTGACAATGTGAGCGCCTGAAGTGTTTAGTATTCCGCCTGATATAGCTGCACAACCGCCTGAACATTAAACGATGTTTGCCTAGCTTAGAAGGACATGACCATAGTCTGCATGCTAGGGAATCACAATGAAAAAACTTTAGGAAATGGCAAATTCGATTTTTCAAAAATAACAAAGCGTATACCTATGCACTTTTTTGGAATAAGAGTAATAAAAAAAAGGCAAAACACCGTCAAATTTGATTTTTGAACATTTTGTCAACTGTTTAGTTTGTTGGTATGATAATTTTGAGGTGAAGAAGTTGCTTTATAAGGTTCGATCTGCACCCTTAAAGCTAGTTGGCTTACAAGCTTTAATTCAAAGATTGTCACCTTCTCATCCTCATTTCCTGGACATCCAAGAGGAGATAAGGAGAAGAGCCGCCGGTTTTAGTGGAGAGGGAAACTTTGACAGGAACATTAGTGATTTTCGGCCATCATATCCATACGCGTTGTTGCATGATATCTGTCTAAAACAAAATGGAGTTTATTTTCAAATGGATTCTGTACTGATAACTCCGTCCTATATCATTATATTTGAGATTAAGAACTTGGCTGGCAAAATCATTGTAAAATCCAATCCAACTCAATTTATTCATGAGAATGTTGAAAGGAAAATTATTCAAAGCCCTATTACTGAGCTTGAAAGAAAGGAGATTTTCTTGCGCAAGTGGCTGCAAGTAAGAGGTATTGATATTCCAATAAACGGGGTCGTCGCACTTGCATATACAAATGAGTTAACAATACTTGAGACTCCAGATAAACCAGTAGTGTTTACACATGATATTCCTATTCTGTTATATAAAACCAATCTTGATAAGGAGATTCTTCGGCAAAATGAAATACATAATCTGGCGAATGAAATGATTGGAATGCATGATGAATACAATCCTTTTCCACTTGTGAAAACGATGGATATTATTGCTGATGATGTTTTGCCGGGAATTATTTGTCCGAACTGTAGTTATCGTGGAATGGCGTGGTATCGGAGGAAATGGAATTGTAAGAAGTGCCAATATCAAGCATCTAATTCGCATAGAAAGTTACTTGAAGAGTGGTTTATGTTACTTGATAATAAAATTACAAATAGGGAATTTAGAAATTTCTCGTATCTAACTGATCCGGATGTTGCCAAAAGGCTTTTGAAGAACTCGGGACTTATCATGAAAGGACAACATAGAAATGCATATTATATTGAAAAATAACGCTTGATGAAAGCGTTGTTTTTTTATTAATGATAGATTAAGCCGCCTGAAATCCCTATGTGAGCGCCTGAAGTTGGCCGACATTCGCCTGAATTCGACAGCGACCGCCTGAAATTGGCTACCAATCGCCTGAACCTCGATGACAACCGCCTGAACCCCGCTCACGATCGCCCGAAGCACGTCCCAAACCGCCTGAACGACGGTCAATTGCTAAGCTAGCCAACCCACATCTTAAGAATTTCTTCATATTTCTCCTCACTCCCCCTTAAGATTCTCCCCTTACAATGAGAAACAGTTACTACGTTGGAGGGGAATTCATGATACAAGTTCAGGAATTGACACATTCATTTAAAATCGGCAAGAAAGGCAAGGAGAGGCATGTCCCGGTGCTGAAGGGGCTATCCTTCACGATTGACGAGGGAGAAATTGTTTCGATTGTCGGGCGGAGCGGGTCGGGGAAGTCGACATTGCTCCATATAATGGCGGGGTTCCTTAAGCCGGAGGCAGGTATTATCCGAATAGGAGAAACGCTAACTTCAACATTCAATGAGGTGGAGAGCGCGAAGTTCCGCCTCGATCATTTCGGATTCATCTTTCAAAATTTCCAGCTCATGCCGGGTCTCACGGCGTTTGAAAATGTGGAGCTGCCACTAAAACTCGCTGGAGCTTCCAAAAAGGAACGGCGGGATAAGGTCCGACACCTTCTTCAGCTTGTCGGCTTGACAGAGGTGCAAGACCATTATCCGAATGAATTATCAGGTGGACAGCAGCAGCGGGTGAGCATTGCGCGTGCGCTCATAACCGATCCGCCAATCATCTTTGCGGACGAGCCGACGGGGAGCCTCGATTCAGAGACGGAGCAGGACATCCTGCTACTCATCCAATCGTTGAATAAGTCCCGCGGCATCACATTTATCATTATTACGCATGATGACACGGTGGCGGAGACGGCCGACCGCATTTACCGCATGCACGACGGTGAGTTAACAGAAGGGGGTGTCGTACATGCAATTTAACGATCAAATCGATTTCGTACGGCAACATATTAAAAAGAATAAACTTCGCGTTTTCATGACCATCCTCGCCGCAACGATGGGCACAGCATTCTTGATTGTCCTTGCATCCGTCGGATTTGGCATCCACGACACGATGCGAAATGAAATACTCGATAATCGATTAGTGAATCAGATTGAAGTGTACTCGAGTGATATGGATCAGACTAAAGTGGAGGAACTTAAAAAACGGGATCGTGTGAAAGCGGTCGTCTTCCGCCAGTCTGTTAGCATTAACCAGCAAACGGAATTGGACGGGTTCATCGGCAGCCATAACATGACGGTCACGGAATTCCAAGAGGAAGCAAAAGTGGGCTTCGCCTTGCAAGAGGGGCGCTTGCCGGAGAATAAACATGAAGTCGTCGTAGGAAGCCATTTCGCCGAAAATCTGATCGAACCGAAAGCGGACGACGGAGAAGCGGAACCTTCAACATATAAGGAAGCAATTATCGGCAAACAGTTCACATACAAAATGGGATTGTATGAAGAGAAAGAACTGTTCCCTGAAGAAACAACATTGACTATCGTTGGTATTGCAAAAGAGCCTGCGAAAGATTGGGTAATGGACTTTAATATTTATGCGGACGCGGCCATCATGTCTGATTTGAATCGGATTTTCCTCACCCACGTAGAGGATGCCGACAGCGAATTGTTCTACGGGAACGTCAATGTGTATGCAGATAATCTTGAAAATGTCACTGCACTAAGCAAGTCCCTCAAAGAGGAAGGGTTTGCCGTCTACTCCATTGCCGATCAGCTTGAACAACTTGATGTCTTCTTTCTGGCATTCAAAGCTGGCCTCGTATTTGTCGGCACAATCGCGATTTTAATTGCCTCCATCGGAATCTTCAACACGATGACGATGGCTGTAACGGAAAGGACCCGAGAAATCGGCGTCATGAAAGCAATCGGGGCAAGCCCGAAACTGATTCAAAGACTATTCCTCATGGAAAGTGCATGGATTGGAATAATAGGAACAGTCATCGCCGTCGTGATCTCTTACGGTGTCAGTTTCATCGCCAATATGGTTTTGCCGATCATCGTTTCAGCTGCGCTCGGGGAAGAAGAAATCGCAAGCTTTGATATCACTTTTTCCATCATTCCATGGCAACTAGTCGTCATAGCATCCGCAATCAGCATATCAGTCGCCATGATTTCCGGCTGGCGCCCAGCTCGTAAAGCGACAAAGATTGATGTCATTCAGGCATTGAGGCAGGAATTATAAAAGAATGTGTATTCTATTTATTCAAAAATAAGTGTAGAGTTTCCTAGCACTTTTCGTTATACTAGAAGAAACACGTGGAAAATAGTCGAAACCTGCTTGACGGAGGATGCCTATGGGAACAACTCGAAACTACACGCACCGCCAAACAGATGGCCAGTACCCTGTTTTACGCATGACATCCGGACAGATTATGATTATGGGATGTTGGAATAACGTTGCGGAAGCCCTCTTTTCTTTGAATGAAGGGGGATCTTTCTGCGCCCAATACAACCCCGAGAACACGGTTGTCGAAACGTACACGTTATTGGATGGCGAAGTCGAAATTGAACACCGTGGCAATCGTACGAAACTGCAAATCGGAGAAACGCTCGACGCTTCCTGTTACGAGAAAATCGTCACGTTTTACGGAACATCCAACTCAGAAATCCTCATGAAGATGGATGCCGATTTCTATGAACAATTATTTTTCGAAACGCAGACTCTGCAAACCGAAATGGATGCTGTTGCGAGGGTGGATGGTTACACATATCACCATTGCGATCGAATTAGGCAATACGCCATAGAAGTTTGGAAACGGATGGACCAGCCGAAATGCAGACTCAAATTGCTGCGGTGGGGTTCCTATTTCCACGATATCGGCAAGCTCGCGATTCCCATTGAGATATTAAACAAACCAGGAAAGCTTACGGGGGATGAGTGGGAAACGATGAAATTGCATTCCTCGATCGGCGCAAACATTATGCGAGCCCACCCGGTGGAGTGGTTGAAAGATGCCGCATTCATCGTCGAGCAGCATCACGAGCGATACGACGGCAAAGGGTATCCCTATGGTTTGAAAGGGGACGAAATATCTTTGGAAGCCGCCATTGTCTCTGTCGTCGACGCCTATGATGCAATGATAACGGAACGCGTCTACAAACAAGCGGTGACGGTCGAAGAGGCGTTTGCAGAACTAAAAAGGGGCAGAGGGACACAATTCCATCCGGAAGTAGTGGATAGATTTATAGAAATATTCCAGGAAAAGAAATTAGCCTGATTTTGAAAGACTCGGATAACCGGGTCTTTTCATTTTATTTCAACTCTAAAAAAGTGCATGATAGAAGGAGGAGTTTGAATTATCTATTGAAAGGCGGAGGGAAAATGGACTATCGTATCGAGCATGACACATTTGGAGAAATCAAAGTACCGGCGGATAAGTTATGGGGCGCGCAGACGCAGCGGAGCAAGCAGAACTTTAAAATCGGCGGAGAACGTATTCCGCTTGGCGTCATTCGTGCGTTTGCCCATTTGAAAAAATCAGCCGCAATTGCTAGCAACTCATATGGCAATCTATCTGACGCGAAAATGAAAGCAATTGTCGCAGCTGCCGAAGAAGTAATTGAAGGAAAATGGGACGACCATTTCCCGCTCGTCGTTTGGCAAACAGGAAGCGGAACGCAATCGAACATGAATATGAACGAAGTGCTAGCGAACCGCGGTAACCAACTGTTAGAGGAGTGGGGCGAAGAAGAGCGCCTCCATCCGAACGATGATGTGAATAAATCTCAAAGCTCCAACGATACATTCCCGACAGCACTGCATGTCTCGGGTGTTATCGCAGTGGAACGTGAATTGCTGCCAGCTCTACAAGAACTGAAGGCAACGCTTGGCAAGAAATCTGAGGAATTCATGGATATTATTAAAATAGGTCGTACGCATCTGCAAGACGCGACACCTCTTACATTAGGGCAGGAAATTAGCGGATGGCATCGCATGCTGGAAAAGACGGAAAAAATGTTGAACGAAAGCGTCCAGTCCATGAAGGAACTTGCAATTGGTGGAACTGCAGTCGGCACAGGACTGAATGCACCAAAAGGATTCGGTGAGAAAGTTGCTGAAGAGATTTCAAAATCGGTCGGCATCGCATTCACATCTGCTGAAAATAAATTCCACGCGCTCACTAGCTATGATGAAGTCGTCTATACACATGGTGCGATGAAGGCTTTAGCAGCGGATTTGATGAAAATCGCGAACGACGTAAGATGGTTGGCGAGCGGTCCGCGTTCAGGAATTGGTGAAATCACAATTCCTGAAAATGAACCAGGCAGCTCCATCATGCCAGGTAAAGTCAACCCGACACAAAGTGAAGCTCTCACAATGGTTGTTGCACAAGTGATGGGTAATGACGCGGCAATCGGATTCTCGGCAAGCCAAGGAAACTTTGAACTGAACGTTTTCAAGCCGGTTATCATTTATAACTTCCTGCAATCTGCACAATTGCTTGCAGACGGCATGCGCAGCTTCAACGACAATTGCGCAGTCGGCATCGAACCGAACAGGGAAGAGATCGATAGCAAAGTGAAAAACTCCTTGATGCTTGTAACAGCTTTGAACCCGCATATCGGATACGAAAACGCAGCGAAAATCGCGAAAACGGCACATAAAGAAGGCACGACATTGAAAGAAGCGGCGCTTAAAACGGGTCTATTGACAGAAGAGCAGTTCGACGAATACGTTGATCCTTCGAAGATGATTGGTCGGTAACATATGTACGAGAAAGATTGTCCGTACTGTAATTTAACTGCAGATCCCGAACAGCAAATTATCTTTGAAACAGAAACATGCGCGTATATTCAAAAGCGTTCTGAACAAAAAGTTTTGGAAGGAAGCGGCTTGATCGTCCCGAAACGGCATGCGGTCGATGTGTTTTCATTGACGGCGGAAGAGTGGCGGGACACGCAGGAGCTCCTGTTGAAAGCGAAGGCCTATTTGGAGGAGCGTTATGGCCATGAAGGCTATACAGTCGGCTGGAATACAGGCGAAGTGGGCGGACAATCGATTCCGCACGCCCATCTGCATGTCATCCCGCGGTTTTCCGACGAACCGTTAGCTGGGAAAGGCATCCGCTATTGGATCAAGCAGAAGGAAAATAAACGGGGTGCATTGTCCACAAATTTGTAACCGTGCAATCTATCAATCTCCGCTATGATGGAAGGACAAGTAACTTATAAAGGAGTCGACATGAATGAAGAAAAGCCTTACGTCTATCATGTTAATATTGGTCCTTGTCCTTTCCGCATGCGGAAACAAGGCGCAACAGCACACGGAAGAGGAACATCTGGAAGTGGGTCATGAAAAACATTTGCCGAACGGGGACTTGCACGAAGTGACGGAGTCGGCTGCAGTCTTGCCGAAGTTTTTAGATGACAAGCCCGAAGACATGCGCCTCGTCTATCAAGTGGCGGCATCCGCTGAAGATATACTGGCTTATATGCCTTGCTACTGCGGTTGTGGGGAAAGTGCCGGCCATGGCAGCAACTTGAATTGCTTCGTCGATGAAATCCGTGAAGACGGTTCCGTCGTCTGGGACGATCACGGAACGCGCTGCCTCGTCTGCTTGGAAATTGCGGTTACATCCGTGCAAATGAAACAGGAAGGCAAGTCAATTAAGGAAATCCGTGAATTCATTGACGATACTTACAAAGAAGGCTACGCAGAACCGACAGATACGCCGATGCCTGCATAATCTCAGCGCTCAGCCTGTTGACAAACGCTCGCATCCGTTGTTGCTCGTCCACTCATGAACTTTAGTTCTATTCGCGTCTTCGCTCCACTTCGCGCCTAGGCTGACAAGCGTTTTCAATCAGGCTGAGGATATGCTTAGTTATCTTGTCTACACTCTGATCGCTCCATCCTAGCTGGGTGGAGCGTTTTTCACTTGCGACGCATAAACTCATTGAAAGAAGCATAAATTGTTCCAAAGGCGCATAAATCATTACACATACTCATAAATCATCCTAGAAACGCATAACCTACAAGATTGACGCATAAATCGCCCGAAAGCCTCATAATTGCTCTTTGAAACGAATAAATCCTTCCAAACTCGCATTAACTAGTTCAATTACAAATATAACCAACATCTTATTTTTCTGAATATGATTCTATCACTTTAATTTTTCTTCAAAAAGGCGTATGCTGTGGGAGTAAAATTGAATGCCCCTAGTTCGTTCTATATAAGGAGAGATATAATGGTTTTAGAGGGGAATAACAAAATCAGAAGAAAAATTTACCACACCCTCGATGGGTTGACTGATAACGAATTTAATGCAACTCCGTCAACAGGAGGTTGGTCTCCGAAACAGATCTTGGAACACCTCGCATTGATGGAAACTTATATAGCTTCAAAAATATCGGGAGAATTGAAGAACCCGAAAAGTCTAAGAGCCTCCAAGAAACTGATCGTCCTTTCCGGGAGCTTACTCGTCAAAGGAAAACTTCCTTTGCAAACACAACCGACAGATACGTATAAGACGATTGCAGATATTAAAGAAGAACTTCATAACTCAAGAATCTATTTGCTCGATGTCTATGACGGCTGCAGCAAAGATCAATTGCGTGATAAGTCCTTCAAGCATCCGAATCTAGGATTAATTCCACTGGAACAATGGTTCCCGGTCGTCGGCTTGTACGAGAAATGCCATTTGAAGCAATTGAGGAAGACGATCGATGATTTACGAATAAACGGCTACTCATTAGAAGCGGCAGAATAAGAAAAGTCCCCGAACGCTATTACGCCTGGGGACTTATTTTATTTATGAACGCACTGGATTCACATGTTTCAACGAATATACACATCATATAATTTTGTCAATATAACGTAAGGGAACGTGTTGCAAATGAACAATGAACCATTCGTCGCTTCATGGAGTGGCGGGAAAGACTCGACACTGGCGTATTATCGTGCACTTCAAGAAGGTGGAGTCGCAAAACGGATTTGGACAATGTTCGAAGAGGATAAAGAGCGATCAAAATCTCACGCATTGCCATTGGAAATTATCCAAGCGCAGGCGGATAGCATCGGTGTTCCTTTGATGATTCGGGGAGCGGACTGGTATGGGTATGAAGAGCAATTTTTAGATGCAATGAAGGAATGTGTCGATGCAGGCATTCCGAATGGCGTTTTCGGAGATATCGACCTCGAGGACCATTTGACTTGGGTACAAACGGCATGTGCCAAAGTCGGCATGAAAGCAATCCACCCGCTATGGATGGAATCGCGCCGGAAACTGTTGGAGGAATTCGTACAGGCGGGTTTTGAAGCATATATTGTAGTTGTCAATACGAAGATGATGCCTGCACAATTTATAGGGCGTGAATTCACGATTGAATTAATGAACGAACTAGAATCGCTTGGTATTGATTCATGCGGGGAATCGGGGGAATTCCATACCGTTGTCGTCGATGGACCGATTTTTAAGAAACGTGTACCTATCGAGTTCAAAGGTCGGCATGAGCGAGAGGGATATGTATTCATGGACGTCGGGTTGAAATGAAATAATTAATAATCACGAACCTACTAACTTAGTCAGTTAGCAGGTTTTTGACAATTTGGTGGATACTGGAACTTTCCTATTGAAAAAAATCCCTTATTTAATTATAATAAAAAAGTTGCTTGTGAAAAGCTCATGAATGAAATACACATAAATGCTACTCTGGCTAACATAGATAGAATCTAAACAGTAAAGGGTGTATGGGAAAGAGAATGAAAGAACGAATGACGGTATCGCAAATCGTCGCTGTAATCGAATCGACCATCTATGCCGTAAACATGGATGTGGAGCTGAAGCAGGAACGTACGGGTGTTAACATGATGTATGATTTCATCAACGATGAAGTGATTGTCGACAATGCCCGGGTACAAAAAGCTTGCCAAGAACTCCCCGAACCGATGCCACTGGAAATGTATCTTCGCATATTGACCATCCACGAGCTTGGCCATGCGATGGATCGCAAAGCCTTACTCGACTCACTCGATCGTACGAAAGAAATCATGCTTATGAAAAAACAAGCTGCGGCTGAAAAGAGGCCAACAGATCTGCCTTTCATGACGATGGTAATAGAAGAGCATGAGACCGATATTGCCTTTGAGGAAACTGCATGGGCCAATGCCGAAATACTGAACAGCTTCTTTGAAATCGTCGATGGAGACAGCTTCGAAAAAGTAAAAGCGCACAGTCTGTCGACATATCGAGCGTCATATGAGTACGATTTGGAAATTTATAACGGATTCATTGACACGCAAGAGGAATTATTATCCGTATAACATCAAGAAACCGCCTGCCTGAGGAATCGGGAGGCGGTTTTTCGTGAAATTAAAAGAGAACTGGACGAATCCAGTTCCCATTCACTCATCTTCAACATCGATTAAAAAAATCCTCTCGTCAAACCCTCCACGCTTTTCCGCTTTTTGCAGACGGACTTTCTCCAACTCATCAAAGCTGGATCCGTGAGCAACAGCAGCCGCGTGGATCAGCTCTAATAAATCAGCCAATTCCTCGATGGCATCCTCTGCAGTTTCCGCCGCTACGTATTCAGCGAGTTCCTCATGCATTTTCTTGTTGAGTTCCGTTATGAATTCATCGTCATGCATGATGCGTGTCGTACACGTTTTCCCTGAGCTTTCAATAATATGGGGAATGAAGTCACGTACGAGTTTGTTGTAAGTAGGCATTCTTTCAACTCCTAAGAGAGTGCACGTATTTTATTGTATATAACCGGCTTCTTTTAATTCCCTTTCCAAAAACGGCTTTGCGTTCAGCATGTCTCGAAACGCTTCGTATTTTGCGATGGAACTAGAAGCTGGTTTCTTGCCTGTTTTATAAGCACGGATCAAAATATTCTTCGGTGTATGCTCCATATCGATAAACTCCAGCAGCTGTGCATCGTACCCGACGAGCTTCAAAAGTTCAGCCCGGATGGAGTCCGTCGCAAGTGCGGAAAAGCGCTCTTTAATGAGCCCGTGCTGGAGCATCACGTCAAGAGCGGGGGATTGGATTTGATTGAACAGTTCGTGCTGGCAGCAAGGGACGCTCAAAATCACTTCCGCTCTCCATTTAACAGCGCGCGCTAATGCCATATCCGTAGCAACGTCGCACGCATGTAAAGTGACGACCATGTCCACGGACGTTTCCTCGTTATAATCGTTAATATCGCCGACGAGGAACTCCAGCTGTTCATAGCCAAGATCCTTCGCAATCAAATTGCATTCCTCAATGACTTCCTTTTTCAAATCAAGACCTGTCACCCGGATATCCAATCCCTTTTCTATATGCAAATAGTGATAGAGGGCGAACGTCAAATACGATTTGCCGGAACCGAAGTCCAAAATGCGGACGGGACGGTCTTTCGGCAAGTGGACGAGCGCATCGTCGATGAATTCGACAAAGCGATTAATTTGCCGGAACTTATCGTATTTCTGCTTCTTCACCTTGCCTTCGGGAGATTGCACGCCAAGACGGATGAGGAAAGGATAAGGAGTTTCATCGTCCAATAGGTAATTCTTTTTCCGGTTATGCGACAAGTCGACTGTTTTCGTCTTAGCCGTCTTTTCACCTTTCCAGGAAACTTTGAATTTTTTTGTCAGCTGGATATGAACTTTCTCATCCGTGAATTCTCCCTGCATTTGCTTGAATTGCTCCAGTAGTTGTTTTAGAACGGGCTGAATATCTGGAATTTTTATATTTTCATGTTTCAAAATGCGTTCGTAGTGATATTCAAATTGTATATGGACTTCTTTCTTAATTTCCACTGGCTTCAGTTTCACTTTCTGCAGGCCAGTAGATTTGTAACGCGGCTGACTGATCGTCCCTTGGATGAACGTCCCTTCATGGATTCGTTGGACGATTTCTTCGACGAGTTCTTCAAATTGCATATTGCTGGACCTCTTTTCGGACAAGTATATACATATAAGAATACAACAAGGGATTGGCATTTGACCAATCCCTTGAGGTGAAATCTGTTTATGCGTTGAAATTTCGTTTTATGCGCGAGTTATCCGATTTATGAGCTTTTCTGCAGATTTATGCGTCGATTATTGCGTTTATGCGTGAGAATACCATTTTATGCGTGACTAAATGGATTTATGCGTTTTGGGATGCTTTATACGTGATGAAAACGTTCAGTGTTTCATTTGAACGTAAATCCACGTTTCGCCAAGAACTCTTTCATATATGTTCGTCTCGGTTCGGAGAGGAAGTCGGCTATTTGCACGGACCATGCTGTATCCTTTTGGTTCGATCCGCGGTTTAAGTAATAGTCGTGCATCGTTTGGTCATAGTCTGGAAGAAGTTCGTCATATTTGGCAGCGTCATAGCTGTTCTCATGGATGATCGCTTCGACGGGCAATCTCGGTTTCACTTCGTTCGCTTCGTCCGGCACGCCGATCGTCATTGCGAACATTGGCGCGACGCCGTCCGGTAGCCCTAACAGCTCGCTGATTTCTGCAGGGGCGTTTCGTACGCCTCCGATATAGCAGATGCCGTATCCTTTCGACTCTGCGGCGATTGCAACATTTTGGGCGAAGAGCGCGACATCGATCGAGCCGACAAGTACGTTTTCGGCATGTGAATAATCGATCTCTTTGCCATGTAATGCGGCGGCTTTGGCCAATCGGCAATAATCCGCGCAGAAGACTAGTACGGCTCCGGCGGATAGGATTTGCCTTTTATTCTTCGATAATTCGGCGAGACGTTCCCGTTTTTCCGCATCGGTTACGTGTATGACGGAATAGGCTTGAACGAAGTGGGAGCTCGCCGCATGCTGGCCTGCGTGGACCAGTTCCTGGACGTCTTCCTTCGATAGGGGAATGTCTTTGTATTTTCGTACGGATGCGTGTGATGTCAATAATTCGATTACCATATGTATCCCTCCATAATAATTAATTGATCAAATTGTATGAATATGTTCATGTTACACTACACGAAACGCATAGGAAAGGGGTGTGCTCATGGATTGGTTTGAAGGCATTTCGTTGACGACAACTTTGCTAGTCCTCATTTTAGTCATCGTTCCTATTTCAATCGCAATTTATCTTTATTTCTATGACAAACGACAGAAGCAGCACGCGATTCTTCGGAACTATCCCGTCCTCGGACGGATGCGATACATGCTAGAAAAGACGGGGCCGGAGCTTCGTCAATATTTGTTCAACGCTGACCATGAAGGTAAGCCTTTCAACCGGGAAGAGTACTTGCATATGGTGCTTCCCGGGAAGTATTTGAACAGCATTATCGGTTTCGGCTCAAAACGTAATTTTGAAGAGGCCGGCTATTACATCCGCAATGCGCTGTTCACGAAGCAGAATGAGGAAATGCGTGTCGATAACGACGAGTTGATCAATACGATGCGCTATCGTGTCGATGAAGATAACCTCTTCTCTAGGAAAGAGCATCGGGAGGAAATTCCTGCGTTGCCTTGGCTTTTGCCGGAAGAGGATGCAATCGTTATCGGACCGAACTGCGAGCATCCATTCCACGTCAGGAGCCTGCTTGGCCAATCCGGCATGAGTTACGGAGCGCTTGGTGAAAATGCCATTACAGCTTTGTCGAAAGGGATCGGCATGGCGAAAGAAGCTTGGATGAATACCGGGGAAGGCGGACTTTCCCCTTATCATTTGGCGGGGGATGCCCACATCATTGCACAAATTGGATCGGGCTTATTTGGCTTTCGCACGGAGGAAGGGGAATTCAGCTGGGAGCGCCTCCGTGAAAAGGCGGAAATCCCACAGGTGAAAGCATTTGAAATCAAAATGGCGCAAGGTGCGAAAATGCGGGGAGGCCATGTTGAAGGAGAGAAAGTGACAGAGGAGATTGCGAAAATCCGGAATGTCGTTCCGTATACGACGATCAACAGTCCGAACCGTTTCAAGCAGTTCTCCGATTATCCGACGCTATTTGATTTCATTGAAAAAATTAGGGATCGCGGGGGAAAGCCTGTCGGGATTAAGATCGTCATCGGAGGCAAGGAAGATGCGGAGGAACTTGCATCGTTCATGAAAGAAACGGGCAAAGGTCCTGACTTTATCTCCTTGGATGGCGCAGAAGGGGGATCGGGGGCAACATATCAGGATTTGGCGGACAGTGTCGGATTGCCGCTTAAGTCGGCGCTCGTCTTATTGGATGATGCACTTCGGAAGTTTGAAGTGCGCGACCAGGTGAAAATCATCGCTTCAGGAAAAATTACAACGCCCGACAAAGCGGCGATTGCTTTGGCGATGGGGGCAGATCTTGTCCAAATTGCACGGGGCTTCATGATTTCGGTCGGATGCATCATGGCTGAAAGGTGTCATACGAATGAGTGTCCAGCAGGTGTAGCAACGACGGATAAAAATCTGCAAAGAGGACTCGTCGTGGAGGAGAAGAAATTCCGTGTCACAAATTACATTTTGACGATGCGTGAAGGCTTGTTTCGGATTGCTGCAGCTGCAGGGCTTGAGTCTCCGACAAAATTCGAGCGCCATCATGTCGTGTACAAAGACGAAAGGGGACGTGTTTTCCCTGTTGAATAACGAACTTGAGTCGTTTTGCCTAACTGGTGAGACGGCTTTTTTTGAAGAGTAATGCCTAAGACACCTTCTGAATTTTGTGATAATATGTAAATAACTATAGATTCACAGAAAGGGGTTAGATGGATGTCTTTGTTGAGTAAAACGGTTGGCGAGGTCTTAAGGGATTGGGCAAAAGCATTGCCGGAGCAAGAGGCCTATGTGTACCCGGAGCATGGGATCAGAAGAACATATGAAGAGTTTAATCGTGAGACTGACGAGCTGGCGAAGGCATTCATCGGGATGGGAATCCAGCGTGGGGAGCATGTCGCCATATGGTCCGATAACAAACCGCAATGGTTGCTGAGTCAGTTTGCGACAGGAAAGATGGGGGCTGTCCTCGTTACGGTGAATACAAATTACCAAGCGAACGAGCTCGAATATTTGCTGAAACAATCGGATGCTACAACGTTGATACTGGATGAGGGCTTTAAAGGGACGAGCTACATCGACATTATCCGTTCCATTTGTCCGGAACTGCAGAATAGCAAAGATGGCGTCGTTTCCAGTGTAAAACTGCCGAAGTTGAAAAGAATTATACTTATGACGGATCGCGAGGAATCCGGAATTTATAAATGGTCGGAATTTCTTGCTCATGCAGAAGGGATTACGGACGAAGAATTGACTGAGCGGGAGAAGAGCATGTCGCCAGAAGACGTCATTAACATCCAATACACGTCTGGGACGACTGGCTTTCCAAAAGGCGTCATGTTGTCGCACTATAATATTGTGAACAACGGTAAGATTATAGGGGATTTCATGAAATTGACCGAGAATGACCGGCTTTGCATTCCTGTACCTTTCTTTCATTGTTTTGGAGCGGTTTTGAGCAATTTAGCTGCGGTGACGCATGGATCGACAATGGTCATCCTTGAACAGTTCAATCCTCTCCGCGTATTGGAAGCGGTCCAAAACGAGAAATGCACGGCTCTTAACGGGGTGCCGACGATGTTTATTTCCGAATTGAACCACCCGGATTTCCATAGATTCGACACATCGACATTGCGGACCGGCATCATGGCGGGCTCCACTTGCCCGATTGAAGTGATGAAACAAGTAATCCACGAAATGGGTGCAGAGGAAATTACGATTTGTTACGGACAGACGGAAGCGTCGCCGGTCATCACACAGACGCAAACCGATGATCCGATTGAGAAGCGGGTATCGACAGTCGGAAAACCGCATCCGTTCGTCGAAGTGAAAATCATAGATCCGTTGACAGGAGAAAAGGTGCCCGTCGGTAGTCCGGGTGAACTGTGCACACGCGGCTATCATGTGATGAAAGGGTATTATAATAATGAGGAAGCGACACGTGAGGCCATCGATGAGGATGGTTGGCTCCGTACTGGGGATATAGCTGTCATGGACGAAGATGGCTATATCGATATTACAGGCCGAATAAAAGACGTCATCATCCGCGGTGGCGAAAACATCTATCCTCGTGAAGTGGAGGAATTCCTTTATACACATCCAGGAATATCGGACGTTCAAATTGTTGGAGTACCGGACTCGAGATACGGAGAGGAATTGATGGCGTGGATCATCCCTAAACAGGGAGCCGTCATTGACGAGGAAGATGTACGTTCGTTTTGCCGAGGTAATATTTCGTATCATAAAATCCCGAAATATATTAAGTTCACTGACGAATACCCGATGACTGCGTCAGGAAAGATCCAGAAGTTCAAACTTCGTGAAATGTCGATTGATGAATCATTAAGTCATCAACTGTGATAAAACTTCGATTTGTAACAGGTGAAGGGAAAACCCCTCCGCCTGTTTATTTTTTCATCGAATGAGAGTTGAGAACTCATTCATATAAAGTCGATTCGAGTGATCCGTCGGCGTGGTAGACCGTTAGGATCCCGTTATGCTCATTTACGTATGGCTTTGCTTTTTCAAGTAAGTCATCCTTTGTGCCTTCCTTGAAAATCGCCCGTTCGCCATTTTCCTTCAAAAGAATCCAATCCTCGTCACGCGCTTTCACTTCATATTTTGGGCGGTCGGAACTGTCACCAAGCACGTATTCCCTTGCTTTTGCAGTAGCAATGGAAATGGCGCGGCCTTCTTCATTCCCTTCGCGCAACAACGCATTTGCTATTTCAATTGCCTTATTCCTTACATCGGAATCCAGGTTTTTAAAAGAATCAGGATAATCGTTTTTATTCCAAGGCATCAGGAATCGCCTCCTTACGTAGACGATTCCCTCTTTCAGCATGCTTAAACGTCATTCATTCGGTGCTTGATCCAATCTCTGCTGTCGAAAGTTGTTCATTTCCCAGGAAATATGTAGGAAGCAGAACAAGATTGTCTAATTTTATACCATTTTAGGAATAATAAAGTTAATTTTTAAAAGACTCCTTTACTAATTGAAAAGATGATATTATAAAAAGAAATAGAAAAAGAAACAGGAGGGGAAAATATGTCTAGTGATTTCTATCAATTAATTGCTATCGTCGTCTATATGGTAGCCATGCTTTTCATCGGCTGGTACGCCTATAGGAAAACAACGAATTTGAATGATTACATGCTTGGCGGGCGGTCGCTTGGACCTGCAGTCACTGCACTGAGTGCAGGCGCAGCAGATATGTCGGGTTGGCTGCTCATGGGACTCCCGGGAGCCATTTATGCAGTCGGGCTGACTGAAGCTTGGATTGCCATCGGTTTGACAGTAGGTGCGTATTTGAACTGGCTCTTTGTTGCGCCAAGACTTCGCGTATATACGCAAGTGTCGAGCGATTCGATTACGATTCCAAGTTATTTGGAAAGTCGGCTGAAAGATAAGTCACGACTCCTGAGGATTGCTTCGGGTGTTATCATCCTTGTTTTCTTCACATTTTATGTTTCTTCAGGTATGGTAGCCGGCGGTAAGTTCTTCATGAGCTCATTCGGACTTGATTATCATTCCGGAATGTTGATCGTTTCGGCAGTCGTTGTCGCGTATACGCTTTTCGGAGGATTTTTGGCCGTCAGTTATACCGATTTCGTTCAAGGTCTTACGATGTTCTTTGCTTTATTACTAGTGCCGATTATCGGCTTGACATTGACAGGCGGTTTCGCGGAAACGGCTGCAAGCATCCGTGAAGTGAATCCCGACATGCTTAGTCTTGTGAAGGGGGCCACGGTAGCAGGTGTCATTTCTTCCGTTGCTTGGGGTCTCGGCTATTTCGGACAACCGCATATTATCGTACGTTTCATGGCGATCAAGTCGGTGAAGGAAACGAAAAGCGCACGCCGGATCGGGATTGGCTGGATGGCGTTGAGTTTGTTCGGTGCGATTGCCACTGCACTTGTAGGCATCGCTTATTACCAGCAAAACGCAGCTGAGCTTGTTGATGAGGAAACAGTATTCATTGCATTAGGGCAGATTATCTTCCATCCATTCATCGCAGGAATCATGCTTGCGGCAGTACTTGCCGCTATTATGAGTACAATCTCTTCCCAGTTGATCGTCACTTCTTCGGCGCTGATCGAAGACTTGTACAAGGCGATTATTAAGTCCGATGCAACAGATAAGCGATATGTGTTCCTCGGCAGGATGGCGGTTCTCATCGTTTCATTAGTTGCAATGGCGCTTGCTTGGCCGAACAATGAATCAATCTTGAAGCTCGTATCATTTGCATGGGCGGGCTTCGGAGGCGCCTTTGGACCGATCATCTTGCTTTCCCTTTATTGGCGCAAGCTGACAGCAACTGGCGCATTATGGGGAATGGTGGCAGGTGCAATCACTGTCGGAATTTGGGGTACTGTCGACGCGCTGTCGGATGCTCTTTATGAAATCGTGCCGGGCTTCCTTATCTGTCTAGCCGTAACGTATTTTGTCAGCTTGATGACGTATCGTCCGAACGCGGAAATTGATAAGGAATTCTATGACGCATTAGTTTTATTGAAAAAAGAAAAGTAATGGAACCGACCTCCTGCATATGTTGCGGAGGTCGTTTTTTATTGGATATGGTAATCTATTCATAAGAGGGGGATGTATAAGATGAAGCTTGATCATGTTGTTTATTTCACATCGAAAAGCCCTGCCAAGATTGTTGAAGAGCAAAGGAATGAAGGCAACCAGTCGGTCATTGGAGGCAGGCATGAAAAATGGGGGACTTATAATGCGTTGAGGTATGTGAAAAATGCATACGTCGAATGGTTATCCGTAGAACGCCCCGAGATTGCGAAGCAAGTGGACCATCCGTTGACCCGTTTGCTGTTGCATGATTTGAAGGATAAGGACGGATGGGGGACAATATGTTTATCCGTATCCAATATTGAGCAATTTAATGAGGATATTATAAACAAAGGGTTTAACACGTCCGGCGTGTTGGATGCAGAGCGTCGGACAGCTGGAGGAGAGCTAAGGAAGTGGAAAATGCTATTTGTCGATCAGCCGGTTTCCGATGAGCTGCCGTATCCGTTTTTCATCGAGTGGGAAACGTCTGAGGAGATTAGACTCGAGCAATTGCGCGCAGAAGGAACCTTGACCGAAGAGAATGAAAAACTGGAAGTCCGGGAGTGCGTGTTTGGCGTGGAAGATCCATTGCGAGACACCGGAGAATGGGCAGTCTTACTTTCGCAGAAGGTTGGAGATTCGAATGATATTAGAATCGGAAATGTCCTACTTCGATTCATCCAACAAGAAGGCGGGAAGGATCGATTGCAAGAAGTTATCATCCGGTAGAACGTTGTGAAAGGGGAATTACTTATTGGAAATTTTAGTGGAATATGCGGTTCTTGTCGGAGTGCAGGAACAGAACGATGAGCATTTTGAATATGAAATGGAAGAATTGAAGAACTTGGCGGAAGCCATCGATGTGAACGTCGTTGGCACTGTAACGCAAAATTTGGAGCGCAGGCATCCGACCACATATGTCGGCAAAGGGAAGATTGCAGAAATCAAACGGTTTTACGAGGAGACGGATGCAAATCTGATCATTTTCAATGATGAGCTTTCCCCGTCCCAAATCCGCAACTTGGAAATGGAGCTTCAAGTGAAGGTCATCGACCGGACGATGCTCATCCTCGATATTTTTGCGAGACGTGCTCGAACACATGAAGCGCGTATGCAAGTTGAGTTGGCCCAGCTCCAATATACGCTTCCTCGACTCGTCGGATTGCGTGCCTCTTTGAGCAGGCAAGGGGGCGGAACGGGCGGAGGCTTCCAAAACAAGGGGGCCGGGGAGACGAAGCTTGAGCTCGATCGCCGGAAAATCGAAGACCAGATTTCGAAGCTACGGAGGGATCTAGAGCATGTACGTGACCGGCGCGATACACAGCGGAAGCAAAGGAAGAAAAGCGGCATCCCGGTCGTTTCGATTGTCGGGTATACGAATGCCGGCAAGTCGACGTTGATGAATGGGTTGCTCCGGAAAATTGACGATGAACATGCAAAGCAAGTATATGAAGAAAATATGCTTTTTGCGACGCTCGACACTTCGGTGCGCCATTTGAAGCTTCCCGACAATAAGGAGTTCCTTCTGACGGATACGGTCGGCTTCGTTTCGAAGCTGCCACATCACTTGATCAAAGCTTTCCGCTCCACTTTGGAAGAAGCACGCGGAGCCGATCTTCTTCTGCATGTCGTTGACGTATCCAATCCCGAATACCGTTATATGATGGAAGTGACGAATGAGACGTTGCAAGATGTCGGCGTCGAGAATATTACGACCATCAACGTCTACAATAAAGCTGATCTCGCAGGAGTCCCTTATCCAAGAGAGAATGCGGATAGCGTCTGGATTTCAGCAAAAGAGGCGGAAGGATTGGACGAACTGCTAGATTTAATCAAGAAAAAGATCTTTGAACAATACATCACTTGTAAATTGCTCGTTCCGTTCGATCGCGGAGATGTCGTGTCCTATTTGAATGACAGGGCGAATGTGAAGAAGACGGAATATGAGGAAGAGGGCACGCTGATGACTGTTGAAATGGATGGTTCCGAAAGGGAAAAGTTTGAGGAGTTCATCATTAGCCATTAAACTGTGTAACGAAAAAACTGCACCGCGACTCGAAAGTCGGCGGTGCAGTTTTTATCTATAAAGAGAAAGGGGGTGGGATGTTACTAGTATCCCCGATTCTTACAATGTTAAACCTCTTGGAATTGAATATTATGCAGGCGGGCAAAAATGCCGCCCTTACGCACTAACTCATCGTATTTCCCATCTTCCGCAATTCCGTCTTCCGTAACGACGATGACACGGTCTGCATCCCGGATTGTCGCCAATCGGTGTGCAATGATGAGAGTTGTCCGGTTTTCAGCCAACTCGTTCAATGACTGCTGGATGATCCGCTCCGTTTCCGTATCCAACGCGGACGTCGCTTCATCCAAAATGAGGATCGGAGGATTTTTCAGGAACATGCGCGCAATCGCTAGCCGTTGCTTCTGGCCGCCTGATAATTTCAATCCTCGCTCACCGATCTGCGTCTCGTAACCGTCAGGAAGTGAAGCGATGAACTCCTCCAAATGCGCTTTTTTAGCAGCGGCCATAACTTCTTCATCGGTTGCATCCAAATTTCCGTACGCGATGTTTTCCTTGATTGTCCCTGTGAATAAAAAGACGTCTTGCTGCACAATTCCGATCTGTGAACGCAAAGATTGCTGCGTCATGTTGCGGATATCGATGCCGTCGATTGAAATCGCACCGGAATCGACGTCGTAAAACCGGGGAATAAGGGAACAAATTGTCGTTTTACCGGCACCGGATGGGCCGACGAATGCAATCGTCTCACCAGATTTTATCGATAAGTCGATGCCGCTCAATACGTTTTTATTGTCATCGTATTGGAAATGAACGTCATCGAAAAGGATGTCCCCATTTAAATGACTGACAGCCATCGCACCCGGCCGATCTTTAATTTCTGGTTCCTGTTCAATCAACTCGCGAAATCTGCGGAAACCTGCCATTCCTTTCGGATACAACTCAAGCAATGCGCTGATTTTGTCGACAGGCTTAATAAGAACATTAACGAAAAGAATGAATGCGACAAGCTCCCCTGGCTTCAAGGTGCCGTTGTATGTAAACCATGCGCCAACGACAAGGACGATCAATGTTACAAGCCTCGTCATCATATACATGCTCGAATGCGTCCACGCCATGACCTTATAGGCGACGAGCTTGGCCAGTCTGAAACTACCGTTGTCTTTTTTGAATCGTGAAATTTCGAAGTCCTCATTCGTGAACGATTTGACAACCCGCGCACCAGACACCGAATCTTCGACACGCGCATTGACATCAGCGATTTTCCCATACATGTTCTGCCACGCTGCATTCATTTTAATGTTGCAGAATGTCACGAGCACAATGAGAAGTGGCACCATGCAAATTGCAATGAGGGCTAGTTCGGGATTAATGGAGAACATGAGAATGAAAGCCCCAATCATCGTCATTACCGCAATGAAAGCATCTTCAGGTCCGTGGTGGGCAAGCTCTCCGATGTCGAACAGGTCATTTGTAATCCGGCTCATAATATGGCCTGTTTTTGTATTGTCGAAGAATCGGAAAGACTGTCGATGGACATGATTGAACAGCTCCTGTCTCATATCCGTCTCAATATTGATACCGAGCTTATGTCCTAAATAACTGACGATGTATTGAAGGAATGTGCTTAGCAAGTAGACCAGCAACAATAGGGCACTCGTCGTAACGATCATCCCCCAATCCTTGGAAGGCAACAATGTGTCGATGAACCATTGGACGGCCATCGGAAACGCCAGCTCGAGCAGTGCGACGAGTATGGCGCTCGAAAAGTCGATTATGAAAAGCCTTTTATGCGGCTTATAATAAGAAAAGAATTTTTTCAACATAGTATGATGTCCTTTCTGTTATCTCCGTTATTATAGCGGAATTCATTGCAAAGGGACATGTTAAGCATCAGAAGCAAAAAGTTATTGCGGGTGAGGAAAGGCATAGAGGATTCTTGTGGTAGGAAAGATTCAAATTATAGGAATTTACCAAAATGGTGGAACCCTTTTCCTTTTATGCCGTATGATTAGATGTAGCATATAGAGAAACAAAGAGAGGAAGATAAACTGATGAAAAAATGGTTAAAGGGTCTCGGTGTCGGTGTTCTAGCACTAGGTTTGGCTGCTTGTGGGTCTGCCGCAGAGCCGAAAAAAGATGCAGAAACCGGTGAAGAGGTAGAGCTTGAAAACAAGAGTGAAATGACGGCGCAAGAAGTATATAGCAAAGCGATGGAAGTGTCAGCAGAGCAAAAGAGTATGCATGCGGTTATGGATATTGACCAAAAAATCTCGATACCAAGTCAAGAACTTGAAATGAAATCGAAAATCAAAATGGACATGGACATTATTGTCGAGCCGTTGGCGATGCACCAAAACATGAAGATGGACATGGGTGAGCATGGCAAAGCCGATTTGGAGATGTACATGAATGAATCAGGTTTCTTTATGAATGATCCTCAAGCTGGTCAATGGATTAAGATGCCTAAAGATATGTACGATGACATGATGGCGGAAATGGGCGGCGAAACAGATCCAACATTGGATATGAAGATGTTCAATGAATTCAAGGATGATTTCAAATTCGAACAGACAGACGATGAGTACATCTTGACGCTATCTGCTTCGGGCGACAAATTCAGCGGTCTTATGAAAGAATTGATGGGTTCGGCTCTTCCTTCGGACTTGGAAATGACTGAGGAAGATGCTGAGATGTTGAACAATATGGACGTGAAAAGCCTTGAAGTTGTTATGTACATCGACAAGGAAACGTTCTACACGAATGCATTCGATTTAGACATGGATATGACGATGAAAGTCGAAAATGAAGAAATGCGCATCGTTCAAAAAATGAAATCTGTCCTGTCCAAAATCAACGAGATTGATGAAATCGTCGTTCCTCAAGAAGTGATCGACGAAGCGGTTGATTTGGAAGAAATGATGCAACAAGGTCAAGATCAAGAGTAAGATACGCAAGCGGCCTGTAACAGTTGAAAGTAGCTGTTACGGGTCGTTTTTTTGTTGTCACTTGAAAAAATCAACGATGTAAACCCGTAAAATCATGCCGCAATTGTTAATCCCCGCACGATTCCTACTTGTTCAAAGCTATCCATCAACTCCTTCAAAACTAACTGATAATCATTTTCAATTATCAGTTGACACTCATTTCATTACTGCTATAATTGGATTTGTAGCTAATTGATAATCGTTTTCACTTGTGAGATTCTCAGTTAGAGAAAATATTCGATATCGGAGTTCTTTCTTCATGAAGAAACGTTATTTGTTCATTGCACTATTATTACTCTCATTCCTCTCGTTATTCGTTGGGGTGAGCTCAATTAAACCGCTGGACCTCCTCGATTTCGGATCGGAGGAAACGGAGATTTTCCTGATCAGCCGCGTGCCGAGACTTGTGGCAATTTTACTCGCAGGGGGAGGGATGAGCATTGCAGGTCTGATTATGCAGCAACTGAGCCGGAACAAATTCGTTTCGCCGACAACTGCAGGGACATTGGATGCCACCCGGTTAGGCATTTTAGTGTCGATGTTATTGTTCACCAATGCATCGACGATCGAGAAGATGATTGTGGCATTCGCTTTCGCGCTAGCAGGGACGTTGCTGTTCATGCAGATCCTCGATCGGATCAAGTTCAAGGACGCGATTTTCATTCCGCTCGTAGGCCTCATGTTCGGAAACATCTTATCATCGATCACGACGTTCTTCGCGTATAAGTCGAACGTTATCCAAAACATGTCCGCGTGGTTGCAAGGTGACTTTTCGATGATCATGAAAGGGCGATATGAGCTCCTATACATAAGCATCCCTGTGCTAATCATCACTTATTTGTATGCGAATCGCTTTACGGTTGCCGGTATGGGTGAGGATTTCTCGAAAAACTTGGGCCTAGCGTATAAGCGGATTGTGAATATCGGCCTCATCTTAGTGGCTCTTGTTACGACGACTGTCATTTTGACGGTCGGGATGATTCCGTTCCTCGGCTTGATCATTCCGAACATCGTATCGATTTTCCACGGAGATCATTTGAGGAGAACATTGCCGCACACCGCTTTGTTAGGTGCGATCTTCCTCCTGGTTTGTGATATTTTAGGCAGGGTTCTCATCTACCCTTATGAGATTTCAATTAGTCTGATGGTCGGTGTCATCGGAAGCGGTATCTTCCTCTACTTGCTGTTTAGGAGGAAGGCGTATGCGTGATTCTACTAAATTGATCATCTTGTCTGTATTGGCAGCTCTATTCTGTGCTTTGTATTTATTCCACGATTTGAATGGAAGTTTTGACTATGCACTTCCTCGCCGAAGCATCAAAGTGATTGCGATGGCATTGACTGGAGTTGCAATTGCGTATTCTACGGTCATATTCCAGACGATTACGCATAATCGAATTTTGACGCCGAGCATAATGGGTTTGGATTCCTTGTATTTGTTACTTCAGACGGCGGTCATATTCTTCCTAGGCTCAGACCATATTACGATTGTAAACCGACATGTTAATTTCATTTTATCCGTTTCCACAATGATCGTTTTCGCGCTCATTTTGTACCGGTTCCTCTTTAAGAGGGGGGGCCAGCCCATTTACTTCCTGTTGCTTGTCGGAATTATCGTCGGGACGTTTTTCGGAAGCATATCGACGTTCCTGCAAGTTCTCATCGACCCGAATGAATTTTTGCGGGTGCAGGATAAGATGTTCGCGAGCTTCAACAATGTGAGCGGGGAATTGGTTTGGTGGGCACTCGGAATTGTCGTTCTCACATTCATAATCGGTTGGAAATCATTTAATGATCTCGATGTGCTGACGCTCGGCAGGGACACGGCAATCAACCTTGGTGTTTCGTATGACCGGGTCGTCAAGTTGATGTTAGTCATATCTGCGATTTTGATTTCCGTATCGACGGCACTCGTCGGTCCAATTACATTCTTCGGATTGATCGTTGCAAATTTAGCCTATCAATTTTTCAAAACATATAAGCATTCAGTTCTTATTGCGGGCGCTTCCGTCATGAGCATCATTGCACTCGTCGGGGGACAATGGGTCGTGGAACGCGTCTTCACGTTCTCGACGACGCTAAGTGTCATTATCAACTTTGTCGGCGGTGTATATTTCATCTATCTACTATTAAGGGAGAGTCGATCCACATGATCCAAGTCCGTGAGTTGTCAAAGTTCTATGGGAAAAAAGCGGTCGTTGAAAAGGTGAACGTCAATATCCATCGTGGAAAGATCACCTCATTCATCGGCCCGAACGGTGCGGGGAAGTCGACGCTGCTTTCAATGGTAAGCCGCCTGCTTGATGCCGACACTGGCGAAGTGCTAGTGGATGATGACCATGTCCATAAGATGAAGTCCAATGAATTTTCAAAGCGCGTCTCCATTCTCAAGCAATCCAATTTCATGAATGTCCGTTTGACAGTCCGTGAATTGGTTTCGTTTGGACGATTCCCGTATTCCAGAGGGAAGCTCAACGCGGAAGATCTGCGGATCATCGAACAGGCGATGGAGTATATGGGCTTGATGGAAATGCAGAATGATTATATGGATGAACTGTCGGGCGGCCAACGCCAGCGGGCATTCATCGCAATGGTCATTGCCCAGGATACAGATTATATTCTGTTGGATGAACCGTTGAATAATTTGGATATGAAACATTCCGTCCAAATAATGAAGATTTTGCGAAGATTGGTCGATGATCTCGGAAAGACTGTCGTCATTGTCCTTCACGATATTAACTTCGCGTCCGTCTATTCCGACCGCATCGTTGCATTGAAAAATGGCCGTGTCGTCAAGGATGGACCGACGAATGATATTATCAATTCGGATGCATTGAAAGAAATTTACGATATGGATATTCCGATTAAGCAAATGAATAATTGCCGGATTTGCGTGTATTTTAACTCTTAAAACAAAGGATGGTATAAATGAAGAAACTTACAATGACGCTACTGCTGGCAGCTCTTATGATTGTACTTGCGGCATGTGGTACAAAAGAGAAAGAAGCAGGGAAAACATCAGGATCCGACACAAATGAAGCAAGCGAAACCGTTTCCATCGAGCATGAGTTGAGCGATACGGCTGTAGAAGTACCGAAAAATCCTAAGAAAGTAGTCGTATTCGACTTCGGTACGCTTGACACGATGGATGCTCTCGGAATTGAAGTGGCAGGATTGCCAAGAGCGAACGTGCCGGGATATCTTTCAAAATACGATGATGATAAATATGTGAACCTTGGAAGCTTGAAAGAGCCGGATTTTGAAGCGCTTCACGCAATGAAACCTGACGTTATCTTCATTTCATCACGCCAAGCTGATCTTTACGATCAATTTGCTGAAATTGCTCCGACGATTTACGTTGGATTGGACTATGCGCATTATATGGATTCATTCAAACATAATGCTGAAATGATCGGGGACATCTTCGGCAAGGAAGACGAAGTGAAGTCCGAGCTTGCTGATATCGATGGGAAAATCGCTGATATTCATGAAAAAGCATCCTCCGCAGGTTCAAAAGCGCTCGTTATACTAGCAAGCGAAGGCAAAGTGAGTGCATACGGTCCGAATTCACGTTTTGGATTGGTCCACGACCTATTAGGCTATAAAGCGGCGGATGAGAAAATCGAAATCTCCACGCACGGCCAAAACATTACGTTTGAATACATCGTTGAGAAAAACCCGGACGTCCTATTCGTCATCGACCGTGACGCCGCAATCGGCAACGGTGCGAGCGCGAAAGACTCCATTGAAAATGATCTTGTGAAAAAGACTAATGCGTATAAAAACAATAAAATCATCTACTTGAACGGGGAGTACTGGTACCTTTCTGGCGGCGGATTGCTGTCCATGAAAGAGATGATCGAAGAGGTTCAAGCGGGACTTTGATTTAAAAAGGTTTGTTCACTTATTGGGTGAACAGGCCTTTTTTTGCTATGATGAAAAATAATAAGACTCGAGGTGATAAACGTATGGTGAAGCCCGTGACAGTGAAGGCTCAGATGGTCAATGAATTCTTTCATGACGGAAATGTCGACGTGAGAAGTGGGAATATACAATACGATGGGGATGTCCGCATAGGGCAGGACGTTGAAAGCTCGATGTTCGTCGGAGCGGCAGGAAAGATTTTCATTCACGGGGCTGTACGGAAAGCGACCATTGAGGCAGGAACATCCGCCATCATCGAAGGGAACGTCCTCTCATCCTCCATTACGGTCGGAATGCTAGAAATGTTGGAAGAAGAGCTGGCAGAGCAACTGAGCGGAATTCTTTCTTATTTGGACAGAATCAACGAAATGATTCTTCAAATCATCCAAGTACGGGGCGTGCTGCCGGAAGAAGTGAATGCCAGTGAATTGAAAGATCTAGTACGGGTTATTCTAAAAGAGGAATACTTGGATTTTCAATATGAAAACAGCGAATTCACTCAAAGAGCGAAAAATCATTCCGCCGACTTATCGCCTGAATGGGAACCGGTCATCGAGAAATTGTATAACGTCTTTACGGACACATCGATGACGGTCGTCAAGAATGCGGAGGAGTTTTCAACGCTTCTTAAGGAGGCCCACGCGCTAGTTGAGCGATATTCGGCAAGGGAAATCGGGGACTCATTGCTGAAGCTTCCGTATGCCATCAACAGTATTCTGTCATGCAACGGAAACATTGAAGTGACGGATTCCGGGCTTTACAATTGTTCCGTCACTGCAAAAAAGCAAGTGTCCATTGAAGGCTGCTGCCGTGGCGGCGTCATCTTCGGCGGTGAAAAGGTGTCCATTCAAGAGACGGGATCCAAAAAAGGTGTGAAGACGGTCATTAAGACGGAAAGTGACGGGACAATCTCGATCGGTCTTGCACGATGCGGTACTGAGATTTGGATCGGAGACGCGGTTCATCATATTGACACGGATACATTAGGGGTTCATGCACGCATGATTGACGGGCAAATGAATATTAAATAAAAAAGTTCTTGTGATAATCGGTTGCCCGGGAGTATAATGACAAGTGTCAAGACACCAAATCATACAACGAAGGGCAGACTGACTTTGAACAAACAAACAGGCGGAATTTCCCGCAATAAATTACTCGCAATTTCCGGGACAGGCTGGATGTTCGATGCGATGGATGTCGGCATCCTATCGTTTGTCATTGCAGCCATCTCGGTCGAATGGCATTTGTCCACGACAGAAATGGGCTGGATCGGGAGCATGAACTCGATCGGCATGGCAATCGGGGCATTCGGCTTCGGTTTGCTCGCAGACCGAATCGGAAGGAAGAATGTATTCATGATTACGCTCGTTCTCTTCTCATTGGCGAGCGGATTATCGGCACTGACGACGACATTGACTCTCTTCCTTATCTTGCGCTTTTTCGTAGGGGCGGGTCTCGGAGGGGAGCTTCCGGTCGCTTCGACGCTCGTGTCGGAAAGCGTATCCGCAAAAGAACGCGGACGCGTTGTCGTTCTTTTGGAAAGCTTTTGGGCGGCAGGTTGGCTCATTGCAGCGTTGCTGGCGTACTTCATTATCCCGGAATACGGGTGGAGGATTGCGCTCATCCTGACAGCACTCCCTGCATTTTACGCCATCTACTTACGACGGAACTTGCCCGATTCCCCGAAATTCGAAAGGGAAGGGGAACCGAAGCAATCCTTCGGCGACAAATTGAAGCTTATCTGGTCCAAGCCGTACGCACGCAGGACGACAATGCTTTGGATCGTCTGGTTCACTGTCGTGTTCTCCTATTACGGCATGTTCCTCTGGCTGCCGAGCGTCATGGTCATGAAAGGGTTCGACATGATCCACAGCTTCAAATACGTGCTCATTATGACACTAGCGCAATTGCCGGGCTACTTCACGGCTGCCTGGCTCATTGAGAGGGCAGGGCGAAAGTTCGTGCTTGCAACGTACTTGATCGGAACAGCGGCGAGTGCGCTTATGTTCGGGAATGCGGACTCGCTAACGATGCTTCTCATTTCGGGTGCTCTCCTTTCATTCTTCAACTTAGGGGCATGGGGGGCGCTATACGCCTATTCGCCGGAGCAATACCCGACTGCCGTCCGGGCGACTGGCTCAGGCATGGCGGCAGCGGTCGGCAGAATCGGCGGCATCTTCGGTCCGTTGCTCATCGGCTCCTTGTTAACCTCAGGCTACGGCTTCGGTTTCATTTTCGCGATCTTCTGTGGAGCCATCATCATCGGCGTCCTGGCGGTTCTGCTCCTCGGAACCGAAACAAAGCAATTGGAATTGGAATGAACGACAGGGACTAGGGACTGCTGCTTAGCAGTCCCTTTTTTGTGTGGATTGACGGAAGTTTGCTTGCAATTCATGAAGGTAATAGAAGAGAATGGTGCAGGGTACATAGAACTGGTTTTATGAAGAATAGGAGAGATGGTAACGTGGAGAAAAGGCTGCACCTACTCATTTTCACGATTATGCTCGTTTTGGGTCTTGCCGCTTGTGGGAATGACAAGAGCGATGATTCGACTGATTCAACTTCCGGGAATGGCACTGAGGTGACAACGGACGAGGCGGAAGGCGCTGACTCGAATGCCGAAGAAGAGGAAGCAGGCAATGAGGCGGCAGCCGGGAGAGTTCTACAAAACGACAAAACAATCGGCTTGACGATGGATGAATTCAAAGACAAGTTCAATGAGCAAGCCGCCGCGCAAGGCTTGGACTATAAAATTGAAGAATTTGAATGGGTAGATCATGATGACGGGACGCAAACGGCGACAATTAAATTGCATGACAACCTCCGACTCGGTGGCTTAGCGACAATGGACGAGGACGAACTAAAAGCATTCCTGCTTCAAGTCGAAGGATTCGAACCCCGTCAAACCGCTTTCGACCTCGTTAATGTCATCATTAAAACCGTCGGTAATGTAACGGATGATGATGCGAAACTGATCATGGACGGACTCGGATTGAAAGACCCGAATGAACAGGGGGATTACACTGAAACAACTTTCGACCATGACGGCTTAAAATACCTATTGCTCACGGACAAATCGAATTCCTTCGAGTTAGGCATCGCGAACAAAAACGACCCCAATCTCATCATTGACTAATAACCGTGCTGACGACCTCATTTGAGGCTCGTCAGTTTTTTATTTTGGAATCGCGTCACGAAGAGCCCAGGCAGTCGCTGACCTCCGCAAAACCCGGCAGCGCCCAAAGTGAGGCGTCCCGCGCCCAAAGAGAGGTGTCCCGCGCCCAAAGAGAGGTGTCCCGCGCCCAAAGAGAGGTGTCCCGCGCCCAAAGAGAGGTGTCCCGCGCCCAAAG
>NZ_JBFEGM010000015.1:0-64073 GCF_047228845.1 Sporosarcina pasadenensis
TTCAGCGCCGATGGTAGTAGGGGGCTTCCCCCTGTGAGAGTAGGACGTCGCCGGGCAAAGGCCATCCCCTGTGGGGGGTGGTTTTTTTGTGTTTAGCAATCCATCTACATTGGAGCAATATTGTAGAGTAAAGGGCAATGTGCCGCGTCCAAACAGTACCGCTTCACGTCCAAAGAAACTCATATCACGTCCAAAGCAACAGTCCTACGTCCAAAGGTCATGACTCCGCGCCCAAAGTAAGCCATTCCATGTCCAAAGAAACCCGTTCTACACCCTAAGAAAGCCCTCATTTCTCTTCTAAATACCGTCCTCTGCCATAGGGAGCGCACCTATCATTCATTAATTTCATAGATCAATACATCAAATAATTCTGCATTAGTATAAAGCAATATAGCCCATTCCCCTGCCTTAGGAATGTGTACGTTGGAAGGGGCGTGTGCATCTGCTCCGTTATTCGGTCCTCCAAGACCTGTCGTCCAACCGGTTGTTAAGACTGGATGGACAGTGCCGGTATCTCTGTGGAGGCCAACAACAGTTAGATTGGTTGCTGAAGGATCTTCAATTCCCCAAAGATGCCACATCCACTTTTGTTTTATAGTAATGCTTGGCATGTCGGCACCAATCACACCTGATTTGTTTTCATTACCAATAATATTGCGGTTGAATGTAACGGCTTTTTTATCCCAATCGATTTTCTCAAAATCACCCACTGCTACAAAGTCTGGTGTATCTTCAGGAAAAATGAACTCGCTTTCAACTGATTCATTTGCGGAGCAGCCGATGAGTAGAATAAGCATGCTTAAAACAAAGAACCTCCATGGCTTGTAATTCAAAAAAACCCCTCCTTCACAGATTCTCTTTTACTATCAATTATACCAACTTTCAGATATTAAAGGTTTATTTATTCGCGTTTATATTGATTTATGAGGTTTTATTTAGATTTATGCGTTTTTAGGTTGCTAACAAGTGTTTTCCGTCCGTATATAAAGGAAATTATCCTATCATCGCAATAAAAAGCCTCCCTTATAGACTTATCTTATCGCTATTGCTTAAAGACTATGAGTAGTTCATGATTAGGATAATAGACACTGGACGGGGTGCATTTATGAAACGTATTACTATCTTGGTCTTTGCAGAGAGAACGGGGGAGTGGGGATGAAAAGTTTCTCTTTGTTTTTATTTTCGTTAGTCAGGGTTTTGATGCTTGTCATTTTAAGCGGTTATTTTCTGCAGATGGTGGAAGCCGGTGGGGATCTCCGAACGATTTATATTATTTTCGCCATTCCTGTCTTTATCGTTAGCCATTTCATTCAAATGTCAAATGTTCGAACGATTGTCAGGGTGGTTTGCTCTTTCGTTGATTTCATTATGATTTCTGGATTCGGTTTTTTATTTCATGAGAGCGGTTATTTATATTTAATCTTTTTTGGTGTACTGTCTACGACTGTATTCTTACTGTATGAAAATAAAAAGCTTCTTGGACTCTTTTCAGGGTTGTTCTTTGCCGTATGGGTCATGATCAGTTTACAGATCTATGCGCAAACGAGCGTATTTTCACTTTCGAGTAATATCGTGAATGGGATGTTCGTCTTTTACGGCGCTTTTGTCGGAAGCCTCATCCGGAATTTCCGTAATGCAAAAGAGACGATATCTGTTCAATATGGGCAGTTGAATGAATCTCATGAAGCTTTGCAGGCTGCGCACAAGCAGTTGCGGGAATATGCGGAGCAAGTTGAGCAGTTGACGGTCATCCGGGAGCGGAATGAAATTGCTCGGGAGATCCACGATACAGTTGGCCATAAAATGACGGCACTCGTTGTCCAGCTGCAGGTGGCCCATGAAATGGCAGAGAGGGATGCGGGAAAAGCGAAAGAAGTGATTGCTGTCTGTGAGCAGTTGACGCGCGATTCCCTTCATGAGCTGCGGGTGTCTGTCAGGACATTAAAAGAGGATGGTCGGGGAATTTCATTTCACGAAGTGCTGCAGGAGCTGCTGGATGAGTTTTCTGCCATGACGCAAATGGAAACGCGTCTAACATTGAACAGTGACTCTTCCGCCATTCCCTCGCCCTTGCAACCGACGATTAAACGGATTGTCCAGGAAGGGTTGACGAATGCGAAGAAACATGGGAATGCCGGTGTTTGCCTAGTGGACATTCATCTAGAAGATAGTGAGATCCGTTTGACGATCAAGGACGATGGCATTGGGCAGAAAAATATTGTTCCGAATTTCGGTTTGATTAACATGAAGGAACGGGTTGTGGAGCATGGGGGTTCATTTGCAATCCGAAGCGAGGAAGGGGAAGGTTTTAGGATTTATATCACCTTTCCAATCGAGCGGGAAGAAGTGGGGGTGTCGGTATGATAAAAATCATGATTGTCGACGACCAGCCGTTGGTACGTGAAGGGCTCGGCACATTGCTTGGCTTGCGGCCCGGGATCGAAGTCGTCGGGATGGCCGAGGATGGGACAGATGCATTAAATAAAGCGTTGCTGCTTCAACCGGATATCGTGCTGATGGATATACGGATGCCTAAAACAAATGGGGTCGAAGGGACGAAGTTGATCAAGGAAAGGCTGCCAGATGTGAAAGTATTAATATTGACGACGTTCAATGACAGTGCATTTGTGTTCGATGCGCTCGGGGAAGGGGCGAGCGGATATTTGTTGAAGGATATGCCGACGGATACGATTGCTCAAGCCATCTTGACCGTCCATCATGGCGGTGTCGTGCTTCCGAAGGAGTTTACGTCACAAGTGCTGCCGGAGCTGCGAATGAAAAGTCATGATAAGCCTGTCGAATTTCCGGACGGACTAGGGGAGCTGTCGGATCGGGAAAGGGAGGTTCTCATGCATTTGGGGCAAGGGTTGAACAATAAGGAAATTGCCGACACGTTGTTCATCACAGAAGGAACAGTCAAGAACCATGTCTCCAATGTCATTCAGAAGCTTGGGCTCCGCGACCGTACACAGGCAGCCATATTTGCCGTACGGTATGGCATTACAATTTTTTAATACCACTTATTTCATAACACACTATGCAAAACGGCACATTGGTGTCGTTTTTTTTATGTCCAAAAATCTATCGCACGCTCGATGAAAGAAAAATGGCTAAAACGTAAGATGAGAGTAAGGAGGGGCTGTCATGCTTACAGTTGCGGACGTGAAAAAGAGCTATCAATCAAAAGAGGTGATTAGAGGGATATCGCTTGAAGTCAGGGAAGGAGAATCATTCGGATTGCTCGGTCCGAATGGTGCTGGCAAGTCGACATTGATTTCGATGATTTGCGGGCTGATTCCATCGAGTGGCGGTGAAATACGGATAGGTGGAAAACTTGTTGGCAAGCATTTACGGGAGATTAAACAGCTCATCGGCATGGTTCCTCAAGACATTGCACTTTACCCAACAATGTCGGCGCTCGATAATCTCATATTCTGGGGGAAGATGTACGGTCTATCGGGCAAAAAAGCGAAAGTGCGCGCGAAGGAAGTGTTGGAAATCGTCGGGCTCACGGAGCGCGCAAAGGATAGGATTGAAACTTTTTCGGGCGGAATGAAGCGGCGGATTAATATCGGGGCAGCACTCATGCACGAGCCGCAGCTGCTCATTATGGATGAACCGACGGTGGGCATCGATCCCCAATCTCGAAATCACATTTTGGAAACGGTCAAACGATTGAACGAGCAAGGGTTGACGGTCATCTATACGAGTCACTACATGGAAGAAGTGGAGTACCTTTGCAGGCGGATCGCCATTATCGACGAGGGGAAACTGATTGCAAGCGGAACGAAGAAAGATCTGGCCGATCGATTGGCGGGTGGGAGCGTGCTGAAGCTGGCGGTCGAATCGGCGGAACCCTCTTTCATTGAAAATCTGAAGACGTTGGACGGGGTTGAAAAGGTCATCACGAAGCCCGACGGTGAAATCCACCTGCATATGGAATCCGAAACGGAATTGCTGTCGGCTGTTATCGGACTTGCAAGCCGATCGAATGTACAAATACACAATATGCAGCTGGCGGAATCCAATTTGGAGACGTTATTCCTCCAATTGACGGGACGGACATTACGTGAATAGGGTGGGTGGAATGAAGAGCCTATTGATTGCCGGTAAAGACGTCAAAATCCTAGTAAAGGACCGGAAAGCGCTGCTCATGATGATTGTTATGCCAATCGTGTTGACAGCGATACTCGGTTCCGCACTGAAAGGAGCAATGGGAGGGGGAGGGATGCCTGAAACGGTATTAGGGGTTTATTCGAACGGCGCGAATGCGTGGGCGACATCTATCCTCCGTTCACTGGAAGATGAAGCGCTCGCCATAACAGTCGAGCAGGCATCGACGGAGAAACAACTGCATGAATGGATGGAGAAAGGGCGAGTGGATGTGGGAGTACTTATCCCGTCCGATTGGGGAGACGTATCAGGTGAAGGGCGTGCTGTCATTTTACCGGTTGCTGGACACGGATCCGAAGCAACAATCATCCGGCAGATTTTTGACACGTATGCCATGACAGCGGACGCCATCGCCGTTTCAACGGAGCTTCTGATGACAGAGGCGGCTACCATCTCTGCAGCTGGTGGAGAGGTGGATGTGAAGGCGTTGCATGACGGACTTGCCGCTACGCTGCAGTCGATTGCAAACGAGCCGAGGGACTATGTGGAGGAAACATCCGTCGGGGAACAATCTGTAAGTGCGATGCAATATTATGCCGCTGCGATGGCGGCAATGTTCCTTCTATTTAATGCAATGACAGGCGGAAAGTCATTCCATCGGGAGCGGCAGACGGAGACGATGACAAGGCTAATGATGACGCCGACTTCCGTCCGTTCCATTCTTGCCGGGAAGTTCATCGGGACATTCTTCTTCGCGTTCTTCCAGTTCACCATTTTCATGGCGGTGACACATTATCTATTGAAGGTCGACTGGGGCACGAACAGCTTGCAGACATTCTTTATCGCCATCTGTTACTGCATTGCTGTTTCCGGCCTGTCAATGGTGATGGCCGTCTTTACGACGGATGAGAAAATGGCAGATGTCGTCGGTAGCATGGGGGTTCAAGTTATGGCATTGCTTGGCGGCTCGATGTTGCCGTTATCGGTATTTCCGGAAGCCTTACGGAATATCGCGTTATTGACGCCGAATTCGTGGGCGCTGACAGGTTTCACGTCCATCATGTCCGGTACAGCCTGGTCTGCTTTATGGCTGCCTGCGGGAACCTTGCTGCTTATTGGCAGCATAGGGACCTTAGTCGGTTCGTTCAGATTAAAGCTTCATTCGTTATAGGAGGGGTGGATGATGAAGAGGATTGCAACGATTTGTCTATTTGAAATGAAACGGACATTTAAAAAGAAATGGGCATACGTCATGATGTTTGCCATGCCACTATTATTCACTTTGATTTTTGGAGCGTTATTCGGATCAGGCTCGGAGACGAAATGGCGTTTAGCGCTTGTCGATGAAGACCGGACCCCTTTCTCAGAACAGGTTGTAAAGCGGCTAATGACGAATGAAATGGTTACATTCGAATCGGTAGGAGAGGAACAGGCGAAGGAAATGCTCGCGGAGCAGGAGGTGCAAGGGGTAGTCACAATCGGAAAAGACGTTGCTGAAAAGTTTGTTAGTAAACAGCAGGCCATCCATCTTCAGTTTTTGCCGGGAACGACGGCGGCACCCTTGATTGAACAACAGATCAGTCGAACCATTCAAGGCATCGACATCTATCTTGCAGCAGCACAGGTAGGAAGTTTTTATCTGCAGGAAGACTGGGAATCAATCTTTGACAAACTTACTGCGAATGTAGGCCGGATCCATGCATGGACCGAACAAGGCTCAATTTCGCAGCAGGCTGGAATGACCGGTATTTCGTACAGCTCGGCAGGATTTGCCATCATGTTTGTCATGATGATGATGCTATCCATGACAGGTGTATTAATTGAGATGAGGCAGACGGGAATCTGGTCGAGATTGTTCCTGACACCCGCTACGAGGATAGAAATACTGGCCGGTTATTTCTTGTCATTTTTCCTCGTAGGGT
Organism: Sporosarcina pasadenensis; assembly: GCF_047228845.1. Lineage (NCBI taxonomy): Bacteria > Bacillati > Bacillota > Bacilli > Caryophanales > Caryophanaceae > Sporosarcina > Sporosarcina pasadenensis. Next base: position 6,036 of record NZ_JBFEGM010000015.1, read on the forward strand.
GGATTCAGTTCTTCCTTCTCATCGTCCTTTCCTCGGTCCTGTTCGGCGTAGAGTGGGGAGATCCAATTGGTTTGTTAGTCCTGATCACTTCGCTGCTTCTATGTGTCGTCGGACTTGGTATTGCCATCGCAGGCTTTGTAAAGACGGCTGAGCAGCAAAATGCGATCGGCACCTTAGTGATCATTTCGACTTGTATGCTTGGCGGCGTCTATTGGCCTATCAGCATGGTGCCGGACATGATGCAGAAAATCGCCAATTTCGTCCCACAGGCATGGGCAATGGAAGGATTTACGACGCTCATTACGGAAGGCGGCGCTGTCGGAGATATCATGACGTCATACTTCGTATTGCTCGGATTTGCCGCTGTATTCCTTTCCATCGGATTGTCGAGAATAAGATATGTGTAAGGCCGGGTCCCCCTCGGCTTTTTTCATTTCCAGGAAGGAGTTTTCACCCTTAGTTAAGCGACTTCCTTTATAATGGTGACAAAGGAAGTGTGAATTGTAATGAATCAAGAATCAAAACCGCTTGTCCAAGCACTGAGCCAATTCAAGGAAAAGCGGCCGATCTCCTTTCATGTGCCAGGTCATAAAAATGGTTTGCTGTCCGGCTTACCGGAAGAAATGCAATCCGTTATGCAATACGATACGACGGAATTGGAAGGGCTGGATGATTTGCATGAGCCGTCTGGAGCGATTCGTGAAGCGGAGCAACGGCTTTCGGCTCTGTATCAATCCGACCGGAGCTTCTTTCTCGTCAATGGATCGACGGTCGGCAATTTGGCGATGATGTACACGGCATGCAGGCCTGGAGATACGGTCATCGTGCAGCGTAATGCGCATAAATCGATCTTCCATGCAATTGAATTGACAGGCGCCAAGCCGGTCTTTGTGTCACCCGCATGGGATGCCCAATCGAATACGCCGGGCGCTGTCTGTTTTGCACGGGTGAAGGAGGCGGTTGAAGCATATCCTCATGCTAAGGCGGTCGTTCTGACATATCCGACCTACTATGGGGTGGCAGGCGCAGAGCTTGCGGACATCATTCAATTCAGTCATTCAAAGGACATTCCCGTATTGGTGGATGAAGCGCATGGAGCCCATTTTGTCGCAGGAGGCGCATTTCCGCAATCCGCATTGGGGCTAGGGGCGGACGTCGTTGTACATTCTGCCCATAAAACATTGCCCGCTATGACGATGGCGTCGTTTTTACATATCAGGTCGACATTCATCTCTCCTGAAAGGATAGCGCATTATTTGGGCATGCTCCAATCGAGCAGCCCGTCCTATTTGCTTATGGCGTCCCTCGATGATGCACGGGCGTATGCCGAGTCCTATACGAAGGAAGATCAAGATGATTTTTTGGAAAATCGCCAAACTTTCATCGACAACCTGCTTACCATTCCGGCATTGCAAATCGTCGAAACGGACGATCCGTTGAAGCTATTGCTGCGAGCTGATGGGAATACAGGGTTTGAACTGCTTTCAAGACTCGAAGCGGAAGGCGTTTTCGCAGAACTCGCCGACCCGTTCCAAGTGCTTCTTGTTCTGCCGTTGCTGAAAAAGGGTAAAGAGTACCCGTTCAATGAAAGCGTGCAAAAGATTGCCGCTGCGGTGGACGGCTTGTCGATCAAGAAAGGGCAGGAAATAAATGAGTCGATTCCGATGGATGAAGGGCTGTCTACGCTGACCTATCTCCCGCAAGAACTTCTTGGGCGTGACACTGAATGGAAAACGATTGAAGAGTCTGTTGGCCATGTGGCGGCAGCTTCCATCATTCCTTATCCGCCTGGTATCCCGCTGCTTATCGGAGGGGAAACAGTTACGGAGCGGCATGTCGCGTCGCTTTTACAATACTTGCAAATGAATGCGAAATTTCAAGGAGCCGTTCGGGCTAATGATAGACAAATACAAGTAATCATTGATTGACGGAGGCATACTATGTTAAATAAAGGGATATTTATTACCTTTGAAGGTCCCGAAGGTGCAGGAAAAACGACTGTGATTGCAGAAATAAATAAGAGACTGGAGCAGGAAGGAAAAAAAACGATTCTTACCCGTGAACCAGGAGGCATCCGTATCTCGGAGAAAATCCGTGACATAATCCTCGACAACGATCATCAGGAGATGGATGGCAGGACGGAAGCACTCCTCTACGCGGCGGCCCGCCGTCAACATCTTGTCGAGAAGATCATTCCGGCAATGAAGGAAGGGAAGATCGTACTTTGCGACCGTTTCGTCGATAGTTCCCTCGCGTACCAAGGCTATGCACGTGGGCTCGGGATGGACGAAGTGATGTCCATCAACGCATTTGCAATTGGTGGGACAATGCCGAATCTAACCATTTACTTTGACATTTCGCCTGAAGAAGGATTGCAAAGGATTTCCCAAAACGACGGACGGGAGCAAAACCGTCTGGATAAAGAAACATTGCAGTTCCATGAAAAAGTTTACGAAGGCTATCAATTGCTGCTGCAACAGCACCCAGACCGCATCGTCAGTACAGACGCAAGCAAGCCGTTGTCAGAAGTAACTGAAAATGTTTGGAAAATTATAAGTTCTCAACTCATTTCTAAAGAGGATTCATGATATAATAATAAGAAAGCTAAAAGGAGAGGGTACCGTGAAATTGATTGTGGCAGTTGTACAGGACCAAGATAGCAACCGCTTGTCTGCGGCTTTGACGAAAAATGACTTTCGTGCTACGAAACTAGCCAGTACTGGAGGGTTTCTGCGGTCGGGGAACACGACTTTCCTCATCGGAACGGATGATAGCCTCGTTCCAAAAGCTTTGGAATTAATTCGTGAAAATTGCCGTTCGCGCGATCAGATGGTCGCTCCTGTTTCACCGATGGGCGGCAATGCCGACTCCTATATCCCATACCCTGTGGAAGTGGAAGTGGGCGGCGCGACGGTGTTTGTCTTGCCAATTGAACAATTTCATCATTTTTGATGAAATGAGGTGATGTAGAAATGAAAGTGAATGGAGAGTACCGGACCGGGCCCGATAAGCTCAGGAATGATCCATTGCGCTCGACGCAAGGGAACGCCCGGTTTGGTCAAATGGTTCTGAAACAGGAAGAACGCTTGCACGGCGAACAGATTACAAGACTTCTTGGAGACATTTCTTCGGCAGGGGACCGTCTTGCCCGTTCACGGAATTTAAGGGATATGGCTAAGTTCAAAATGCTCGTCCGACGTTTCCTGAAGGAGTCAGTTGAATCTGGTATGGGATTAAAACAATCTCATACGTGGAATCAGTTCGGCGAGGGACGAAGATTAAAGATTGTCCAGACGATCGATGAGAAGCTCATTGAATTGGCGGAAGCTTTATTGGATGATGAACAGACGTCTGTCGAGTTATTAGGGAAAATTGGGGAAATCAAAGGACTCCTCATCAATATATATAGATGACCCGTGTTTTTACACGTTTTTTGGAGCAAGGAGGTACAAGCTAAGCATGGAAGGCACGGAGAATGGCATCAAGCGAAGGCAAAAGGCCGTCATCGATAGATTGGAAGCGACCTACCGGAATAATCGGATTGGCCATGCCTATCTATTTGATGGCGAGGCGGGCACTGGAAAAGAAGAGGCAGCCATCCATTTTGCGAAGCTCTTGCTTTGTGAAAAGCCTGAAAATGCTGTTCCATGTGAAACATGTCGCAATTGCAGACGGGTTGCGTCAGGAAATCACCCGAATGTGGCGAAAATTGAACCGGATGGACAAGACATCAAGAAAGAGCAGATGTCTTCGTTGATTATGAAAATGACGCGAAAAGGGTATGAGCCGGGACGTAAGATGTATATCATATCCCGCGCGGACCGGATGAATGTTGCGGCTGCCAATACGCTGCTGAAGTTTTTGGAGGAACCTGAAGGGGAAGTGACGGCAATACTTCTGACCGATTCGTATCAGTCGATCCTTCCGACAATCCAATCTAGATGCCAGCGCGTCAGCTTCCTTCCCCCAAGGAGGGAAGAGATGATTGAAAAATTGACCGATGCAGGGGTTACCGCATCGATGGCTGCGACGGTTACGATGATGACAGCGGATATAGAGCAAGCAAAACAGCTTGCGGAAAATGATCAATTTGCACACATGCGAAAAACAGTGTTAAAATTGATTGAAGCATCAGATCGCAATGTCAATGAAGCGCTTCTGTTCATCCAATCGGAATGGTTGCCGGCAATGAAAGAGAAGGAAGACGTAGAGCGTGGTCTTGACTTGCTTCTCTATGCGTACCGTGATATCGTCTCGATGAAAGCCGGGCTGCAATCGGAATTAACGTATCCCGATCAGCAGCAAATTTTCCGCGGTCTATCGATGAAGATGACATACAGCCGGCTATCGGCCAATATGGAAGCGATTCTGCAAGCGAAGAAAAAGCTGTACGGCAATATGAACCGCACACTTTTAATGGAACAGCTGGTGCTCAATTTGCAGGAGGGGTTAACGCTTGTATAATGTTGTAGGTGTCCGCTTTAAAAAAGCGGGTAAAATATATTATTTCGATCCTCTCGATTATCCGCTTGACGTCGGTGATTATGTCATCGTCGAAACAGCCCGTGGAATCGAGTACGGAAAAGTCGCTAGTCCTGTGAGGGAAGTCGATGAAAATGACGTCGTCTTGCCACTTAAGAAAATCATCCGCAAGGCGCTTGTCGAAGACCAGATCCAAGTGGATGAAAACCGTGCGGATGCTGAGCAGGCCTTCGGTAAATGTGTTGAGAAGATACGGGAACATGAGCTGGACATGAAGCTTGTTGATGTGGAATATACGTTTGATCGCAATAAGATTGTCTTTTATTTCACAGCGGAAGGACGGGTCGATTTCCGCAATCTCGTAAAAGATCTGGCCGCCATTTTCCGAACGCGCATCGAATTGCGTCAAATCGGCGTCCGTGATGAGGCGAAAATGCTTGGAGGAATCGGACCGTGCGGAAGAATGCTCTGCTGTTCGACATTCCTGGGCGACTTTGAACCTGTATCCATCAAGATGGCGAAGGATCAGAACCTGTCACTCAACCCATCCAAAATCTCCGGATTATGCGGCCGCCTTATGTGTTGCCTGAAATACGAAAACGATGAATATGAAGAGGCCAAAGCCCTTATGCCCGATATCGGGGAGCGGGTTCAGACACCTGAAGGGCCAGGGAAAGTGGTCGGCTTAAATTTGCTTGAAAGAATTTTGCAAGTGAATTTGGCAGATCAGGAGCAGGTCTTGGAATATTCATGGGAAGAAATAGAGAGTCGAAAGAACTCAGTAGCTCAATTGACGAAATGATGGGGTGAAATAGTTGAAAGAAGGGAACTTTCTCGACAGAGTGATGGAGTTTGAGCAGCAGCTCGAAGCCATGCAGGAGCAATTCCGGGAACTTATTGGATTTGTGGCGAAGATGACGGAAGAGAACCACTCACTTCAACTGGAAAACCATCATCTCCGGACGCGGCTTGAAGAATTGACTGACAAAACTCAATTGATGGATGAAAAACGGCCGCCTGAAAAGCCCCACAGAGTCGATATCGGCGAAGGGGTGGACAACCTGGCCAGGATATATAATGAAGGATATCACGTCTGCAATGTCCATTACGGAAGCAGTCGTAAAGGGGAAGATTGTTTGTTCTGCCTATCCTTCCTGAGCAAACAGAATGCTTGAGATGAGCCGATCCTATAATCATGTAGGCATCGGCTCTTTTCTATTGAACGGAGGAAAATACATGGAGAGTTTATTGAAAGAAGATGAACGACTGGACTATCTATTGGCGGAAAACTTGCGGATTATTCAAAGCCCTTCCGTCTTTTCGTTTTCGCTCGATGCGGTCCTCCTTTCGAAATTTGCGTATGTACCGATCCGTTCGGGTAAAATTGTCGATTTATGCGCAGGCAACGGCGCGATTCCGCTTTTCCTAAGCGCCCGGACGAATGCTGACATCATAGCGGTTGAGCTGCAAGAGAGGCTTGCGGATATGGCACGGAGAAGTGTCGGTTATAATGGATTGGACGATCGGATAACAATTGTGAACGACGATGTGATTGGGATTGCTAGGAAAATTGGCTTTGAAAAATATGACACAGTCACATGCAATCCGCCCTATTTCCCAGCTATCGAAGCGAGTGAGAAAAACTTAAAGGAACATGTCGCGATTGCAAGGCATGAAATCCGACTGACGCTTGAACAAGCCGTACAGTCCGCCAGTGAGCTGCTGAAGCAAGGCGGGAAAGCGGCATTCGTCCATCGGCCGGGCAGGCTGCTAGATATTGTGACGGCAATGCGTGCGAACAGGCTTGAACCGAAAAGAATCCGTTTCGTATACCCGAAGGAAGGCAAAGAGGCTAACACATTATTAATTGAAGGAATAAAGGACGGCAAGCCTGATTTGAAAATATTGCCGCCACTCTACGTATACGGCGAAGACGGGGAGTATACCGAAGAAGTGAGGCTGTTATTATATGGACAAGACGAATGAGCATCTGTTCTATGTCCTGGAATGCAATGACGGCTCCTACTATGCAGGCTATACAAATGATTTAGAAAAGCGAATCCGTACCCATAATGAAGGAAAGGGCGCAAAATATACGCGTGCCAAGCTTCCAGTCCATCTCATCTACAGGGAAAGCTATGAAACGAAGCGGGACGCGATGCGGGCTGAATATCAGTTTAAGCAACTAACACGAGCGGCAAAGGAACGTTATATGAGGAAGGGGCAATGTATCGATGAAATCACAGAAAAGCGTTGAAGCAGGCTCCGCAAAGCTATTTCTTGTCGGAACGCCGATCGGCAATTTGGAGGATATGACATTCCGTGCAATCCGTATCTTGCAGGAAGCGGATATGATAGCTGCGGAAGATACGAGGAATACAATCAGGCTTTGCAACCACTTCGATATAAAAACACCACTCATGAGCTACCATGAGCATAATATCGAAAAAGGCGGAGAGAAAATCCTGTCTTTATTGGCGGAAGGGAAGACGGTCGCCTTGGTGAGTGATGCTGGGATGCCGTGCATTTCGGATCCGGGGAAAGATATTGCTACGAAAGCGATTGCAGAAGGTTTCGATGTCGTTCCGATCCCCGGAGCTAACGCTGCCATCAGTGCATTGGTCGCTTCCGGACTTCAGACGCAGCCATTTTATTTCTTCGGATTCCTATCGCGGCAGAAAAAGGAACGCACCGAGCAGTTACGGAAGCTCAAGCAAAAGGAGGAGACTTTGCTTCTGTATGAGGCTCCCCATCGCCTGAAGGAAACGGTCAAGGCTTTGGCAGAAGCATTCGGTGGGTTACGTCAAGTCGTGTTGGCAAGGGAATTGACAAAACGGTATGAAGAGTTCCTCCGGGGAACGCTTGAGGAAGCCGTTTCATGGGTGGAATCAAATGAAATTAGAGGGGAATTCTGTATCGTCATAGCAGGGAATGAGGACATGGAAGAAGAGACTGAAAAATGGTGGAAGGATATAAGCATTGATTCTCATGTAGAGATGATGATGGAGAAGGAAGGCGCTTCATCGAAGGAAGCAATCAAATTAGTGGCAGCGGAAAGAGGATTGTCCAAAAGGGATGTCTATCAGGAGTACCATGTGAACAGGAATTCATAATAAAAATCCAGAACAGTTATTTCGTTCTGGATTCAAATTATTATTGCGATGATAATATTATTTTATCTTCTCTTCGATCTCTTTAATGAGTTGTCTAGCGCCATCTTGGCTTAAAATCAGCTTTCCGTCGATAAGTTGCAAGTTATTGTCGGACACTTCGCCAGTGATTGAACAAGTCATATTCGGCATGTATTTCTTCAAGATAATTTTATCATCATCGACATAGATTTCTAAAGCATCTTTCTGCTCAATTCCAAGTGTACGACGAAGTTCGATTGGTATGACGACACGGCCTAATTCGTCGACTTTTCTAACGATTCCTGTAGATTTCATGACAAGAATTCCTCCTAAACGATTTAAATTTTCGTCAAAATTCGACATATTTCTCTTGTCTATCAAATATCATACCAAGACTTCCATTTAACGTCAATAAATCTTGCTGATTATTATGTGTAGAATAATAGATTTCTTGAGAAAACGGGACTTTTGATGTTTGGTATTCTTTGAGTCTGTGGGGTATTAAGTAGCCAATAATGAGAGGAATTAGGGAAATAGAAGCGAAAGATGATTTGAGCATTAATAAGGAAATTCTAAAACTAGCGAATGATTGCGTTTAGGCGAATTTGAAGAGGTTTATGGGCGTTTTCGTTCGTTTATGCGTCGCGTGGCTTCGTTTATGAGCATTTTTGAGGATTTATGCGTTTCTGAAGGGATTTATACGTGTAATAACGATTTTATGCGTGTCTACATAGCGCTTTTGTTGAAATTTAAGTAATATGGTTAGTATAGATTGAAACACAGGAGGTATTTTGGTGGCTGAACAACGAAAAACTTTTTATATTACGACTCCTATTTATTACCCGAGCGGGAAATTTCATATAGGAACTGCTTACACGACCGTTGCTTCGGATGCGATGGCCCGCTATAAAAGATTGCGTGGATATGACGTGCACTTCCTAACAGGAATGGACGAGCACGGCCAGAAAATCCAAGAGAAGGCGGAGGAGGAAGGTCTTCCGCCGCAGCAATACGTAGACCAAATCGCGGATATCGCTATCGATTTATGGAAAACGATGGACATCTCTTATGATGACCTCATTAGAACGACGGAGGAACGCCACAAAGCGGCCGTCGAAAAGATTTTCAAAAAATTCCTCGATAATGGCGACATTTACAAAGGCGAGTATGAAGGCTGGAAATGTGTCCCATGTGAATCCTATTTCACAGAGGCGCAGCTTGAAGATGGCAATTGTCCGGACTGTCATCGCCCAGTGGAAAGGGTTTCAGAGGAGTCATACTTCTTCAATATGCAAAAGTACGCAGACAGGCTTCTGCAATATTATAATGACAACCCGAATTTTATTGAACCGGAATCCCGTAAAAATGAGATGATCAATAACTTCATCAAACCGGGGCTTGAAGACTTATCCGTATCCCGTATGTCATTCGACTGGGGCATTAAAGTACCTGGAGATCCGAAACATGTCATTTACGTGTGGGTCGATGCATTGACGAACTATATTACGGCACTCGGGTACGGTTCCGATGATGAATCGTTATTTAAGAAATACTGGCCGGCAGATGTGCATGTCGTCGGGAAGGATATCGTCCGCTTCCATACGATTTATTGGCCGATTTTCCTCATGGCGCTTGATCTGCCATTGCCGAAAAAAGTTTTCGCCCACGGCTTCATTATGATGAAAGACGGTAAAATGTCGAAATCGAAAGGGAATGTCGTCTACCCTGAAATGCTTGTCGAGCGTTACGGCTTGGACGCGACGCGCTATTTCCTCCTTCGGGAATTGCCGTTCGGACAAGACGGGACATTCTCCCCTGAATCATTCGTGGAGCGGACGAATTACGACTTGGCCAATGACCTAGGCAACTTGTTGAATCGGACAGTATCCATGATCAATAAATATTTCGGCGGCGTCATTCCGACTGAAGGACTTGAGCCGACGGAATTCGACAGTGTGCTGCGTGACTTCACAGCTAGCGCAATTGGAAAATATGAAGCTTCCATGGAGAAGATGCAATTTAGCGTCGTCCTTTCGGAGCTATGGACGATTATTTCCCGTACGAATAAATATATCGATGAAACGTCCCCTTGGGTTCTTGCGAAAGACGAAGCAGACAAAGGAAAATTGGCTTCCGTCATGGCTCACCTTGCCGAATCGCTCCGCCAGATTGCGGTTCTCTTACAACCGTTCATGACGAAGGCACCTATTCAAATCATCGAACAGCTCGGGTTGGATGAAACGATGCTTGCATGGGACACATTAGGTAATTTCAAGGCGCTTCCTGAAGGAACCAAAGTTGTCGAAAAAGGGGTTCCGATTTTCCCTCGTCTTGATCCGGAAGTAGAAATTGTCTATATCCGTGATCAGATGGCAATTACAGCGCCAAAGGAAAAGCAGGAGGAAGAGCATGTCAAAGCCGAAGAGGAAACAGAAGAGATCACGATCGATGACTTCATGAAAGTCGATTTGCGTGTCGCAACCGTGACGGCATGTGAAAAGATGCCGAAAGCGGACAAGCTGTTGAAGCTACAAGTCGATTTGGGGTATGAACAGCGTCAAGTCGTCTCAGGTATCGCGGAGCATTATGAACCGGAAGCTCTGATTGGCGAGAAAGTAATTGTTGTCGCTAATTTAAAACCCGTAAAATTACGTGGCGAATTGTCACAAGGGATGATATTAGCTGGAAAATCCAATGGTGTTCTGAAATTGGCGACAGTCGATCCGACATTGGAAAACGGTGCACAAGTGAAGTAAATGGCAAAGACGGCGTTTCCTTTAGAGGCGCCGTCTTTATCTTTTAACCGATTTGTTACCATACTGTAACGTAAGACATAAGCCATTGAAATAGAATGAAGTTTGTGAGGAGAGACACAAAATGTATATCGATACTCATGTTCATTTAAATGCAGAGCAATACGAAGAGGACGTTAAAGAAGTCATACAACGCGCAATTGACGCGGGGGTCGAAAGAATGGTCGTTGTCGGCTTTGATCGTGTAACGATCGAGAAAGCGATGGAGTTGGCTGAGCAATACTCGTTCATTTACGCTGTCGTCGGATGGCATCCTGTAGATGCTATCGATTGCACCGACAAAGATCTGGAATGGATAGAATCATTGGCGGCACATCCGAAAGTCGTCGGCATCGGGGAAACCGGTCTGGATTATTATTGGGACAAATCACCGAAGGACGTTCAGCAAGAATTGTTCCGAAAGCAGATCCGGCTTGCACAAAAAGTCGACCTTCCCGTCATCATCCACAATCGTGACGCAACAGGGGATGTCGTCAGGATATTGAAGGAAGAGGAAGCCCATATAACGGGCGGCATCATGCACTGTTACGGCGGCAGTGTCGAAACTGCTAGAGAGTGCATTGATATGAATTTCCTCATATCCCTCGGAGGCCCTGTCACCTTCAAAAACGCAAAAATGCCGAAGCAAGTGGCGACAGACATTCCTTTGGATCATTTATTGATTGAAACGGATGCTCCTTACCTTGCTCCCCATCCTCATCGCGGAAAACGGAATGAGCCGGCACTCGTCACGCTCGTGGCGGAGGAAATTGCCCGTTTAAAGGACATTCCAGTTGAAGAGGTGGCAAAGAGAACGACCGAAAATGCTTTGAAGATATTCCGTATTTCGAAATAATGCGAAGGGTGATTGTACGGCTTCCCGACTGGATTCATCTATCTTCAGTGAAAAGACTGGAGATTCTATAAGTTGACACGTCGAATTGGAAGCTTTATAATTTGCCGAGTGATAAAGGAGGAGTTTTTTCATGACAAAAAATACCATGAAAAATCTGTTCTCGATGTCATTGAGGAGTAAACGAATAGCAATCTTTTCTATAGCATTTGCGTTATTCGTTTCAATCATTTCACTTGTTCTTTACGAAGGATCTAAGAAATCGGTCACACTACATGTGAACGATGAGCAAATTGAAATAAAAACATCTGCACATACAGTTGGGCAACTTCTATCCAGCGAGGATTTCGAAGTTGCCGAACACGATTTAGTAACACCCTCAGTGAATACCACGATCGAGGAAGGATTATCGATCAGGTGGGAACAGGCAAAGCAAGTAGAGATTCAAACAGGCAAGGAAACTGAAAAGGTTTGGACAACGGATCGGAAAGTCGGCGATATTTTAGCCGAGGCCGACATCAAGCTTTCAGAGCATGATAAGGTCACGCCAAATCCAGATGAAAGCCTCGGAGAAGATCTGCGCATCAATGTTCAAAAAGCGTTCCAATTGACGCTTATCGATGGCGGGAATGAGAAACAAATGTGGTCCACTTCGACTACGGTCGCTGACTTTTTAAAGAAAGAAAACATTCAATTGAATGAACATGACAAGTTGAACCGGAAGGCTGACGGATTCGTGAAGCCAGGTTCCATAGTTGAAGTCATACGGGTAGAAAAGGTCACCGATGTAGTGGAAGAACCAACAAATTTTGCGGTTGTAACGAAGAGCGATGCCAAATTGCTAAAAGGACGGGAAAAGGTTGTCCAAGAAGGCAAGAAGGGATCTGTTGAACGCAAGTTTGAAATTGTCAAAGAGAATGGCAAGGAAGTATCTCGTACGTTATTGAATGAAAGAGTCATTCAGGAGCCTCAAAAGAAAATTGTTGCGGTCGGTTCCAAAGTGATAATGGCAAGCGCCGTCAAGAAAAAATCCAATGTCGCAGTATCTCGCGGCAGCTCGGCAGCACCTTCAGGCGGGAATGAATTTTACGTGACCGCTACTGCCTATACAGCGCACTGTAACGGCTGCACAGGGAAAACAGCAACGGGCATAGACCTCAGGGCCAATCCGAATCTGAAAGTCATTGCGGTGGATCCTAGTGTCATCCCGCTCGGCTCCAAAGTTTGGGTTGAAGGATACGGATACGCAATCGCAGGAGATACCGGCGGAGCGATAAAAGGGAAGAAGATTGACCTTCATGTACCGACAAAGGCGGCAGCATACAATTTTGGTCGCCGCACAGTGAAAATCAAAGTGATCGACTAATTCCATAGCAATCATTTTATTTCCACATCAATCCGTGGGGCTTAACCAGTCCCACGGTTTTTTCATCTTTTTAAGGTATTTATAATTGGTAAGGATTTAGGGGATTTGAGTGGAAGGCGGCGACTCCTGCGAACGCCGTTACGGAGAACGGCGTTTGCGAGCATAAGCGCAGCGTTGCGAGCAGGATATTGCAGGATGCCTTAATTTCTGCAAAGTGCGCAGAAATACGGCAAATCGAACCCTTCGCTGTTCGATTGCCTGTACAACAGCCGCTTCAACACGTAAAATTAAACAAACGTAACCTAATGAAATGAGGGTCACAGTGAAAATAAAAGAAATAATTGTCGTAGAGGGAAAATCCGATACAGTCGCAATCAAAAGGGCGACTGGGGCCGATACGATCGAGACGAACGGATCGGCGATTGACGAAAAGACATTGGATCGGATCCGACTCGCCCAAGAAACGAGAGGGGTCATCGTATTCACGGATCCCGACTTTCCGGGCAGAAGAATCCGCTCCATTATCGAAGAGCGGATTCCGGGAGTAAAGCATGCATTTCTGCATAAATCGAAAACGATCGCGAAAAATGGGCAAGGACTTGGCATTGAGCATGCGAAAGATGAAGATATCCAAAAAGCGTTGGAAGCCGTCTATTCCGTCGATGTCCAACCCGTTGAGGAAATTCCTTTGCGGGTTCTGATTGAGGCAAGGCTTGTCGGACATCCCGATGCGAAAAAACGGCGTGACCGACTTGGCGAAATACTTCAAATCGGACAAGTGAACGGCAAAGGATTGAAAAAGAGACTTGAAATGTTCCGGATTGGGCAACATCAATTAATGGAGGCATTGAAAGTCCTGCACGAGGAGGATGGCCATGAATAGGGATATTGCAACGCCTATTAGAACAAAGGAAATTTTGGAGAAGCATGGGTTTTCATTCAAGAAGAGCCTAGGGCAAAACTTTTTGATCGACCCGAATATTTTACGTAATATCGTTTCGCATGCCGGGTTGACGGACAAGACGGGAGTCATCGAAATTGGTCCAGGAATCGGGGCGTTGACGGAACATCTTGCACGGTCGTCGGCCAAGGTCGTCGCATTTGAAATTGATGGACGTCTGCTGCCTGTGTTGGAAGATACATTATCGCCGTATGACAATGTCACTATCATCAACCAGGACGTGCTTGAGGCGGATCTGAATAAAGTGGTCGAGGAACAGTTCAGCGGATTTGACGACATTGTCGTCGTTGCCAACCTTCCTTATTACGTGACGACGCCGATCATCATGAAATTCCTGCTTGGTAAAGTTCCGATCCGGGGAATGGTGATCATGATGCAAAAGGAAGTGGCAGATCGAATTACAGCATCTCCAAGTACGAAAGCTTACGGATCTTTATCGATTGCGGTCCAATATTACATGGATGCCGAAGTTTCAATGATTGTGCCGAGGACGGTGTTCATCCCGCAACCGAATGTCGAATCAGCGGTGTTGAAGCTGACAAAAAAAGCAGAACCGCCAGTGGAAGTGATAGATGAAGACTTCCTATTCGAAGTAGCAAGGGGTTCGTTCGTCCAAAGGAGAAAGACGTTGCTCAACAATCTCCAATCTTCCTTACCAAACGGGAAGGCGAAGAAGGAACAGATTCTCGAGGCATTCGAGCGGATCGGCATGGATTCTGGCAGGAGAGGCGAAACATTATCTATCGAGGAGTTCGGGAAATTGTCGAATGCTTTGTATTCCGATTTCAAAAAGTCATGACAAATAGGGCGTTTCTTGGCTTAAACAATCGAGAATAGTGAAAAAAGAATTGACAACGATAAGGTTTTACTGATAAAATTCTTGTTTTAATTGACAGAACTTTTTAAAAGTGTTATACTTGTATCCAGTGAGGTGTAAGCGACGTGCCAAAAACATTAGCGGACATTAAGAAGTCATTGGATGCTCACTTGGGGAAACGTTTGCACTTAAAAGCAAACGGAGGCCGTAAGAAAACAATCGAACGTGCCGGAATCCTTCGTGAGACGTATCGGGCAGTTTTTGTTGTTGAACTGGACCAGGATGAAAATGCTTTTGAAAGGGTGTCTTACAGCTACGCGGATATTTTGACTGAAGCAGTCGAAATAACAGTTCTGGATGACGGAGACGAAACTGCGCTCATCGTCAAATAGTCTTTAAAGCAATCATGCATTGTTTTTTATTAAAATGCCTATGCATTCCTTTCTGGAAGCATAGGTGTTTTTTTATCTTCATTGCCCATACTAGATTTGTCAGTCGAAAAGGAGGAAAAACCTAATGGCGAGAAGACGGAGTATAATGTCTGAGCACTTGAAAGAAGAAATTGCGAAAGAGCTTGGCTTTTACGATGTTGTTCAGCGGGAAGGTTGGGGAGGCATCAAATCGCGTGACGCCGGTAATATGGTGAAGCATGCCATTCAAATGGCTGAGCGTGGAATGGCGGAAAAACGGAACGACAGCTAAGATCCACCCATCTCACGAACGACTGACAAAGGAAGAGCTGCATGGATGTCGTTACAGACGTCGTGCAGCTCTTTTCTTTATTTCGTCCATCGGTGTAAAGTTTGAGGATGAAATCCAATCACCCTATGGTAAAATAGGGAACAATGACAAGCTTGGAATGGAGGGGGCTGGATGTTATATGAGAAAGCGCCTGCAAAAATCAACCTGACACTTGATGTCCTACATAAACGCCCTGACGGTTTTCATGAAGTGGAAATGATCATGACGACAGTCGATTTGGCTGACCGTGTCTGGCTTCGCCCATCGAATGACGGGCAAATTCACATAAAAGTGTCTGAACGGTTCGTGCCGAATGACCGAAAAAATTTGGCTTATCAAGCAGCGGACCTACTTAAGCGGAAATACGGCATCCGCGATGGGGTCGAAATTATGCTCGACAAAAAAATCCCTGTTGCTGCAGGACTTGCGGGCGGCAGTTCCGATGCCGCGGCTACATTGCGCGGGTTAAATCGGCTTTGGAATCTGAAGCTAAGCGCGGACGAATTGGCCGATATCGGCTCAAAGATCGGATCGGATGTTTCATTCTGCGTGCATGGAGGAACAGCTCTTGCAAAAGGACGTGGTGAGAAGATCCAGCATTTGCCGGCACCGCCTAACTGTTGGGTCATTCTCGCAAAACCATCAATCTCCGTCTCTACGGCAGATATCTACCGGAACCTCGATGTCAACTCCATCGAGCATCCTGACACAGCAGGAATGCTTGAAGCGTTGCATTCAGGGGATTACGACAAAATGTGCGCATCCTTGGGCAATGTCCTGGAACCGGTGACGATGAAAATGCATCCACAAGTCGTCGGCTTAAAGGAAAAAATGAACCAGTTCGGGGCCGATGCAGTATTGATGAGCGGAAGCGGACCGACCGTTTTCGGTTTCGTCAGGCAGGAAGCGAGAGTCTCAAGGATCTACAATGGATTAAAGGGCTTTTGCAAGGAAGTTCATGCTGTCAGAATGACGGGAGAACGTTTTCTGCTTGATTAAAGGCGTACAATTATGATAATGTACGATTAAAATATTCGGATTTAGGGGTTGTTAACGATGAAGTGGAAAAGGAGCGGAAGACTCGTCGATATGACGAGTCACCTATTGGAAAATCCTCATACACTCATACCGCTCACTTTCTTTTCCGAGCGCTATCATGCGGCGAAGTCATCCATTAGCGAAGACTTGGCAATCATCAAGGAGACGTTCGAAGAGAATGGGACAGGCAAGCTGATGACTGTATCGGGTGCTGCTGGCGGTGTGAAATATATTCCGCAAGTCTCCGAGACTGAAGTCCGTGAAGTGATGGCCCATATTAAAGAAAGTCTTGGGCGGTCGGACCGTCTGCTGCCGGGCGGTTATCTATATATGACAGATTTCTTAGGCGATCCAAAAGTTATGGACCGTATCGGAAAAGTGTTTGCGTCTGCCTTCAGCGACACGGAGATTGACGTAATCATGACAGTCGCTACAAAAGGCATTTCAATCGCCCATGCGATTGCACGCCACTTGAATGTCCCTGTCGTCATCGTCCGAAGGGATAGCAAGGTGACGGAAGGATCGACCGTCAGCATCAATTACGTGTCCGGTTCCACTCGTCGTATCCAGACGATGGTATTGTCGAAAAGAAGCATGAAGAGCGGTAAACGAGTATTGATCACCGATGACTTCATGAAAGCGGGCGGGACGATGGCAGGCATGAAGAATCTACTAGAGGAATTCGACTGCGAGCTTGCAGGAATCGCTGTCCTAGTAGAGGCGGAACATACCGAGGAAGTGCTCGTAGAAGATTATCTATCTCTGGTCAAACTCCGCGCAGTGAATGAGAAGGACCGCACAATCGAACTGGAAGAAGGAAACTATTTCATGAAGGGTGGAAAAACGAAATGAACTATGTAGCAACAGATAACGCGCCGAAAGCAATCGGACCATACGCACAAGCAGTGAAAGTAAATGGATTAGTATACACATCCGGACAACTTCCGATGACACCGGATGGACTGCTCGTCGAAGGAACAATTGAAGAGCAGACAAACCAAGTTTTCGCCAACTTGAAAGCCGTATTGGAAGAGGCAGGTTCTTCCCTTGACCAAGTGATCAAGGCGACAGTGTTCATCAAGGACATGAACCAATTTGCAGCTTTAAACGACGTATATGCACAACATTTCGGATCACATACTCCTGCCCGTTCGACAGTGGAAGTGGCAAGACTACCGAAAGACGCATCAGTTGAAATCGAAGTTATCGCCCTTGCCGGCGAATAATTAATATGTGGCGGCATGCTCAGAAAGTGAGCATGCCGTCATTTTTATTGCTTAAAAGGCCGAGAAAAAAGTTTTTTAGAAAAAGTTTGAAAAAATAAAAGGGAAATGCTGACTTTTTGTAGAATCTAATCTTTGAGCATTGTAAAACAAAAGCGGAGGACGACTCAGCGCCTGACGCTAGACGAAACAACAAAGGGAGTGGGGAATGATGGAAGTAACAGATGTAAGACTGAGGAAAGTTGAGACGGACGGCCGGATGAGGGCGATCGCATCGATTACCTTGGACGGCGAATTTGTTGTGCATGATATCCGTGTCATTGAGGGGAATGACGGATTGTTTGTCGCAATGCCAAGCAAACGTACGCCAGAAGGGGAATTCCGCGACGTGGCGCATCCCATCAATACTACGGCAAGGATGAAAGTCCAAGATGCCGTCCTAACCGCGTATCATATGGTCGAGGAAAAAGGGGTATTGGAAGAGGCCGGGGCATAAGTAAATGGATTTTGAATAGCAACCAAGAGGCTGTGCAGAAGTCATCTGACTATCTGTAACAGCTTTTTTGAATTAATACAGGATTGTAGCGAAAATCCGATTTCACCCAAATAATAATGGCCCTAGAAAAAAGAAACGAACAATATTAAAAGAATTATCTGCCGTTGTCAAGAGGGTATAGTTGAAATTTATATTATTTTCCGCTATAGTCAATAATGAAATTATGGATGGAGGCCAGCAAATGACGAATACATATGCCATCGTCCTAGCTGCAGGGCAAGGGACGCGGATGAAGTCCGATTTATATAAAGTATTGCATCCTGTCTGTGGAAAACCGATGGTCGAACACGTTGTCGACCATATCCTCGGAATCGGCGCGGATAAAATCGTAACGATTGTCGGCCACGGAGCAGAAATGGTAGAAGAAACACTCGGTGCCAAAAGCGAATATGCCCTTCAGGCAGAACAGCTCGGCACAGCACATGCAGTTCAGCAGGCAGAGGACCGGCTAGGCGAACTCGAAGGGATTACGCTCGTCGTCTGTGGAGACACACCGCTCATCAAATCGGAAACGATGCAAGCACTGATTGCACACCACTCCGACACGAAGGCGAAAGCGACAATCCTGACCGCGCACGCCGACGATCCTACAGGCTACGGCCGCATTATCCGGGATGAGCAAGGAAACGTCCTTCGCAACGTGGAACATAAGGATGCATCGCCGGAAGAGCGGAAAGTAACCGAGATTAATACAGGAACCTACTGTTTTGACAACCGCGCACTGTTTGAAGCTTTGAAAAAAGTGAAGAACGATAACGCACAAGGCGAATACTATTTGCCTGATGTCATTGGCATTCTGAAGGCTGAACAGGCGTTGATTTCCGCCTATGTAACCGACGATTTTAGCGAAACAATCGGTATCAATGACCGGGTCATCCTGTCGGAAGCGGAAAAAGTGATGCGCCAAAGGATTGCAGAATCCCATATGCGCAACGGTGTAACAATCATTGACCCAGGCAACACGTATATTAGCGTGGATGCCAAAATCGGTCGGGATGCAGTTCTTCAACCAGGCACGATGATCGAAGGACAGACGGTCATCGGGGAAAAATGTATAATTGGACCGAATAGTCATATCGCCAATAGTGAAATTGGCAGTCATACAACCATCCATTCGTCAGTTGTACGGGACAGCGTTATCGGGTCCGGTACGACAGTAGGCCCGTTCGCACATATCCGTCCGGAATCCAAACTCAGCGACAATGTAAAAATCGGCAATTTCGTCGAAGTTAAAAAGTCAAGTTTAGGAGAAGGAAGCAAAGTTTCTCACCTCAGCTATATCGGTGATGCGGAAGTCGGTACAAATGTGAACATCGGTTGCGGAACGATCACGGTGAATTACGACGGAAAGAACAAGCATCAGACAACGATCGAAGATGACTCGTTTGTCGGCTGCAATTCCAATCTAGTTGCACCTGTAAAAATTGGAAAAGGTGCTTATGTAGCGGCCGGATCGACCATTACAAAAGATGTCCCAGAAAGTTCACTTGCAATTGGGCGCGCGCGCCAGGAGAATAAAGAAGGATACGCAACAAAATTAAATCTTAACTAACCAGGGGGACCATGATGGCTAATCATTATCCTAATGATAAACTGAAGATATTCTCTTTAAATTCCAATGAAACACTTGCACAAGAAGTAGCAGACGAAATCGGACGCCCACTCGGCAAGTGCTCCGTCAAACGTTTCAGCGACGGAGAAATTCAAATCAATATCGAAGAAAGTATCCGAGGTTGCGATGTCTTTGTCATCCAATCAACCTCCTATCCAGTCAATGATAACCTGATGGAGCTCCTTATCATGATTGACGCATTGATGCGCGCATCAGCCCGTACAATCAATGTTGTCATGCCTTATTATGGATATGCACGCCAAGACCGCAAAGCACGTTCTCGTGAACCGATCACGGCGAAGCTTGTAGCGAACTTGCTTGAAAAAGCTGGTGCGGACCGCGTCATCGCCATTGATTTGCATGCACCGCAAATCCAAGGCTTCTTTGACATTCCAATCGATCATCTCGTAGCAGAGCCGATTTTAACGGAATACTTCAAAGGAAAAGGCTTGGAGGGCAATGAACTCGTCATCGTATCTCCGGATCATGGCGGTGTTACACGTGCACGAAAAATGGCGGATCGCATGAAGGCGCCAATTGCAATTATCGACAAACGCCGTCCACGTCCAAACGTTGCCGAAGTGATGAGCATCGTAGGGAACGTTGAAGGGAAAACAGCTATCCTCATCGATGATATTATCGATACTGCCGGAACGATTACAATCGCAGCGAACGCGATCATCGAGAATGGCGCAAAGGAAGTGTACGCTTGCTGTACGCATCCGGTATTATCCGGCCCTGCAATCGAGCGGATCGACAATTCGCAAATAAAAGAATTGGTCATCACGAATTCAATCGAACTGCCGGAAAGCAAAAAGTCACCGAAAATCAAGCAATTATCAATTGCCAAGCTTTTAGGTGAAGCAGTTATCCGTGTATTTGAAGAAAAATCTGTCAGCACGTTGTTTGAATAAGCAATCTAGTTAGTTTCATGTCGTCTGATTTTGGGTATTTCAAGAGATAGAATAACTTTTTTCAGGAAAGGTGACTACGCAAATGAGTACAGCAATTCAGTCGAAAACAAGAGAAACAAAAACGAGATCAGCATTAACAGCACTAAGAAATGATGGGTTCATCCCATCCGTCGTTTATGGATATAATACAGAAAATACACCGATTGCCGTAAGAGAGGGAGATCTACTAAAGACATTGCGTGAAGTAGGACGTAATGGCGTTATTCAGCTTGAACTCGACGGCAAGAAATTGAATGTCGTATTGAATGAATTTCAGGAAGATGCTTTGAAAGGCGAGATTCGTCATGCTGACTTCCTTTCGATCGATATGGCTGAAGAGCTTGAAGTCGACGTTACAGTGCAACTTGTCGGCGAATCGATCGGCGAGAAGGAAGGCGGCGTCGTACAACAGCCAAACCGCGAAGTGACAATCAAAGTCAAACCTTCGGATATCCCGGAGTCGTTTGAAGTCGATATTTCCGAAATGCAAATCGGCGACACGTTGTCAGTCGCAGACGTACGCGGGAAATCCAAGTTTGAAATTATTACGGATGATGATTACGCACTTGTGACCATCTCAGCTCCACGTTCCGAAGAGGAATTGGAGGAACTTGAAGCCGATACGGGTGCTGCAGATGCAGAACCGGAAGTCATCGGTGAAAAAGAGGAATAATAAGCAACTGTTGGAGCGCACGTGTAAAGCGTGCGCCCTTTTTATAATGAAATCAAAAGGAAGATACGCCTTATGAAAATGATAATCGGCCTCGGAAATCCGGGGAAGCAATACGAGAAGACTCGGCATAACGTCGGATTCCAGGCAATCGATGAATTGGCAGGTCGGCTGGACGCGCCCGCCATGCAAATGAAATTCAACGGCGCTTATACGATCATCCACCGTCCGGAAGGAAAAGTGATGCTCGTCAAACCTTTGACATATATGAATCTGTCCGGCGAATGTGTCGGTCCGCTCATGGACTATTACGATATACAAATCGAAGATATTGTCGTCCTATACGATGATCTTGACCTCGTTCCCGGCAAATTGCGATTGCGCCAAAAAGGAAGCGCTGGGGGCCATAACGGCATGAAGTCGTTGATTGCCCATCTTGGCTCTGATTCCTTCAACAGGATCCGTATCGGAATCGGTCGACCGACAGGCGGCATGAAAGTATCCGATTATGTACTGGCTCCATTCAGCAAGGAAGAACAGCCGCTTATTGACGAGATGGTAGAAAAAAGCGCTGCTGCTTGCATGGATTGGCTCAAAAGCCCTTTTTTAGAAGTAATGAATAACTATAATGGCGCATAAGGAATAATCATCGGTTCATCCGCCTATACTTTGTTAAAAAGGGGCCGATGAAACTGAAGAATTTACGTTATTCTTGCAGACATTGCAATACTGAGGTCGGCAGCATCCCGTTTGCATCTGCCGAAGAAGTTATCCGGGAACTGCAAAGGGCAGAAGAAGGGAATGGCGAGCACTTCCTAGAATATGATGATAATGGTTCCATGACGGTTCGTTGCATTTGTGAGCAATGTGAACAGTCGCTGCGAATGAATCCGGACTACTATGCATTACGGAAATGGATACAATAGAATTTTCTGCTTTGGCGTATCATGCGCGCAAAGCTTTTTTCACTTAATTTTATCTACTGCAAAGCGAGGAAAATGATCATTGGATGCGCTCATAGATTTATTTCTACAAGACAAAGAGATTAATAAAGTAGTTGAGGGGTTGAAAACAGGACAGGACCGTCAATTGCTGGCGGGCCTCTCGGGTGGCGCAAAGGCCGTCTTTTTTAAGACTGTCCAGCAGTCAGCAGAAAAGCCGATCCTGATTATCACTCCCAACATGCTGCAAGCACAACGTACATACGAAGATCTTGTGAAGATGCTCGGCGATTCACTCGTTCATTTGTACCCGGCAGAGGAATTGATCGCTGCCGATTTTTCTGTGTCCAGTTATGAACTGCGCGCGAACAGGATTGATACTCTCGACCATATGGCGCGCGTCGGCAAGGGAATCTATATTACGCCTGTAGCGGGAATGAAGAAACTCCTTCCTCCGAAAGAGAAATGGCTCGATAATTCCTTGTCTGTCCATCTGGATGACAGCATTGACGTGGACGACTGGACGCGGAAACTTGTGGAAATGGGCTATGGAAGACAGGACATGGTAACCGCGCCAGGCGATTTCGCTCTTCGAGGCGGTATTTTGGACGTGTATCCATTGAATATGGAAAACCCGATCCGGATTGAGCTGTTCGACACCGATGTCGACTCCATTCGGGCTTTTTCTGCGGAAGATCAGCGCTCGACAGACAAACTGACAGAAGTGACGATTCTTCCCGCGACAGAATATGTGTGGGACGCAACAGAATTGTCACAAATCGCCTCGAACTTGGAAGACGCCCTTCGCGCAAGTTTGAAGCGGATGAAAAATGAAGAGGCGAAAGAATCGCTTACGATGAACATCACCCGGGATATCGGCCTTTTACGGGATGGAATCACTCCGGAAGGGATGATGAAGCATGTATCGTTTTCGGACCGTGTTCCATCCTATCTAGGTGATTATTTTCCGGAAGATGGCATTGTACTATTCGATGAAATCGGACGGATCCTAGAAGTGTCTTCCTCTCTTGAAAGTGAAGAGAAGGAATGGTTTCTGACGCTTCTTGAGGAAGGTAAGATCGTCCATGACGCGAAAATTTCATTTTCATTCGAAGAAATGCACAAAATGCTCGATCAGCAAAAGTCATATTTATCATTGTTCGTCCGGGCTGTGCCGGGAATTACTTTAAAGAAAACCGTCTCGTTCTCTTGCAAACCGATGCAGGAATTCCATGGGCAAATGAATTTGTTGAAAAACGAAATGGAACGTTGGCAGCAAGGGAAATACAATATCTTCATCGTTGCCGATGGAGAAGAACGGATGAAGAAAGTCCAATCGATTTTAAGAGACTATGAGATGGACGCGGCTTTAAACGGCAAGACGACTGGTGCAGGAACGATCTCCATTATAGAAGGAGACTTGTCAGCAGGATTCGAATTACCGTTCCACCGTATTGCGGTTATAACAGACGCGGAGTTGTTCAAAGGGAAACCGAAGCGGAAAGCCCGTCCGCAAAAAATGACGAACGCAGAGCGCATCAAAAGCTATTCGGAAATCAAGCCTGGGGACCATATTGTACACGTCCACCATGGAATCGGTAAATATTATGGCGTCGTGACGCTCGAAGTGAACGGCATCAATAAAGATTACCTCGATATCCGCTATCGTGGGGAGGACAAACTTTTCGTCCCGGCGGATCAAATCGATTTGATTCAGAAATATGTTGCTTCCGGAGAAAAGGAGCCGAAACTCCATAAACTCGGCGGAGCTGAATGGAAAAAGACGAAGAGCAAAGTGTCATCCGCTGTCAAAGACATTGCGGATGATCTGATCAAACTTTATGCAAAGCGCGAAGCCGAAAAAGGGTATGCGTTCTCGGAAGATGATGATCTAATGCGTTCATTTGAAAATGCATTCCCATACGACGAGACTGAAGACCAGCTGCGTTCCATCGCAGAAGTGAAACGAGATATGGAGAAAGAGCGTCCGATGGATCGGCTGCTTTGCGGCGACGTCGGGTACGGAAAAACGGAAGTGGCGATCCGGGCTGCGTTCAAGGCGGTCGCTGATGGCAAGCAAGTCGCTTTCCTTGTCCCAACGACAATCCTTGCCCAGCAGCATTACGAGACGATGAAGGAGCGGTTCTCCGGCTTTCCGGTGGAAGTATCACTATTGAACCGGTTCCGTACACGAAAAGAGCAGACGGAAACATTGAAAGGGTTGAAGGCCGGTACGATCGATGTCGTCGTCGGCACCCATCGCCTCCTATCCAAGGACGTCGTGTATAAAGATCTAGGCCTGCTCATCGTCGACGAAGAGCAGCGTTTCGGCGTATCGCACAAGGAAAAGCTGAAACAGCTGAAAACGAATGTAGACGTCCTTACATTGACGGCGACGCCGATACCGCGGACGTTGCATATGTCGATGCTTGGTGTTCGAGACCTATCCGTCATCGAAACGCCTCCAGCGAACCGTTTCCCGGTCCAGACATATGTCATGGAGCACAACTTCGCACTAGTCCGGGAAGCGATAGAGCGGGAACTGGGACGCGGTGGTCAAGTGTTCTATTTATACAACCGCGTCGAAGACATGACGCGCAAAGTCGATGAAATCAAACAGCTCGTCCCGGAGGCACGGGTCGCTTTTGCACACGGGCAAATGAGCGAGTCAACGCTTGAATCGGTAATTTTGAGCTTCCTAGAAGGCGAATACGATGTCCTTGTCACGACGACAATCATCGAGACGGGAATCGATATCCCGAACGTTAACACGCTCATCGTCCATGACGCAGATCGCATGGGCTTATCCCAGCTGTATCAGCTGCGCGGCCGTGTCGGACGGTCGAACCGTGTCGCGTACGGCTATTTCCTCTATCAGCGGGACAAAGTGCTGACGGAGGTGGCGGAAAACCGGCTCCAGGCAATCAAGGAATTCACGGAGCTCGGATCCGGATTCAAAATTGCGATGCGGGACTTGTCGATTCGCGGCGCGGGGAACTTGCTTGGCTCTCAGCAGCACGGCTTCATCGACTCTGTCGGCTTCGATCTCTATTCGCAAATGCTACAGGAAGCGATTGAAGAGAAGCAGACGGGCATAGTGAAATCGGAAATTCTGGATGTCGAGATTTCATTGCCGGTCAATGCGTATTTGCCGGATTCGTATATTAAAGACGGATTCCAGAAGATCCAAATGTATAAACGGGTAAAAGCGATTGAAAATGAAGAAGATTATTCCGAGCTTGTCGACGAGATGACAGACCGCTTCGGCGACTTGCCGTTAGAGGCAGACTTGTTGCTGCGCGTCGGAAGAATCAAAGCATGGGGACGCATAGCAGGCGTCGAATCAATCAAAAAACAACGTTCTATCATCGAAATACGTCTAACTGAAGAAGGAACGGCGAAGACGGATGGGGCTAAGATTGTTGCAGACTCAATGGCATATGGCCGTGCGGTCGGGTTTACGATGGAGGACGGCAGGCTGATCATCACGGTGGATGAGCGCCATACAGGTAAAATGACGGAATTTGACGTCCTTGAAGAGATGATGAAAATTTTACAATCGGCAATTAAAGAGCCCTCATCGGCAGATTCCGTCTAAAGGAACTGTTGCATAAAATGTCCAAGCATGATGCATACTATGTCCGAACGGAAAACGGTTTTAATTTTTGGAAAGTGAGGCATCATGCATGAAAGCAACAGGAATCGTGCGCAGAATTGATGATCTGGGGAGGGTGGTCATCCCGAAAGAGATCAGACGGACGCTCCGCATACGCGAAGGGGACCCGCTTGAAATCTTTACCGACAGGGATGGCGAGGTTATTTTAAAGAAGTATTCCCCTATTTCCGAGCTCGGTCAATTTGCGAAAGAGTACGCAGAAACACTATATGAAACCCTCGGAACACCCGCCCTGATCAGTGACAGGGATGAAATGATCGCCGTATCCGGATTATCGAAAAAAGATTATTTGAACCGCCAATTGGCTCCGGACGTGGAGGAGATTTTAAAGGGCCGCACCATCGTCACGGAAAAGCTTGAAAAGGCAGTGGAATGGGTGCCTGGACAAGTCGAGCAAGTAAAATCCTACTGCATCGCCCCGATCGTAGCGGGCGGAGACACAATCGGCGCAGTTTATTTGCTATCGAAAGTCCATTTCATCGGAGAAGCCGAACAAAAAGCAGCAGAAACTGCAGCACATTTTTTGGCGAAACAAATGGAACAATGAAAAACAGCCTGCATGTACCGGAAAGATTGGTGCGTGCTGGCTGTTTTTTCGCGTGAATTCAATTTTTTTATAAAACGGCGGCCTTCCTGTCATTTGCCAAGCCATTGATCATCCCGATGAAAACTAGATAGATGAGCATGAGAGATATAATAACGAAGCCGTCGCCCGTTAGTAGGAATATGTGCGTTAATATTCATTCTTATGATGGAACAAGATTTATTCAATTAAGAAAAGCATTTAAAGGCATTTAGGTTGCACTTTAGTTGGTAAATTGCACTTCTTCGAAATGCTATTGTGCATGGCCTTTCTAAATAATGAAAGCACTTATACAAGCTGTGGGATGGGTTTTAAATTTGGTTGTGCAAATTAACGATTAAAATAAGCGATAATTGCCTCTTGAAATGACAAATTAGGTAGAGGATTACCTATAAAATGTTTCTAAATGTCATAAAACGCTCACGAAATATAATGGTTGAAAGAACAATGAAAATATGTAGTTTTTTTAAAAAAGTAGTTCTTTTTATTTATAAATTACTGAAAAAGAAAGAATAGTGATAAAGGGTATATCTATTTATTGAGTATTATTCATAATTTTACTAGTAGCTATTACCCGTTTTTGAAAAATCTATTAAATAGCAAGAAGAACTATGTTAGCGTTACATGGACACCAAGAATAAATACAGTGGAGGGGAAAAAATGAAGAAGATAATAAGTTATACAATTTCTCTTTTTACCATTTTTATCTTTTTTATGCTTCAAAATCCTGTTAGTGCAGCCGAAAACAAAATAACTAACTCTAATGGGATAAAGATTACAGAAGAACAATATGAGAATCTTAAAGATTTAGGTTTTACTGACTTGGCAATCGATCAGATGGATAAAGAGATTTTTGACGAAAACAAAGATCTTGTATTAGAATCAAAAACTGAAACTACAAAGTATTATGAGATCAGTGAAGGTGTTCCAGGACCTCAACTTTTCAGCTTGAAAACAAGTGAAGAGAATTCCAATTACATTTCAACTGAATTGAGTGAAGAAGAATATTTTAAAAGAGTAGAAGCTGCAAAGAGTAGTATCAAACCTTTTAGTACAGGATCAGCTCAAACAAGCTATAGAAGACTTACTACATCGATTCAAAGAATTAGCGGAGACATAAGAGTTCACAACAAGTTTGTGTGGGATATAATACCTGTTACAAGAAGTTACGATACACTAAGTATTTCCATAGACTCAACATTTTCTCCTTTAGCAGGAACCCAACATGGCCAACAACTTTGGACAACTACACATCCAATGCAAGGTGGACTATATGGGGGGAATGCAACATATACTTCAGCAAGTAATGCATGGAATAAACAAGGTGCTGGCTACGGTGTAAAAATGAATTTGAAAGATAATACATCCACTTCAAGAGTTGTTGACTTAGAGGGTTACATGTATTATAAAATTGCAAAAAATTCATCTGTAGTTCCAGTTTATATTAATGCATATGGAAACTATTCTCATGCAAAAACAACTGTTAGCTCTAGTTATTCATATAGTCTTTCTTATGGTGGACCTGCAATTAGTTGGGCAGGTGTAACTAGTACGAGTTTTGATACTATTACTACACATGCTCAAACAAAATATTGATTGATAGAAACTGAAACACAGAGAGACATAAAAGACGACCTAGATTTCGGTGCTAGGTCGTTTTTTTATATCTATTCAAGCTCATACGATATAATGATTGTATAATGCTAACGGTCTTTCCAATGTTCATATAGTTGCACAAAACAATCACTGTAATGTGTGTATAGAAAAAATCTTTGGAGTTTGGAAGGATGTTAGGATAACTATTTGCCAATGTAATATAAGAAAAAAGTAGGGTAATTGAATTTTATAAAAGTGGATTAAAGGTGGAGAGAAAATTATGATGAAAACTTTTTCGGGAGTTATTTTTATCTTGATATCTGCAATACTTTATAGTGCAAATGTGATATCAGTCTCAATAGCTAAAGTGAATTATGGTGAGCAATCAGCAGTGGGTTATTCATTAATTATCTTTAGCATTATTGCTGTTGTTTTAGGAGTTATTTTATTGCTTATGAGAGAAAAAGAGGTAAAGTATAATGTGAAAAAGGCTGAAGAACCAAGGAAATCATTTCTCGATAACGATTTAGACAATTAAAACTAACAAATATGTCTGCAACTAAAATACAGGTTACAGTTGAATTGATAGAATTTAGGTCCTTGTTAAAGCCCCCGATAATAACGGTTTAAAATTCCCCAATCTTCACGGATAATCTATTTCAGACAGAGATAGATTGAAAGTGTGGGAATGAGCTTGCCTTAATAGGCGTGCGAGAAGTGGAACTTGGTGGATGTTTTATTGACTTGGCTATACATGCAGTAAGTTAGCGTAAACTTGGAGTTCTAAAAACGAGTCTTGAAGCATTTAAGCTTTTACACGAAGCGGGTTAGATTGAAGCAAATCTTGCGGGAACATTATTGAATATGCTTGGCCTCAGCAACATTGCTGTAAATGGCTATCAAGTATTAGATATCGATATTTTAGAATCTATTTTAAATAAACATATAGACGATTTCAAACAGTTCACAAAGGTGTTTTTACAGTTGGAAGATGAGCACTCCTGCATAGGTATTCATGATGAGAAACAATAAAAAAAACAGTCTGCACGTACCGGTAAGCATCGGTGCGGGTAGGCTGTTTTCATGTTCTATTTAACGGGCAATACGGACATTTCTCCGTATCAGGCAGTTCCTTTAATAGACAGCAAGTCGTTCGTTTGTAATTTGACATGGCTGCAAGTGCCTCTTCATTCTGCAAATACTGTTTAAAGGGCGAGCGTCTCATTTGCGGCTTCCACGTTTCATCTTCCAATAAGAAATCAAGGTCGCTTTGTGCAGCAGGACAGTCTTCGTTGAGAAGCATGGAATACATCCATAGCACATAGCCCCATACATTCTCCCAAAGAATCAGCTTGGAAACATGCGCGCGCTTGCCCATATATTCGACGACTGGATGTCCGTACTGCTCGAGAATGAAACGAATCGCTTCGTGTCTGTTTTGAGCGTCTTCAAATGAATCAGGAAGAATGGCAAACTGAATTGTACCCTTTTCGATGAATAAAGAGACATCCTCTAACTTGCCGATGAAAAGCAAGTCAAATTTGCTGAGCATATGGAACAGCCCCGCCATGAAGAAACCGTGCCTCCTCATATAGATGGAAGCCGCCACGGCATCCGTTTTCGCACCGGTCAACGTTTGAATTTCCGAAAACAATTCGGTGCTCGCCGTTTCCGACAATATCGCTTGGGCATTCGAGAGTGCATCAGACTGCCTGTTCAGAAAGATACCAAATCGTTCTAACGATGCAATGTGCTCGTCGTTAAGCTTAGGCACCTGTATTGCTCCTTACTTGCTGGACGACGCAGCGTCCACGGCCGTATGGAACACAGTGTGGCGTCCCGAATAGGGGATCCGTCGACACTTGGCATTCCATGCCGAACACTGCACGGACAAGGTCGCAAGTGATAATATTCTCCGGCCTGCCTTGCGCATAAACGCCGCCGTCTTTAATGGCGACAATATTATGGGCATAACGGGAAGCTAGATTCAGGTCATGGAGCACCATGACGATCGTGCGGCCCTTTTGTTCATTCAACTCAAACAAGAGGTCCAAAATTTCGATTTGGTGCGTCATGTCAAGATATGTCGTAGGCTCATCCAACAGAATGACGTCCGTGTCTTGGGCAAGTGTCATCGCAATCCACGCACGCTGGCGCTGGCCGCCCGATAACGTATCGATTGCCTTGTCGCGTAAGTCACTTATTTTAGTTGCTTCCATCGCGGCCTCGACTTTCTTCGTATCTTCCGCCGTCCAGCGGGAAAGCCAAGATTGGTGAGGATAGCGTCCTTGTTTAACGAGGTCGTGAACCGTCAATCCTTCAGGTGAGACGGGACCTTGGGGAAGGATGCCCATCTTCTTTGCGACGCTGCGGGAAGACATGGAATGAATATCTTTCCCTTCCAGCAAGATGGAGCCGTCCGAAGGCTTCAACAGACGGGCGATCGAACGTAGCAATGTGGACTTTCCACAACCATTGCTGCCGACAAAGACGGTGATTTCACCGCGGGGAATCGTTAAATTCAAATTCTCGAAAAGAAGACGATCTTCATAACCGATGGAAAGATCTTTCGTATTTATAGTAGGGTGCATACTAGAATGCCTCCGTTTCATTTATCCTAAAAGGAATGAACTGATTACTAAGAAGCATATCATATTCCCGACCAATTGAGAATGATAATCACTGATTTGTTGAAAACACTTTACAAATGACAGTCCAAAAGATTACACTACTAACTGATAATGATTATCAACGTGGAGGGAACTACATGAATAGATATATGAAAGCATTTTTATTGCTGGCTCTGAGTGTGATTTTGATAGCCGGTTGTTCATCGAAGAAAACAGAAGAGAAGGGCGCAGGCGGCGAGACATCCGAGAACAGTGTAACGATCGTCGGCACGAACGGCGAAGTGACGCTTGACAAGCCTGCGAAGAAAGTTGTTGTACTTGAGTGGACGTACGCGGAAGATCTACTTGCACTCGGCGTGCAGCCTGCTGGTATGGCGGACATTCAGGAATATCATAACTGGGTGAATATCGACGCGGAATTGAGCGATGACGTCGTTGATGTCGGCGGACGGCAAGAGCCGAACTTGGAAGCGATCGCTGCACTTGAGCCGGATTTGATCATTGGTGTCAGTTTCCGTCACGATGCAATGCTGAAAGATTTGGAGAAAATCGCTCCGACAGTCATTTTCAATCCGTATCCCGAAGACGAGTCCATTGATTTGTACAAGGAAATGACGACGACTTTCAATGAAATTGCGAAGGCTGTAGACAAGACGGACGAAGCTGAAAAAGTGTTGGCGCACTTAGATAAGAAGTATGAGGAAGCGAAAGCTGAAATCGAAAAAGCCGACTTGAAGACGAAGGATGTCATCTTGACGCTCGCCTACACAGGTCCGCAAGCCCCGGAAATCCGGGTGTTCACGCCGAATTCAATGGCTTCTCAAATCCTTGAAAAGATCGGCTTGAAAAATGTGCATGTGCCGGATCAATTTGAAGTGTTCGGGTCGAGCACATTCAACGTCGAAGGTTTGACGAAGTACGAGGATGCAAACTATTTGTATACGGTACAGGAAGAAGACAATGTTTACGAAAAGCAATTGAAAGATAATGCTGTTTGGAGAAACTTGAATTTCGTAAAAGAAGACCGACTATTTAACCTTGGTGAGGATACTTGGTTGTATGGAGGTCCGCTGTCAGCCGAAACATTGTTGAATCAAATCGTCGATACGATGGTTAATAAATAATGGCGGGAAAGGCTTCAGGGAAAAGATCGTTGTTCGTTATGATCATCGGTCTTTTCCTGTTGGTCGTTCTATCCTTCATCCATCTGACGCAAGGCCAAGCTGATTACACAGTTTCCCAGTTATTGAAGGAAGTTTGGGTGGAGGGGCGCATCCAGGATATCGTGCTGTCCCTCCGGCTTCCGCGTCTGGCAATTGGTATTTTAGCGGGCGGTGCGCTCGCGGTGGCGGGTGCCATTTTACAGACGTTGACGAATAACCCGCTGGCGTCTGCGAGTACGCTTGGAATTAATGCCGGCGCGTATTTCTTTGTCGTCCTTTCGATGATCTTCTTTCCGTCAATGCTCGGCGATTTTCCGTTTCTCGTTGCGCTTGCAGGTGCCGTGCTTTCGTCCGTGCTCGTCGTCACTCTGGCGGGGAAGCAGATGGAGCCTGTGCGGGTCGCCTTGACGGGAATGATCATCTCCTTGCTGTTTGCTTCCATGACAGGCTCGTTGCAGCTGTTGTTCGAGAATCAGACGAACGGCCTCTTTTTATGGGGATCGGGTACGCTTGTGCAGTTGAATTGGAGTGGCGTCACGTTTGCGGGCCCGATGATCATCGTATTGTTCATTGCTGCGTTGGGCATTGCGAAGCCGATGGATATTTTGTCGTTAGGTGAGGATGTTGCGTCTTCACTTGGTCAAAACGTCCGCTTCGTCAAACTGATTGCATGGGCGGCTGCGATTTTGCTTGCAGCAACGACGGTGAGTGTCGTCGGTCCAATCGGCTTTATCGGTCTGATGGCTCCGCATATTGTCCGGATGCTAGGCGTCCG
This sequence comes from Sporosarcina pasadenensis, assembly GCF_047228845.1. Classification (NCBI taxonomy): domain Bacteria; kingdom Bacillati; phylum Bacillota; class Bacilli; order Caryophanales; family Caryophanaceae; genus Sporosarcina; species Sporosarcina pasadenensis. The sequence goes on from NZ_JBFEGM010000015.1 coordinate 38,595, forward strand.
TGGCCATTTGCAAATCTTCCTGCAATCCTTCTTATGGGGCAGTGTGATGATGATCGGGGCGGATGTGCTCGGTCGGTTGATTCAGCCCGGTCAGGAAGTGCCTGTCGGTGCGATGACAGCATTGGCAGGCGGACCTTGGCTGCTTTATTTGGCTTGGAAGACGGCGAAGTCGCATACGAAAGGTGATCGCCAAATGGGGGGCACATTGAAGCCGGTCAAACTGCCGGTCGTCATTTCAATCGTCACCGCTTTGATCGTTGTTGTCTTTGCATTGGCATTTTCTTATAACGGAATGGCCTGGTCGCTCGAGTGGATGAAACCGGTCGTCTGGAATTTCCGGGTGCCGCGTGTGCTCACAGCTTTCATCATCGGCGTAATGCTAGCGCTTGCCGGGGTATTATTGCAAGGCGTCTTACGGAATCCGTTGGCGGATGCAAGTGTGTTGGGCGTCACCTCGATGGGGGGCGCAGGTGCGATGTTGCTTTTGGTCGCAATCCCGGCAATCCCTGTTCAGTATATGCCGCTAGGCGCTGTTGTAGGAGCAGCAATTGCTCTTGGCATCATTATGCTGACGGCTTGGAAAAACAATTTCCAGCCGATGCTCGTCGCTTTGATGGGTATTGCGATATCGGCATTCGGTTCCGCCGCGACGCAAGTGTTTGTTGTGAAGGCGAAATTGGCGGTCGCAGCAGCACTCGTCTGGTTATCGGGCAGTACGTACGGAAAAGGTTGGGAGGATGTGCAACTGTCGTTATTGTTGCTCGTTCTGCTCATCGGTCCAGCCATCTATTTGACACGCAGCTTGGATGTGTTGACGTTCGGGGATGACGTAGCATCGGGACTCGGCTTGTCCGTCAAATCGACGCGTGTCTGGGCATTGATCGTCGGAGTCGCAATCAGTACGGCAGGAGTCGCGATTGTCGGAACAATCGGCTTCGTCGGATTGGTGTCTCCTCATATCGCCCGTAGATTAGTAGGTTTCCGCCACTTGCCGCTGCTCGTTGTTTCGGGCTTATTGGGCGGTTTGCTTTTAGTGACAGCGGATTTTGTGGGCCGAATTTTGATTGCGCCGAAAGACATCCCGAGCGGACTTATCGTAGCGCTGATCGGCACGCCTTATTTGTTGTACTTATTGAGGAAAATGAAATGAAACAGCCACATGCTCGGTTACACGGAGCGTGTGGCTGTTTTTTGGAATGAGAACTATTCGCCTGGTAACGAGAACTTATTCTGAATAAACGAGAACTCTTCGCTTAGGAATGAGAACTCTTCTGATATGAATGAGGACTTTTACTTGAGAACGAGAACTCTTTCAGCATTAATGAGAAGTTTTCGCCCGGGAATGAGAACTCTTCAAGAAAGAACGCACCCTTGCCGAGCTAAATGGACCTTGGCAGCAAAAGAACGGAACCTTGCCGGAGCTAAATGGACCTTTGTAGCGAAAGAATGAGCCCTACCCGGATCTCCTCATCCATTCAGCGGAACGAATTTTACCGATAATGCTATACTAGTAACACAGTAAACATCGAAAGAGGCGCAGCTATGTCGAGAGCGGATTGGAATATGAAAACATTCATGAAAGGTGCATCGATATTGACGATATCGGCAATTATCGTCAAATTACTGGCGACGGTATACCGGATTCCGTTCCAAAACCTTGTCGGGGATAAAGGTTTTTTCATTTACCAGCAAGTGTATCCGTTCATTGGAATTTTCATCGTGTGGACATCATACGGCTTTGCGGTGGCAGTCTCGAAGCTGCTCGCAGGCAGCGCAAGCGACGGAGAAGCGAAGGCGATCAAGCGGGTTGCCTTTCTCTATTTAGCTGGCTTGTCTTTCTCGTTTTTCGTCATTCTCATGACGTTTGCTCCGTTTTTCGCACAGGCCATGGGAGATCCTGAACTCGTCTCGCTTCTTCGTGCGGGTGCTTATATTGTGCTTGTCATGCCGATGCTAGCGGTATTGAAAGGTTCATTCCAATCGGAAGGGCAGATGACGCCTGTTGCCGTTTCAAATGTTGGTGAGCAGGTGTTGCGGGTTGCAATCATCCTGATTGGTACGTGGGTGGCTGTGCGCGCAGGAACTTCCCTTTACACAGCCGGCGAAGTGGCCATGTGGGGCGCTGTTATAGGCCAGGCGTTAGGCGTTGTCATACTTGCCCTGTTTTACAGAAATGCCTATAAAGGGCCGCGTATACAAGTGGATACGTGGCGTATCGTGAAGGAATTGACGTTTGTCAGTTTGAGCGTCAGCGCGAGCTCGCTCATTCTGCTGCTGTTCCAAATGGCGGATTCGTTTATGATCTACAATATTTTGCTTACGAAAGGCTTTATGGTGGATGCAGCGATGGAAATGAAGGGCGTCTATGATCGAGGGCAGCCGCTCGTCCAAATGGGAATTTTGATCGCTTCAACATTGGCGCTCGCGATTGTTCCGCTTATTGCGCATCATGCTGCGAAAAAGGATGGGCGCGGTGCAGAGCCGTTCATTCAGCTCACGTTCCGGACGGCCGTTTTATTCGGATGGGCGGCTGCAATCGGGTTAGCGTTCGTTCTTCCGTACGTGAATGAAATGCTGTTTGAAACACGGGATGGCTCGGTCGCATTGATCATCTTTGCGTTTCAAATCTTTTGGCTGTCGCTCATTTTGCCGTTGACCGCAATATTGCAAGGAGCCGGCAAAGTGAAAATCCCGACACTGTTCCTTCTAGGCGGCCTCGTCGTGAAAATAATCGCGAATCAATTATTAGTTCCGCTGTTTGACGTAACAGGCGCTGCGCTTGCAGGGAATATCGGATTTGCGGTGATTGCGATAGGGCTGCTAATATATTTTAAATCGGTGTGGTCGATGAAGCTTGCCCCACTTCGTTTTTACGGTTCGCTCCTTCTTGCAACGCTAGCGATGGCGGCAGTCATCTTCCCTTGGATGCTTCTGGCGGATCAGATTTTATTCGACAATCTCTCATCCCGGATGGGGGCAACATTGACGGCTCTGACGGCTGTAGGTTTAGGGGCGGGCGTTTTCTTATTTGTTGTCATGAAATCGCGTATAATGGCGGAGAAGGAATGGTATTTGCTGCCGTTCGGTAAGAGGTTAGCACGTGTACAATTGATTCTTACTAAAAATAGAAGGTGAATGGATGAATACAATTACGATTATCGGCCTTGGTGCCGGGGATCTTGACCAGCTGTCCCTTGGCACATACCGAAAGCTGAAAGAAGCTGCGTTCGTCGTTGCAAGGACGGACCAGCATCCGGCCATTGTGGAATTAAGGGCGGAAGGCATGGCGATAGAGAGTTTCGATAATATTTACATTGAAAACGATGCATTTGAGCAAGTGTATGAGGAAATTACGAAGCAATTATTGTCGCTGGCAAAAGAGAAGGCGGTTACGTATGTCGTGCCTGGCCATCCGCTCGTCGCAGAGCGCACAGTGCAATTATTGATTGAAAAAGAACGTGCAGGTGAAGTGGTGCTTGAAATCGTGGGAGGCAACAGCTTCCTCGATCCGATTTTTGCAGCGCTTCGGATTGATCCGATTGAAGGATTCCAATTGCTTGACGGCACGGACATGAAGCGTGATGACGTGATGATGACGCAGCATGTGTTGATCGGCCAAGTGTATGATGCGTTTATCGCTTCTGAAGTGAAGCTTTCGCTAATGGAGAAGTATCCGTATGACCATCCCGTGAGAATCGTGACGGCGGCAGGCTCTTCATTGGAAAAGCTTCGTACTGTACCGTTATTCGAGTTGGACCGTGAGACGGAAATTGATAATTTGACGACGGTCTATGTCCCTCCGGTTATGGAGCGCGAGGGGCGCTTGAAGGAATGGTCGACGTTCCGGGAAATCATCGCGGCGTTGCGTGCTCCGGACGGCTGCCCGTGGGATCGGGAGCAGACGCATGAATCGTTGAAGCGTTATTTAATCGAGGAAGCGCATGAATTGCTCGAAGCGATTGACCAGGAGGATGATGAAGGCATCATCGAGGAATTGGGCGACGTGCTCTTGCAAGTGTTCTTGCATGCGCAAATCGGTGAGGACGACGGCTATTTTGCAATGGAAGATGTCTTGCAGTCAATTGGCGATAAAATGATCCGCCGCCATCCGCATGTGTTCGGCAATCGTAATGTAGAAAATTCGGATGAGGTTTTGAAAAATTGGCAGGAAATCAAGAAAGAAGAGAAACCGCAATCCGAATCGCTCTTGGATGGACAGGCACGCCACAGTTCATCCTTGCTCACTTCATTCAATTATCAAAAGGAAGCGGCGAAGGTCGGATTCGATTGGCCGGATATAACAGGGGCTTTCGATAAATTTGAGGAAGAATGGCAGGAATTCAAAGAGGAAGTGGCGAATGGGACGAAGCAGAGCCAGACGGATGAGCTGGGGGATGTCCTATTTACATTGGTCAACCTGTCGAGGTTCTTGAAGTTGTCACCCGAGGAAGCAATGGCCCATGCGAATGAGAAATTCAAACGGCGCTTTTCGTTCGTCGAGCAAAGCGTAAAGAACGGGAGAGGGGAATTCTCCGCCTATACGCTTGATGAACTTGAGGAATTTTGGCAACTGGCGAAGGGGAGGGAAAAGGAATGAGAATAGATAAGTTTTTGAAGGTTTCACGTCTGATTAAAAGACGGACATTGGCGAAACAAGTGGCCGATCAAGGTCGCATAACGATCAATGGTAAGGTGTCAAAAGCATCGTCGGTCGTCAAACCGGGCGACGAGCTCGCTATCCGTTTCGGTCAAAAAGTCGTCACGGCGAAGGTCGAGATGCTGAAGGAATCGACGAAGAAGGACGACGCTGCGATGATGTATAAAATCTTGAAGGAAGAGAAGCTGGACAAGGTGGAACCAGAATTTATTGACGATGAAGATTGAGGGTATGACAGGAACTTTTCCTGTCATGTTTTTTTATTGGGGCGCATAAGATGGCAGTGAACGTACAAGCAAAGGAGGAATAGTATGCAAATCCAGACCGACAATCCAACATACGCAATTCCATCAGGGGATCATGTCATCACGATGAGAAATCGAAAAAGAATGGATCTTACATCTGTCAAAACAATCGATCGGTTCGACCAAGAGGAGTTCATTGTCAGGACATCTCAAGGAGTATTAGTAATTCGCGGGGAGGAGCTGCGCATCGTCCATTTGGATGTAGACAAAGGGCTTCTTACATTGGAAGGCACGATCACCACGATGCAATATGACGAAGAAGATGCAGGTTCACGCGGTTTCCTCCATAAATTGTTTGGATGAGTCTCTCCGTCCAGTTTCTTAGTCTTCTTGCAATGATTGGGACAGGCATCGGGGCCGGGGTCTTGATGGATTTGATCGGAACGGGCGTGGATGCGACCGGTAAGAAATCGATCATCCGGAAATACGCGGTCCCCTTGGAAGTGGTCGGATGGATTGTAATCGGGTGCGCATCGTTCTACGTTCTTTTCGTCGTCCGGGATGGGGCGTGGAGGATGTATGATCCGGTTGCTCAAATTTGCGGCATGCTTTTATACGCCTCGATTTTCCACCGGCCTTTCAGATTTTTGGGGAGAATCCTGAACATGTTGATTATCAAGCCGATCTGGTTCATCGTCAGGCTCGTGGCGAAGATCATCAGCCGAACGTTCCAGCTTCTCGTCAAGATTGTGAGATTTCTTCTTTCTCCATTCATCTATCTTTATTATAAAGTCTCTGACTCTCTCTTTAAATCCGAAGAGAAATGATGTATAATTACTAGACTTATCGGATTTCGTAAAGTGATGAGAGGGAGTGCAGGACATGGAGCAAAGGAAAAGGAAATCATCCAAGACCGTTGCATCGATTGAAACTGAATATATCCGCTCGTTGCGCAAAAAAGAAATGTGGAGAAACAAGCAGAAGAAGCGGCTTCAGAAGAAACTGTTCATCTATGCGGTGATCGCTTTCGCCGTGCTCGGCGGGATGACGAATATGTATATTCAGCAAAAGCAGACGCTGCAGGAGATAGAACAGGAAAAAGTTGAAACGCTCGCCAAGTTGGAAGAAGTGAAGGAAGAGCAAGAACTTCTTAAAAAACAGCTTGTGAAATTGGATGACGATGACTATATTGCCAAGCTTGCACGGAAAGAATATTTTTTATCTGATAAAAATGAAATCATCTTCACCGTCCCAGAAAATAAGAAGAAAAAAGACGAAAAAGATGACGGAAAAGAGTAGTCTTATTGACACTCTTTTTTTGTTGGCTATAATGAAAGTAAGGATCTTGCACTTGCAGGACTCGCCATATGGTAAAAGGCTTCTGAAAAGTGGCCGTTTAAATCTTAAGGAGGAGCATTTTTTTTATGTCAATTGAAGTAGGCAGCAAGTTACAGGGGAAAGTTACAGGGATCACAAACTTCGGTGCGTTCGTCGAACTGCCGAACGGTTCAACTGGTCTGGTCCATATTAGTGAAGTAGCGGACAATTATGTGAAGGATATCAATGACCACCTAAAAGTAGGCGATATGGTTGAAGTGAAAGTGATGAATGTCGGCACTGACGGAAAAATCGGTTTATCGATCAGAAAAGCGAAACCGGAAGCTGAACGTCCTCAACGCCCTCAACGTCCTCGTCACAGCGGTGGCCGTCCTAGCCATAATGAACGTCCAGAGAATTTTGAGCAAAAGATGGCTAAATTCATGAAAGACAGTGAAGAACGCCTTTCAACTTTGAAAAGAGCAACAGAATCTAAACGCGGTGGCCGTGGCGCAAGAAGAGGGTAACTTGCTGGCTGTTTCAATTAGTGGAAATGAATCTCTTATAAGCGATCTGACATCTATTTATGATGTTGGATCGTTTTTTTTGTATTCAGCATATGGGAATGAGAACTTATTTAGCAAGAACGAGAAGTTATTTGGGATAAAGGAGAAGTTATTGGACCGGAACGAGAACTTACTTGGAATAAAGGAGAAGTCTTTGTGCGGAAACGAGAATTTAACTTGAGTAAAGGAGAAGTTAGTCGGCTAGAATGAGAACTTCAAGGGGAGTACGAATTATTTCTCGGATTTTGTTTGGCATGATTCGCATCATAAGGAATAAATCGAGTTGATTCGATAAAGAGAGAAGGACATTATTAATTTATGCGTGATTGGAAGAGTTTATGCGCGTTTGCGGGAGTTTATGCGGATTTGCAGGCGTTTATGCGTATATGGATGAAGTTATGCGTGAGTTTTTCATTTTATGCGTGAATCTAACGATTTATGCGTTTTTCGGCATAAAAAAGCGTCCTGTCATCTGACAGGACGCTTTTTTGAGTTATTGTCCAGCTTCGGCGGCCAGATGCTCGGGGTCATAAGAAAACCCGGCTAAGTGGCAAAAAGCGCCACACGCCGGGTTTTCTTATGCCTGTCGCATCTAAGCAGGCCGCCTACGCATTTCTATATAGCGGCGGAGGGGGTCGAACCCACGACCTTTCGGGTATGAACCGAACGCTCTAGCCAGCTGAGCTACGCCGCCATGTTGTTCATTTGTTCTGAACGACAATAACCATAATACATGGCTTTATGGTGTCTGTCAACCTTTCGTTGAAAAATAGAAAAAGACTTCGGAACGAGTCGAAATCTTTTTAGATCCACTTGTCAGGAACAGACAAATTCTTTGGCTTGGCCTATGTATACTCAGTTGCAAGTAGACATAGGGGGAATGTGAGATGAAGATGATAGGCAATCTTGAAAGACCGGTAGGCCAGCAGATTCGTCAGGTGTTCGAAACGGTGGGGAAGCGGAAGATGTATGTATTGATGGCGGCGTTCTTTTTACTAAGTACGTTTTTCTTGTCGCAAGCAGTTTTGTTTGACGCGGCCGTGCCTTTTTTCTTGCCGGTTTGGGCGTTGGCGCAGATGCGATTCAGGAAACATCTCATTTATGTATTCATCGGCGGAATTGCCGGAGGGGCTTTTTTAGGGTTAGGACAAGCAGTGATCCATTTATTACAGTTGTTATTGTTCAATGTAGTGAGTAAGCATCCTCTCATGCGGAAGTCCATACCATTGACCGTTGCAGGGTCGATCATTGTTGTCCAAGTTCTTTGGCAGTTTATCATGCATAGCGGGCATACGCCTGTCGATGTGCAGTTGACGATCGGCTTCGAAGCTGTGTTGGCACTATTCATGACATTTTTCCTGTTTGTCGCCTTCCCTCATAGGGAGCGCATCTTTTTTGGCCAGTGGTCGCCGGAACGCCTCGGGGCTGTGTGTATTGTCGGCATCATGGCGACAACCGGGATGGGCAATCTCATGGTCGGTCCGATTTCAATTTCAGGATTGCTTCTTCATTTGACCATTTTGCTGGCAGCGCTTGCCGGCGGTCTCCCATTTTCCACGACGATTGCGATGATGATCGCCGCGATTTCGGGAATTGCAGAACTGTCATTTACCGGGATGATGGCGGTGTATGGCATGACAGGCTTCTTTGCAGGCGCTCTTTGCAGGCTCGGAAAATTAGGTATTGCCACAGGCGGCTTTGCGGTATCCGTTTTTTTTCTGCTATATGATTTCACATTGCCGCTTGATACTTCCCATTTTCTGACGATCGGATTGGCGACGATTCTATTTTTCTTCGTCCCGGCAAAGAAAGTGGAGCCGCTTAGCCGGATGATTACGCCCGGCGCTCAACAGGACATTTCTGTGAAGCGGCAGCAATGGCTGACCGATCGTCTTGACGAGCAATTATCCGATTTCCAGCAGTTCGCAGAATTCATGTCCAATCTTGTCAATGATCGTTTCTCATCAGATGACAGCAATGCGGAACAAAACATCCCTTCAATTTGTCAGTCCTGTTTTAGATATTCGAAATGTTGGGAGGGGAATGGGGGAGGGATGGCTCGTCTGCTCTACGAGTGGGAAGGGACTTATTCCGCGACGAAGAAAGCGGCACGTCACCGTGTCGAGGAAAGGATCAAATATAAGTGCATCCGCTCTGCAGGTTTGATTTCCGAGTTGGAGGAATCGGCTTCCAACCACCTTCTCATGGGGCAACTTCAGCATGGAAGGAAAATGCTTGCGTTGCAGTTGAGGGATATGAGCAACCATTTGGAGAAAATCATGAATGATATAAAAGGGGAGTTGACGGTTAACCATCTTGCAGAGGAGGAATTGGGGAAGCATTTGCAGTCTCAAGGAATCGAATACTATCAAATCGATATTTTATCGGAGGAGAAAGGAGCTTATCGGATCGTTATTTCAATTCCTGAAAGGCGTTCGGATTTCGAGACGGATACAACTGTGGCGGAACGACTCATATTGCCGTTGTTGGAGGATGTCTATCGCGAGCCGTTCAAAGTGGAGAAGACTGTCGTGCTGCAAGACCCATTCCCACATATTCAAATTATGTTCTGCTCGGCTGTCCGTTTTTCAATGGAATATGGGATTGTGGCGACAGCTGGCGGCGGGACGTTCCATGCGGGCGACGCTTATGAAGTGTTCCCAATCCATGATGGCCTCACCGCTGTTCTTCTATCAGATGGAATGGGGCATGATATGAATGCATACCGTGAAAGTCGAAAAGTGATTCGTCTCATGCGGGAATGCCTGGATCGAAAAATGGATCCCGAAACGGCGATGCATACATTGCATTATATGATGTCGTTGAATGGCCTTGACGACATGTATGCGACGCTCGATTTGGCTTTGATTGACTTGCAGGACGGCCGGCTTTGGTCTTGGAAGGCGGGTTCGATGAGCACGTATATTAAGCGTGGACAAGACTTCCTTAGACTTGACAGCAAATCGGTTCCCGTCGGATTCCTTCCGTCATTTTCGGTGGAAGCAACAAATGAAGAATTGAAATCGGGAGATATTATCGTCATGCTGACGGACGGCGTATTTAACGGGTCGGTGACGATTGAAAAGCAGGAGGAGGCGATCTATGGAATATTGGAAAAGTACGGCCACTTGTCATGTGAGCCGTTAGCCGACCGTATAATGTCCGAGATGGAAAGGAAATTTGGTGTTGTTGCGGATGACCGAACCGTTTTAGTAATGAAAGTTGAACACGTCTTACCGAAGTGGACGACAATAAAGCCCACAAATCGATTTATTTCCCGGGAAAAAGTTATGGGGTAGAATAGGGGGTAGATGAAAAGACAACAGTGTGGAGGGGCGAATAATGCAGGCATTTGAAAAGGAAATCCTTGATTTCATTCATAAAGAGGAATTGGTGACTTCCGGGCAACGGGTTCTTGTCGCCTGTTCGGGCGGGGTGGATTCTGTTGCACTATTGCTACTCATGGCAAAACTCGGCGAAAAATTGCGGATTGAGGTGGCTGCCGTCCATGTCGATCATATGCTTCGCGGGCAAGAGTCTGCGGATGACGGCGAGTTTGTGGAAGAGCTATGTAGGGAGCTCGGAATTCCTTTCTTTGGCGGGAATGTGCCTGTACCCTCCATTCTAGCTAAGGAAGGCGGAAATGTGCAGGACGTCTGCCGTACTGGAAGATATGCCTTTTTCAACGAGGTGATGCGTGCGGAGCACTATGATGTGCTGGCAACCGCCCATCACGCAGAAGACCAATTGGAGACGGTGCTCATGCAATTGTCCAGGGGAAGCGTCCCTCTCGGTATTCCTGCGAGTAGGACGATTGATGCCGGCACCGTCATCAGGCCTTTCCTTCCAGCGATGAAGGAAGAGCTTATGACGTATGTGAAGAATCATGGCACACAATTCAGGGAGGATCCGAGCAATGAAAGTGACGCCTATTTGCGGAATCGGCTCCGCCGACATGTTGCACCGATCATCTTGTCGGAAAATCCTTCGGCAGCATTGAATGTCGTCAAAATGACGGTTGGGCTTCAGGAGGATGAAATGTTATTGAATAGCATGGCGAAAGAGCATTTTGCCTCTATTGTGACCTTCACTGAAGACGGGTTGCCGACCTTTCCGTCTGATCTGTTTAAAAGCATGCACACTGCTTTACAAAAGCGCTTTATTCCACTACTATTGAATTATCTTTACTTCGGGGAAATCAAACCTGTTGAATACAATACGGCACTTTTGAATCAATTGCATCATCACCTATCTGTAAGTTCGGGAAATGTCACGATTGATCTTCCGAAAGGCTACCGGTTCGTTCGGGAATACGGTATCGTTTCGGTTGTGAAAAATGAGGACAACGAAGACGTCCCCATTCAAATGCTGGAAAAAGGCGAATGGACGAGCTGGGGTGATAAGCTGCTGTATTGGGACATTGCTGACGGACACAACGAGGAAGCTGAGGAAGTAATGTATTTCGACTTACCCGATGTAGACTTGCCGCTTTACGTGAGGGGCAGAAAAGACGGAGATCGAATATTGCTACCGGGCATGGCTCGGCCGAAGCGTTTGTCCAGATTGTTCATTGACGAAAAAATCGGCGCTGAAAAACGGCGGAAAATGCCGGTTGTCACAACTGCGCACGGTGAAATTTGCGCCATTCCTGGCGTGCGATATGGCATCCAGTTCAAGAATCGGAAAACGGAACGGGAAAAGTACATATTCAAAATGAAAGCTAAGTGAAAATCTTAATGGAAAAGAGAGGAAACTCGATGTTGCAAAACGATATTGAAGAAGTGCTTATCACAGAAGAACAGATCCAGGAGAAAATTGCGGAACTTGGTGCCGTCCTGACGGAGGATTACCAGGATAAATTCCCGCTTGCGATTGGTGTCCTAAAAGGGGCATTGCCTTTCATGAGCGATTTGATTAAACGGATCGATGCGTATATCGAATTGGATTTCATGGACGTATCTAGCTATGGAAATGCGACGGTGTCATCCGGCGAAGTGAAAATTGTCAAGGACTTGAATGCAAGTGTGGAAGGCCGGGACGTTTTGATCATCGAAGACATCATTGACAGCGGTAAGACATTGAATTATTTAGTTGAACTTTTCAAATACCGAAAAGCGAAATCCATTAAAATTGTAACGTTGCTTGATAAACCGACGGGACGAAAAGTGGACTTGAAAGCGGATTATGTCGGATTCCTTGTACCGGATGCGTTTGTTGTCGGTTATGGGCTTGATTACGCAGAAAAATATAGGAACTTGCCTTATATCGGTGTATTGAAAAAGGAAATCTACTCTTTCTGAAAGCTTTTCAACAAACCTTTACAAGGGGCGGTGGAAAGCTTTTTCCATATTCGCTTAAAGTTGGAATACTATCATCTTCGTCTTTAGAGTCATGAATAATTAAGGATGAAAAACAGTTCGTTTTCGGTACCTTAAAGAAAGGCATTTCCTTTGTAGGTTGAATCTGTTATATGATAAGATTTACAGTAGTTTTCTGTTGAAAGAAATGAGGAGGCTTGGGATGAATCGTATACTTCGATACTTTCTACTATACGGATTGATTTTCCTTGCAATTATGGGGATTTTCAGTTCACTAAATAATCCAAATCCGAAAACGAAAGAGATTCGGTATGATGAATTTTATACATCGTTGGAAAAAGGCGATATTGAGACGTTATCGTTTCAACCAGTGCGTGATGTTCTGACTGTTGAAGGTACGATGAAGGGCTATGAAGAGGGAGAAAAATTCACGACGAATGTTTTGATGAGCGATACTTCTGTTATGGAAGTGATTCGCAATATCGAAGCTACCGGTAAAACGAATAACCCTCAGATCCAAATCATACCTGCTCCAGAAACGAGTGCATGGGTAGCCTTCTTCACAGGATTGGTTCCATTCATTATCATCATCATCCTATTCTTCTTCCTATTGAATCAAGCACAAGGCGGCGGTGGCGGCCGAGTGATGAATTTTGGAAAAAGTAAGGCGAAGCTCCATTCCGATGATCGCAAAAAAGTCAGATTCACAGACGTAGCGGGTGCGGATGAAGAAAAAGCCGAGCTTGAAGAAGTTGTGGATTTCTTGAAAGATTCTCGTAAATTTGCTGAACTCGGAGCGCGTATTCCAAAAGGAATCCTTTTGGTCGGACCTCCTGGTACAGGTAAAACACTTTTGGCACGTGCGGTTGCCGGTGAAGCCGGTGTTCCGTTCTTCTCGATCTCCGGTTCGGATTTCGTTGAAATGTTTGTCGGGGTCGGGGCATCCCGTGTCCGCGACTTGTTCGAAAATGCGAAAAAGAATGCGCCGTGTATTATCTTCATCGATGAAATCGACGCAGTCGGCCGTCAACGGGGCGCTGGTCTCGGAGGCGGGCATGACGAACGTGAACAGACGCTTAACCAGCTATTAGTTGAAATGGATGGGTTCGATGGAAACGAAGGAATCATTATCGTTGCCGCGACAAACCGTCCGGATATCCTTGACCCAGCACTTCTTCGTCCAGGACGTTTCGACCGTCAAATCACTGTCGGCCGTCCGGATGTTAAAGGCCGTGAAGCGGTTCTGAAAGTGCATGCGCGCAACAAACCACTTGACGAGTCAGTCAATATGAAAGCTTTGGCGCAACGCACTCCAGGATTCTCGGGTGCTGACTTGGAAAACTTATTGAATGAAGCTGCATTAGTCGCGGCTAGACGCGGCAAGGCGAAAATCGACATGTCAGATATCGATGAAGCAACGGACCGCGTCATAGCGGGACCGGCTAAAACGAGCCGGGTCATTTCTGAAAAGGAAAGAAACATTGTCGCATTCCACGAGGCGGGTCACGTCGTTGTCGGCCTTATGTTGGATGACGCAGAAATCGTCCATAAAGTGACGATCGTCCCTCGCGGCCAGGCCGGCGGATATGCGGTCATGTTGCCGAAAGAGGACCGTTACTTCATGACGAAGCCTGAACTTCTCGATAAAATTGCCGGACTCCTTGGAGGACGTGTAGCGGAAGAAATCGCTCTTGGCGAAGTTTCTACAGGTGCCCATAACGACTTCCAACGTGCTACTGGCATTGCACGTTCGATGGTGACCGAATACGGTATGAGCAAAAAGCTCGGACCGATGCAATTCGGCCAGGCGCAAGGCGGCAATGTCTTCCTTGGAAGAGACTTCAATTCCGAACAGAACTATTCCGAATCGATCGCGTATGAAATCGACCAGGAAATGCAGCGCATCATTAAGGAACAATATGAGCGCACAACTAATATCCTGACGGAGAACCGAAACTTGCTCGACTTGATTGCAACGACGCTTCTCGAAGTGGAAACGTTGGATGCAGAGCAGATCAATCACTTGAAAGATCATGGCACACTGCCTGAGCGTCCATACGAGAAAAATGGAAATGGCTCACAAAAGAAAACGGATGATGCAGATGCTGAAAAAGACACTGTGCATTCGGATTCGACAGGCGCACCTGCAGATCCTTCCATCGGAGACTTGCCGAAAGAGAATGGTGGAGATCAATCCCTTCCTCCGATTGATGAACATAGAAGAGATTGACGTTACGGAGCTACTGTAAAGGATGATATTCCAGTCGACTGCTTTTTTAAGGCAGTCGGCTGTTTTTATTTCCACTTCATATGGTATCATCCAGCTACAGGTGGCAGCTAAAGCCGTAACGAAGAACGGCTTTTGCGAGTAATAGCGTAGCGTTACGAGCATCGGTTGGGGAGAGTGTATTAATTTATACGAATCAAACCATGCTGTTGATTGGCTAGACGCCACCTTCCGCTTTTGTTATGATGTTTTGGAAAATGACGAATGTTAGCGAGGAAAAGAAAATGATTCTAGTATTGGATACAGGAAATACGAATATCGTTCTTGGAGTCTATGATAAAGGTGAATTGAAGCACCACTGGCGCATGGAAACGTACAGGCAAAGAACGGAAGACGAATATGCCATGTCCGTGAAAGCGCTGTTTACCCATGCAGGCCTAAGTTTTGAAGATATCAATGGCATCATCATCTCCTCTGTCGTTCCGCCGGTCATGTTTCCGCTTGAGCAAATGTGCAGGAATTATTTCAACTTGCGGCCGCTCATTGTCGGACCGGGCGTCAAAACGGGATTGAATATAAAATACGAAAATCCTCGCGAAGTGGGTGCGGACCGTATTGTCAATGCGGTCGCTGCTATTCATGATTACGGCTCTCCGCTCATTATCGTCGATTTCGGTACAGCGACGACATTCTGTTATGTGAATGAAAAAGGTGAGTATATGGGTGGTTCGATTGCCCCTGGAATCGGCATTTCCATGGAGGCGTTATTCGATCGGGCATCCAAATTGCCGCGTGTCGAATTGACGCGGCCAGACCATATTATCGGCAAGAACACCGTAGCCGCGATGCAAGCGGGTATCGTTTATGGATATGTAGGGCTTGTGGAAGGTATCGTTGGAAGGATGAAAGCGCACAGTAAGGTGGAGCCGACTGTCATTGCGACAGGAGGCCTTGCTGAATTGATTGCCAGTGAGACGAATGTGATTGATATCGTAGACAATTTCCTTACGTTGAAGGGGCTGCATTTGATCTACGAAAGAAATGTTTGAAGGGAGTAGTACTAGATGAATGATTATTTGATAAAAGCATTAGCTTTTGAAGGAACAATTCGTGCGTATGCAGTGAATTCGACAGACGCAGTCGGCGAGGCGCAGAAGAAGCACCATGTATGGCCGACAGCTACAGCAGCTTTAGGCAGGACGATGACGGCTGGACTCATGATGGGAGCGATGCTGAAAGGCGATGACAAACTGACGGTGAAAGTCGAAGGGAACGGCCCAGCTGGACCAATTGTCGTTGATGCTGATGCTAATGGGGATGTAAGAGGATATATTACGAATCCGCACACCCATTTTGAACTGAACGAGCAAGGGAAACTCGACGTCAGGCGCGCTGTCGGCACAGAAGGAATGTTGACGGTAGTGAAAGACCTTGGATTACGGGACTTCTTCACAGGACAAGTTCCGATTGTTTCCGGTGAAATTGCGGAAGACTTCACCCAATATTTTGTCGTGTCGGAACAGGTTCCTTCAGCAGTGGCCTTGGGTGTCCTTGTCAATCCCGACAATACTGTCAAAGCTGCAGGCGGCTTCATCATCCAAGTGATGCCGGGTGCAACGGAAGAGACGATCAGCATGCTTGAGGAAAAGTTAGCGAACGTTGAACCGATTTCTAGGATGATTGACCGTGGGTTGACGCCGGAGGAAGTGCTCGGAGAAGTGTTGGGGAGAGAGAATGTTGAAATCCTCGATCGCATGGACGTTGCATTCCGATGCAATTGCTCTAGGGAGCGTTTTGGCAACGCAATCATCGGTCTTGGAGAGCAGGAAATCCGAGAAATGATCGATGAAGACGGCCAAGCGGAAGCCGAGTGCCACTTCTGTTTAGAGAAGTATCTATTCACGAAAGAAGAACTTGAAGGATTTATCGATGAAATACGGTCAAGGTCGTAACGTCCAGGAGACGGTTCCTCCAAGAAGGAGATTGAAAACGAAACCGCTTCTTGCTATTATTGGCGTCCTTTTTGCTTGTAACGTCCTTTGGTTTATCGGATGGCTCATCCCTGACAAATCGAAGCAACCTGATGAAGAGGTTGCTTCGGTAGCGGGCGAAGCGATTACGAGAGGGCAGTGGATGACTGCTATGGAAAAGGAAGTCGGGAGAGAAGTGCTTCTCGATCTCGTCAACAATAAAGTGATGGAGACGGCCGCAAAGAAATACGGCATCAAAGTGACGGACGAGGAAATCGAACTGGAACTCGCGTTGATCACTTCGGTGGACGGCCGATCGCACTCGGGAATGGATATCGAGCAAACACGGCAAAAAATCCGGTCTCACCTTATTTTGGAGAAAGTCTTGTCGAATGACGTCGTCATTGATGATGCTTCAGTTAAAGCGTTTTATGAGAAAAATGAATCCCTCTACAATATTTTGACCGCCTACCGGACATCCGTCATCATCGTTCCGACAAAGGAAGAGGCGGAGCAGGCATTGGATGAGCTGTCGAAAGGGTCAAGCTTTGATGCGTTGGCAAAAGAGCTATCGACCGATCTCGCTTCAGCCAGCCTTGGCGGCGACATCGGCTATATAAATGCTGAGACGGAGACGGTCGACCCTGCAATATACAAAGCGGCATCCAAACTGAAGGAAGGAAAGTTCGGGAATGCTGTCAAGCTGCAGGACGGTACATATGCGATTATCCTAGTGAATGAAGTGGTCGGAGGCAGGACGTTCTCCTTTAACGAAGTGAAGGAGCACATTAAACGTGAGCTGGCCATCGAACAGCTTCCTCAATCGGTCAATCCCGAAGCGTTTTGGAAAGAGTTCGATGCAAAATGGTTTTATGGAAAATGAAGTGAAAAGCTGATTGGAGTCGTCTTTAAAGGACGGTTCTGAACAGCTTTTTTTAGATTATACATATGAAAAGAGGGAAAGGATAAGGTAGTCTTTAATGATTGACACTGTTCACAATTCGGGTGTACTATTAATACAATAAAACATATCAAATAACTAGGGATTAGGAGTGGGTAGGAATGAGTAGAGTCGGGAACACGGTTGCGGACCTAGTTGGAAAAACGCCGCTCGTTAAGTTGAACCGTATGACAAATCCGGACAGTGCGGACATTTATTTAAAACTGGAATACTTCAATCCGGGATCGAGTGTAAAAGACAGGATTGCGCTTGCAATGATTGAATCTGCAGAGAAGTCTGGAGATTTGAAGGAAGGTAGCACGATCATTGAGCCGACGAGCGGGAATACCGGCATTGGTCTTGCGATGATTGCAGCCGCAAAAGGATATAAGTCAGTTCTCGTCATGCCGGATACGATGAGCATGGAGCGCCGGAATCTATTGCGCGCTTATGGAGCAGACCTTGTCCTTACACCTGGAGCGGAAGGGATGAAAGGGGCTATCGGTAAAGCGGAAGAGCTCGCTGAGAAGAACGGCTGGTTCATGCCGCAGCAATTCAATAACGAAGCTAATCCGGAAGTGCATCGTCTGACGACAGGACCGGAAATTGCCGATGCGCTCGATCGGGTCGATGCATTCATCTCAGGCATCGGTACAGGAGGGACGATTACCGGGGCGGGCAGCGTATTGAAAGAGCGCTTCCCGGACGTGCGTATCGTTGCCGTGGAGCCGACAGATTCGCCAGTCCTTTCGGGTGGAAAGCCAGGGCCTCATAAAATCCAAGGGATCGGTGCGGGCTTCGTACCGAAAGTGCTCGACACGGACATTTATGATGAGATCATTCAAGTGACGAATGACGAAGCCTATGATACTGCTAGAAGAGCTGCACGGGAAGAGGGAATCCTGGGCGGCGTCTCCTCCGGGGCAGCCATTTTCGCGGCGCTCCAAGTTGCAGAAAAGCTTGGGAAAGGCAAAAAGGTCGTTGCTATTCTTCCGTCGAACGGCGAACGATACTTAAGCACCCCGCTTTATCATTTTGAGGAAGAATAAGAGAAGGATTGTTGAAGAGAGAGCTAATGCAGCTCTCTTTTTTTATTCAGAATAGTAGCCTAAACCCTGCTTTACACGTTAAGATATCTATATTAAATCGAGCTGGGGGAAAATGAAATGGATAAATTGCATCCTGATTATAAGAAGACTGAAATGACGAAGGAGCAATTTTTTTACGCATATAAAGAACTTGCGAAAACGGTGGAACAGCACGTTTTGCTGGAAAGCGGACGAACAGGCAAACTATGCATCGCGGGTGTCGACCCGTTAGTAACGTTAACAAGCAAGCAGCACCAATCATTGGAACTTCAATGGCGTGACGGGACGAAGGAAATAAGGGAAGGCGAACCTCTTGAACTAGTATCTTCATTCGTCGAATCGATGAAAATGGACAATGTACCGGAGCTGCCGGACTTCCAAGGAGGTGCTATCGGGTTCATCAGCTATGATTACGCCCGGACATATGAGCCGATTCCTGAAATGACTGTGGATGACCTAGAGGCACCGGACGTCTTCTTCTATTTATTTGACCGTTGGGCAGTCCTCGATCTCGAAACGGATACCGCTTATTTCATGACACTGCCTGGGCGGGGGTTGGATGCGTCGGAAGTGGAAAGGGAATGGATGGAGGCGGCAGAAGCCGGCATCGTAAGTCGATTACTATCGCCAGCTGACTATGCAATCGATTATACAAGACCTGAAAATGTGGAAGTGTCGGTAACTGGACCGCAATTCGAGCAGATGGTGCGTGATGTCCAGCGCTATATTGCGAATGGAGACGTCAATCAAGTCAACATAACCGTCCGACAATCGAAGTTTCTATCCGCTGACCCGCTTTCGATGTACGAAGCATTGCGTTCCTTCAATCCATCGCCTTATATGGCGTCAATCGGAGCCAAGGAATTTGCTGTCGTGTCGGGTTCTCCGGAATTGTTGCTCAAGAAACGCGGAATGGAGTTGAGCACGCGTCCAATCGGGGGAACGCGGCCGAGAGGGGCGACGGAATTCGAGGATGAAGCATATGAGAAGGACCTGCTCTCCGATGAAAAGGAGAAAGGTGAACATATTATGCTTGTAGAACAGGAGCTGGAGGACTTTGGACGAGTCTGCGTGCCGGAAACGGTGGAAACGGATGAATTCATGGTCGTTGAGCGGTATTCGCACGTCATGCATCTCGTTTCGAATGTAAGAGGGACAGCAGCTCCGGAATTATCGAATGCGGATATTATTAGAGGAGTCTTCCCTGGAGGATCGATAACCGGCTCGCCGAAGCTGCGTACGATGGAAATCATCGAGGAGTTGGAGCCGACGCGGAGAGGTTTGTATACGGGCTCAATCGGCTGGATTGGCTTTAACGGCGACATCGATTTGAATATCGTCATTCGTACGGCGTATATAAAAGATGGAATCGTCCATATACAAGCGGGAGCCGGCCTTGTCGCGGACTCTAAACCGGAAGCGGAATATGTGGAGTCGCTCAATAAGGCGAGGGCGCTCTGGCAGGCGAAGGAAATGGCCGAAGCGGTAAAGTGAAAGGAGGATCACCTCCATGATATGTTGGATGAACGGTGAATTTAGACAAGCGGAACAGTTGCGGATATCCCCGTTCGATCATGGGTTTTTATATGGTGCAGGTTTTTTCGAGACATTTAGGACATATGAGGGACGCGTGTTTTTATTCAAAGAGCATATGGAACGGCTTCGTGCTGCATTGCATGAATACCGGATTGCGATGCCTTATTCGGATGGGAAGATTGCCGAAGCGATCGAAGAGTTGCACGTCCGTTCGGGTGGACGTGACGGGTATTTCCGGTTGAATGTATCTGCAGGCGTGCATGATATCGGCTTGGCCCCTTCCGAGTACGAGACGCCGAACGTCATTCTGTTCCGTAAAGATCTTGCAGTAGCCCCTCGGGGAACAGAAAAGAAAGCTGTGTGGCTCGAGACGGAAAGGAATCTCCCGGAAAGCCGGGTCCGCCACAAGTCGCATAACTTCCTGAACAATGTGCGCGGACGTTTGGAGCTGCCTTCCTTGAAGGAGCTGGAAGGAATCTTTCTCACGGCGTTCGGCCATGTAGCTGAAGGAGTGACATCCAATGTCTTTTGGGTGAAAGACGGCGCGCTGTACACACCCTCAATAGAGACGGGAATTCTGCCCGGCCTTACACGCGCCTTCATATTGGAGCTTGGGGCAAAGGTAGGGATGGATGTACATATCGGGCTTTATGAAAAAAGTGATGTCGAGCAAGCGGATGAAGTGTTCGTGTCGAACTCGATTCAGGAAATTGTCCCGCTCTCTTCGGTAGGCGAGCGGCCGATGCCAGGCGCTTCGGGGGTTTATTATCAAAAATTGCATCGATTGTACGTGCAAGCGATTGATGGAATGAAAGAAGGGTAAATTCATGGAATTATCGAAAGCGAAAGAGATATACCGTTTAGGGAGCACCGAATTTGACTTCAAAAAAGAGACGGCGGTAATGGGCATTTTAAATGTCACGCCGGACTCCTTCTCGGACGGAGGCAAATACGGACAAATCGATGCAGCGTTGCAGCGTGCGGAAGAAATGCTTCGGGACGGTGCGAAAATCATTGATATCGGCGGCGAATCGACCCGTCCAGGTCACGCACCGGTATCGCTCGAGTTGGAACTAGAGCGGACGGTTCCGGTAATCGAGGCGCTAGTTCGGGAATTGGACTGTGTCATTTCGATCGATACGTATAAGGCGGACGTAGCGGAAGCTGCATTGAAAGCGGGCGCGAAAATCATTAATGACGTGTGGGGAGCGAAACGCGAACCGGGGATCGCCGAAGTGGCGGCTACATACGGAGCACCGATCATCCTGATGCATAATCGGGAAAAGGCGGAATACGCAGGGCCATTCATGGATGAAATGATTGCCGACTTGGAGGAAAGCATGGAAATCGCACGCAAGGCGGGTGTGCCGGAAAGCAATATTTGGCTCGATCCAGGCATCGGCTTTGCGAAAAATACGATGCAGAACGTGTTGGCGATGCAAGGGCTTCGCCGTATTTCGAATCTGGGGTACCCGCTCTTGCTTGCAACATCCCGGAAAAGAATGATCGGCAACATTTTGGATCTACCTGTCGATGAGCGAATGGAAGGGACGGGCGCGACAGTTTGCTACGGCATCGAGCACGGCTGCCATATAGTGCGGGTGCACGATGTGAAGGCGATTTCCCGCATGGTGAAGATGATGGATGTGCTGGCGGGCAAATCAGAAGTAAGCGTCGAGTGATCTGGAAATGGAGGGTGCGAGGATGGATTATATTCATTTGAATGAAATGGAGTTTTACGGTTATCACGGTGCATTAAAGGAAGAGACGGTGCTTGGGCAGCGTTTCCGGACGAATGTATCGCTCGCGGTCGATTTGGCTGAAGCCGGAGAAACAGATGATTTGAAGAAGACGGTTAATTACGCGGAAGTGTTCGAAGTTTGCCGAACTGTAGTCGAAGGGGAGCCGAAGAAGTTGATCGAATCCGTCGCCGAGGAGATTTCCAGACTCATTTTACAAAGGTTCGCTGAGCAAGTCCGCGGCGTCCGGGTCGTCTTAATAAAACCTGATCCGCCGATACGGGGTCACTATGCCTCAGTCTCCGTGGAAATTACGAGAGGGCAATTTTCATGAATATCGCGTACATTTCCATAGGATCCAATATCGGCGACAGACTGCATAATCTTAAAGAGGCGGTACGTGCACTTCATTCCCACGGACAAATCAAAGCGACGAAAGTGTCTTCCATCTATGAAACGGCACCTGTCGGTTATACGGAACAGGCTGACTTCCTGAATTTGGTCGTTCGTGTGGAGACATCGTTGGATCCGCATGAGTTATTGGCGGCATGTCAAGATGTGGAGAACAGCTTGGGCCGTGTACGTGATATTAGATGGGGTCCGCGGACTGTAGACCTTGACATTTTGCTGTTTAATAACGACAATATTGAAGCGGAGAATTTAATTGTGCCGCACCCGAGAATGGGTGAACGGGCATTTGTTCTCGTGCCTTTATTGGAAATCGCGCCTGCAATTGGACATCCTGCAACGGGGATACCGTTTGCAAAGGAGGTTCCTCATGATGATGGCGTTGTGCTTTGGAAGAAAGTTGAGGAAGTCGGGCAGTTGCTTTGATACGGCGAATGTCAGACTCAATCCATATTTGGTGTGAAAACCGATATGTGTGATTGGGGAAGGGGGAGAGAGGAATGGATGATCTAAAAGAGCGTCCGTTTAAAATCGGTAATATTACGATGGATAATCGTGTCGTGCTCGCCCCTATGGCAGGCATTTGCAACTCAGCGTTCCGATTGACGGTAAAAGAATTTGGCGCGGGCCTTGTATATGCTGAAATGATCAGCGATAAGGGAATCGTCTTTAAGAATAGTAAAACGATGAACATGCTTTATATAGATGAACGTGAAAATCCGCTATCCCTGCAAATCTTCGGAGGGGAGAAAGAAACTCTTGTTGAAGCGGCGCAATATGTCGACAAGTATACGAATGCGGATATCATTGATATCAATATGGGCTGCCCTGTGAATAAAATCATCAAGTGCGAAGCGGGGGCCAAATGGCTACTCGATCCGGATAAGATCTACGAAATGGTGTCTGCGGTCGTTGACAAGGTCAACAAACCGGTCAGCGTCAAAATGCGGATCGGCTGGGACGATGAACATATTTTCGGCGTCGAAAATGCACGAGCGGTCGAACGTGCAGGCGGCGCAGCAGTTGCCGTCCATGGACGTACTCGATTGCAAATGTATGAAGGAAAAGCGAATTGGGACGTCATCCGCCAAATGAAAGAGGCTGTCTCCATCCCTGTCATTGGGAACGGAGATGTGGAGACCCCCCAAGACGCCAAAAGAATGCTGGAAGAAACAGGCGTTGATGGTGTCATGATCGGGCGGGCGGCTCTCGGAAACCCTTGGATGATTTACCGGACAGTGCGCTATCTTGAAACGGGTGAATTGATGGGAGAGCCAAGTGCTCGGGAGAAGATTGACGTCTGTCTATTGCACTTCGAACGGCTCATGGCGCTGAAAGGCGAACATGTCGCTGTAAGGGAAATGCGTAAACATGCATCCTGGTATATGAAGAGCATTCGTGGCAATGCTAATATTCGTAACGCCATCAACGAGATGGAAACAGCTGACGAGTTGATCAGCCTGCTGAATCAGTTTGCAGAAGAGATGACGGAGAGAGAACAGTCCGCAGTCGGTGTAGGGTAATGAAGCAGCGATGCGAGCCGCCATTATAGTGGCGGCTTTTTTTACATAAAGAGTTTGTGTACAATAGGAGCATGCCATCCGGCGTGAGGGATAACTGATGAAGGAGTGAAGGAAATGTCCCATTTGGATGAATTGAACGATCAGCTTTTGGTGAGACGCCAGAAGATGGAAGAATTGCGAGAGGGCGGTTTAGATCCGTTCGGCGCAAGATTCGAGCGGACGCATCTATCCAATGAAATCCGCGAAGCCTATGAGGGTCTTTCAAAAGAGGAATTGGATGAAACGGTGCACGAAGTGAAAATTGCAGGACGGATCATGACGAAGCGCGGCAAAGGGAAGGCTGGGTTTGCCCATCTCCAAGACCTCGGCGGCCAGATTCAAATCTATGTCCGTCAAGACGCGGTCGGCGAAGAGGCTTATGACCAGTTTACCCACGCGGATCTAGGGGATATCGTCGGAATCAAAGGAAACGTCTTCAAAACAAAAGTAGGCGAACTTTCTATTAAAGTGACTGAATTTACGTTTCTCACGAAAGCGCTTCGTCCGTTGCCGGATAAATTCCATGGATTGAAGGATATCGAACAACGGTATCGCCAGCGTTATCTTGATTTGATCACTTCAGAGGAAAGCAGACAGACTTTCATCACAAGAAGCCGCATCATCCAATCGATGCGCCGCTATTTGGATGGAGAAGGCTTCCTTGAAGTTGAGACGCCAATGCTGCATTCGATTGCAGGTGGAGCGACTGCTCGTCCATTCATTACGCACCATAACGCTTTGGATATGACGCTATACATGCGCATAGCGATCGAGCTTCACTTGAAACGCCTTATTGTCGGCGGTCTTGAAAAAGTGTATGAAATCGGCCGCGTTTTCCGTAATGAAGGGATTTCCACAAGACATAACCCTGAATTCACGATGATTGAACTATATGAAGCTTATGCGGATTATAAAGACATCATGGAACTCACGGAAAATATGGTTGCATACATCGCACAAGATGTCCTCGGTACAACGAAAGTGAAATACGGTGAAGATATCATCGACCTTTCGCCGGGCTGGAAACGTCTGCACATGGTGGATGCAATTAAGGAATATACTGGCGTTGACTTCTGGAAGCATATGACGAAGGAAGAAGCCCATGCCCTTGCTAAGGAACATGGCGTAGAAGTGACAGGCATGATGGACGTTGGTCATGTGTTGAACGAGTTCTTCGAGCAGAAAGTCGAAGAGCAACTTGTCCAACCTACATTCATCTACGGCCATCCTGTAGAAATATCGCCTCTCGCGAAGAAGAATCCGGAAGATGAGCGTTTCACAGACCGCTTTGAACTATTCATTGTTCGTCGTGAACACGCGAATGCATTTACTGAGTTGAACGACCCTATCGATCAGCGCTCGCGTTTTGAAGCGCAATTGGTCGAAAAGGAGCAAGGCAACGATGAGGCACATGAAATGGATGAAGACTTTATAGAAGCACTTGAATATGGTCTTCCTCCAACGGGCGGTCTTGGAATAGGTATCGACCGTCTCGTGATGCTGCTGACAAACGCTCAATCGATTCGCGATATTCTCCTGTTCCCACAGATGAGAAATAAAGAGTAATCATAAGAGAAGCACCGTGCAATCAAGCTTGAAACAATGATTGCACGGTTATCGCTTCTATGTGAATCTGACAAAGATAACTTTTTTCGAAAAAAGTATTGCAATCAAAAAGACAGGGTGGTATAGTAATAAACGTTGCGTTTCCGCTAACTGAATAACTACTTCGAAACAGCTTAAAACTTTTTTTTGAAAAAGTTGTTGACATCGGAATTGCGAACATGGTATTATATAAGAGTTGCTTCTGAGAGAGGCAATGAACAACAAATCAAATGAACCTTGAAAACTGAACAGCAAAACGTCAACAAATAAAGTCTTGCAACCGACCCTGTCGGTGAAAAGA
>NZ_JBFEGM010000016.1:0-60999 GCF_047228845.1 Sporosarcina pasadenensis
GCGGATGGCTCCCCTTTGAGCGCGCGGCCGGCTTGCTTTGAGCGCGGATGACTCCCCTTTGAGCGCGCGGCGGCTTGTTTTGAGCGTGGATGGCTCCCCTTTGAGCGCGCGCAGCTTGCTTTGAGCGCGGATGGCTCCCCTTTGAGCGCGCGGCCGGCTTGCTTTGAGCGCGGATGACTCCCCTTTGAGCGCGCGGCGGCTTGCTTTGGACGCGCGGGCACTCGCTTTGGACGCGGAGCACCACACTTTGGACGCGCGGGCAATCACTTTGGACGCGTGAGCACTCGCTTTGGACGCGTGAGCACTCGCTTTGGACGCGTAGGCACTCACTTTGGACGCGGACGCCTCCCATGACGCGATTCCAACAAAAAAACCCCCTCGTCAAAAGGGGATTTCCGTAACTTATGCTATGACCGAACACGCCTGCAGCTCTGCAATGAAATCAAATGCTGCCTGCATTTCGTCTTCGGTGAAATTCAGTTTATTTTTTACAATATGCACTTTCGCAACTTGCTCGTCCTTCGGCAAGTAATCGAAATAGAGCAACGTCGATACGAGCTCCAAGAATCTTGAGCTTTTTCCGTTCAGCCGATCAATGCAGTCCGCAAGTTTTTCATGCGGCGCTGCAGCCGTTTCGAGGAATCGCCCGCCCTCTTCCGTCACGTTGTAGCTGTATTGGACGTACGATCCTTTGTCCGTGCAGCTCTCCGACAGGAAGCCCATTTCGCAAAGCTCCTCGACCCGGAGCGTCAATTCCTCCGAATAGGGGCCGTACATATGCAACTCGTATTTTTCAGCGAAAGGGAAATCCATCTTTTTCGCGATATAGATCATCTTCTGCAGTTTCTTCCGCCCGCGCACTTCTTCTGCCATGGAAATGAATTGCACAATCCTAGCATGTTCCTGCAACAACTTACTCACCTCTTAACATTTGTAAAATCTTTTCATATAGCGGATTTCCCTTTGACTCTAAAACATCTTGGGGGAAATATATTTTATGGTCGGTACGCCGTTTGCCTGAAATGGCATCGACGATTTCCGATGAACGCGACAGCTCGCTCAGCTCGCCGTTTGACAGTTGCAAATAGATCGGCACGCGCTCATTTTCTTCGCCGGGCCGGTAAAAATCATACGGCAGATCTGAAGAGGAATCCGTAACGAGATAATATTCCGGATCGATGCCCGCCTCCTTGAACAGCTTTTCAAGCTCGCCGATTTTCCGGTATTCCGTCGCCGGGTCGAACTCGGCGTATTGGAACAGTCTCCGGTTGAGGAAACGGTCGCACAAGTCCGCTAATATAGCATCCTCTTCTTTGCGCCACCATTGGAAATACGTCATGAGCACGCCTTCGTCCAATGATAGGTACTCCTCGAGGCCGAATGTGCGATCGAAGAACGACTTGAAGTGGACAGGCTCATACTTGAACGGATAGCTAGTGTTATGTAGATATTTAGCACGATGAAGGATTTTCATGAGGATGACTTCGGCACTACGTGAGACTGGGTGGAAATAGACTTGCCAATACATTTGGTATCGGCTCATAATATAATCTTCCACTGCGTGCATTCCGCTAAACTTGATAACTACTTGCTCCTCGGCCGGCCGCATAACGCGCAAAATCCGCTCCATATCGAAATGACCGTAGGAAACGCCTGTATAATATGCATCCCGCTGTAAATAATCCATCCGGTCGGCATCGATCTGGCTGGAAATGAGGCTGACGACAAGCTTGTCCGGGTATGTTTTCCCGATGACATCCGCCACTTGCTGTGGAAAATCGGGCGAGACGCGGCGAAGGACTTGATTCACTTCCGTCTCCCCTGTTAAAATCGCTTGCGTGAACTTTTCGTGATCGAGCGTGAACACTTTTTCGAATGCATGCGAAAATGGGCCGTGGCCGAGATCGTGCAGCAAAGCCGCGCATAGCGTCAACAACCGTTCATCATCGTTCCATTCGGCACGTCCGCTGAATCCGTCGTCAATGATCCGCCTTACAATTTCATAGACGCCGAGCGAGTGTTGGAAGCGGCTATGTTCCGCCCCATGGAAAACGAGATACGTCGTCCCGAGCTGGCGAATCCTGCGAAGTCGCTGGAATTCCCGCGTCCCGATGACGTCCCATATGACTTTGTCGCGCACATGGATATACCGGTGGACCGGATCCTTGAATACTTTCTCTTCGAAAAGTTTTTCGTTTTTATAGTCCATCGCGCACCTCCGTCGACGCATTTTAATTAAGTATATCAAAATCTGAGCGAGAGAAAAGAAAGGTTTTCATAAAAATGATTGCAATTATTTTGACCTACGTTCAAGTTTGGATGAATAAAAGGCTTGAACACTGTACACACTGACCGTAAGAAAGAGACTATGAACATGGCAGGAGGCAAGGAGATGGTGAAAGTTAGACAGGATGCTTGGCTTGAGGAAAATGATATTTTATTAGCCGAGACGGTGCTACGGCACGTCCGGGAAGGCAGTACACAGCTAAGCGCGTTTGAAGAGGTTGGCGATAAGCTTAACAGGACCGCGGCCGCGTGCGGTTTCAGATGGAATGCAGTCGTCCGACGCGATTACGAAAAAGAGCTGGCAGAAGCGAAAAAAGAACGGAAGCAGGCTATGCGCGTTTTAGGCGCGGACTTTAAACGACGCAGCCAGCAATTATACAATCCTGCGCAAGGTGTTGACCAGGATGAAAAGACAGCTGTTCCTTTATCCGCTTTATCGCTTGATACAGTCATAGCTTATTTAATTCGCTTACATCATACGGGCGGTGGAGACACCGAATCGCTCAGATGGAAGCAGACTGCTAAAATGGCAAACGACAAAATTGATGCTCTCCAAAAAGAAATCGAGAAATTGCAGCAGGAGAATAAAACCCTCCGGAATGACTACGAACAGTTCGTACAAATCATGAACCGGGCACGCCGCCTCGTTACATTGGAAGATGAAAACGAACGCACCGCTCCCGTCTTCACGATGGAGCGGAATGGAAATCTCGTATCCAAAGAACCGCCGATCAATCACTGATCCGGCGGTTTTTTCATTTGTTATCGGCCTTTTGCAAGCATTTTCTGATTGCGCTCGACGACCCGATTCAAATAAAACAAATAAAGCTCCATCTCTTCAGGTGTAAAGCCGCCCGTCTGGACTTCATCCTCGGATAGCGCACGGAGCAGCAGCTGAACGCGGATGCCTACCTCTCCAACCGTCAGCGGCTCGCCGATCAGCTCCGACAGCGACGCCATCACTTCCGGGCGTATTTCCGGATAGGCGAACTTCGTCTCTTCTCCTTGCAGACCGACTTCATATAAATCGCGAATGAGGCGAGCGCGCTCGGCACCGCTGCCTTCCACGCACAAGTACACTTGGACCGCGACGCCTTGGCGCAAACGCCTTTGCGAAATCCCCGCGAACTTCCTGCCGCCGATGCTTAAGTCATACGAGCCGGGACAGTAGGAACCGACAATTTCATACGCCTCAATCTGCTCCGCGACTTCCGGGAACAGCATGCGGACGAATTCTACCATCGCTTCATACCCTTCCGGAATATCGATGGACCCTTCCTGCTCGGAAAGGACGATGGAAATATTGAGCACGCCTTCATCCAAAACGACCGCGAGACCGCCTGAATTCCGGACGATCGCCTTATAGCCGGCTTCTTGGAACATAGGCAGCGCCTTTTCGATATGCGGAAGCCGATGGTCCTGGATGCCGAGGACGACCGTTTCGTCATGCACCCAAGTGCGGACCGTCGGCACCGACATTTTCTGGCCGACGAGATGACAGAGCGTATCGTCCATCGCGAAGGACTCCAATGCAGAACGGTTTTTGGCGGTTATCGATTCGTCGATGAAACGCCATTGGGGAAGTTGTAAATTGGACATATCTATATCTCCTGATGATCTTTTTGCTTTCGTTTTTTTCCGATATAAGCATACACCAGTTCTGCGGGCGGGAACAGTCATTCATTCTTGTCAAATGTATGACTTCTATGCGCAATAACCGTGTTTTCGATTCGTTTATGCTACACTAAGGGTAGAATCACATCACGTTTAAAGGAGTTTGAATTCATATGAACGAAGCAGCTATTACACTCGATGGTTGGTATGTGCTACATGATTTACGCTCGATGGATTGGGCATCCTGGAAGTTGATTTCAAAAGAGGAACGCCAGGCAGCTATCGACGAATTTATGGCTTATTTGGATAAACTTCAGCAAGCGGATGACGCGAAGACGGGCAGCCATGCGTTTTACACGGTCGTTGGGCAGAAAGCGGATTTCATGCTCATGATCTTGCGTCCAACAATCGACGAACTGCAGGAGCTCGAGGCTGAATTCAATAAATTAACGATTGCCGATTATACGATTCCGGCTTATTCCTATGTATCTGTCGTAGAGTTGTCCAACTACCTTGCGGGCGAATCGGATGAAGATCCGTACCAGAATCCGTATGTGCGTGGACGTCTATATCCGGAACTGCCGCGCAATCAGTACATCTGCTTCTACCCGATGGACAAGAAGCGCGACGGCGAAGACAACTGGTATATGCTCAGCATGGACAAGCGCAAGGAATTAATGCGAAGCCACGGAATGATCGGCCGCGGATACGCAGGCAAAGTGAAACAGATCATTTCCGGCTCCGTAGGTTTCGACGATTTCGAATGGGGCGTTACATTGTTCTCGGACGACGTGCTCCAGTTCAAGAAGTTAGTATACGAAATGCGCTTCGATGAAGTGAGCGCGCGTTACGGCGTATTCGGTTCGTTCTTCATTGGTACGATTTTGGATGGCGAGAAGAAGCAATCGTTTTTCACAGTTTAATGGAAAAGAGCCTCCTGCGATGAGGCTCTTTTTTTGTGCGTAACCGGCTAACCGCCTGATTTGACAACGAGACCTCCTGATACTGCTTGCTAACCGCCTGAACTGACGACTAGACCGCCTGATACTGCTAGCTAACCGCCTGAATTAACGGCAAGACCGCCTGATACCGCTAGCTAGCTAGCCGCCTGAATTAACAGCGAGAACGCCTGATATCGCTCTGCTATTATTCCAAGAAGTTCGAGACGACTTCCATGAACAGACTATGCTGTTCCACATTCGGCGCGTGGCCCGATAACTTGAATTCCAGGAAGGCACCCGCTGGAATAAGTCCGGCAGTCTCTTTTCCGTAATCGGGCGGATTCAGTCCATCGTGCAAACCGCCAATGACGAGCGTCTCGGCACTGATCCGATGCAGATCGTCCCGGAAATCGAATCCTTCCAATGCTTTCGAAGCAATCGCTTGTTCATGCAACGTTAATTGTTCGCTGTTTTCAGCCGTTTCATGGAGCCATTTTCCAACTGCAGTCTGATTGTGGAACATGTATTTCGAGGCGGCGACCATTTTATCGATCGGCGTCATGCCCTTCATTTCATCGGCATACCGATCGAAAAGCTCTTCCATGGAAGCCTGCTTGCCATGGGATTTCGTCGCGACGAGCACGAGCTTCTTCACCCGATCGCCCAATTCGATGGCAACGCCCTGCGCTATGTAACTCCCCATCGACACACCGATCAGGTAAAATGAATCCAATTTCAGATAATCGACTAGCCCGATGACATCACGTATATGATCCTCCAATTCATAGTGCGGTGGTTTCCCTGAATTCCCATGCCCGCGGGCGTCAGGTGCGATGACCCGGTAGCTCTTTTTGAACTCGTCGATTTCATGCCGGAACATTTCGCTGTTGCTCGTCAAGCCGTGCAGCAACACAAGCGGAAGGCCCTCACCTTCCTCCTGGTAATAAATCTCTGTCCCATTCGAGTTGAATGTCGGCATCCTACCACTCCTCTGTATAACTCTTTGCTTATCCATACCCCAAATTCGTTTTTTCAATAAAGAGCCCGTTTATTTGCCAAAAGCATTAAGCGCGACAAGCCGCACTTCATTCACGCATAAGTCCGCGAAAAACGCATAACGCCACAAATTAACGCATAAATGTCTACATTTACGCATAAACGTAAAATCCCGCGCATAAACGGGTGTATTTACGCATAAAGTTGTTTTCTCACGCATAAATCACTAAAACGACGCATAAGATCCATTTTCCGCGCATAAATCGCTAAAACGACGCATAAACCCCAAAGAAACGTTTTCCGCAAACAAAAAAAGAGCCATCCAAGACGGCCCTCATCGTTCATTTTCCTAACCACTCCACAATATCTGCCTTCAAATCATTCCCATTCCAATATGTCAGCGCAGCATCCTCCCCGATCCGCTCGACAAGTTGTTCTACGTAGTCCGTGCCGAGGATGTAACCGATTCGGTTATAGCCGAAATAAGCGCCGCCAGATAGACGGAACCATTCCCTCTCCTTCGCCATATCCCATTCCCCTAAAGCGTCCTCCAAAAAGCGTCGTTTCACTTCAGCTTTATTGTCCTCATAGCACTTCACCCATGGCTCACCCTCGTCATCGAATGAAAAATAGACCGGCTTCTGAAGGCCTGGAACTGTCCGCTTCGATAAATACGTGGCCGCTCCTTCCGTGAAAAGCGTCGTCAAGCCATGCCCCCAATCGACAGTGGACCAGTCCAAGCCGTCTCGTGTTCCCATCGCAAAATGCGTGACATGCCCAATTTCATGCGCCGTGATCACTTTCAAATGGTCGCGCTCCGCAGAAAGCTTTTCAACGGCAAAATAGATTTCGCGTCGATTATCCCTCGTCACGAATGCATTCGACCCGAACGTGCCGACCATCAGTTTGAACGAAAGGTCCAAGCCTAACCCGAATGTCTGCTCATACTTCTCATCCACTTCCCGAATAACGGCGGGCAAACTGGCAGAGATGGAACGGATGTCGTCAATCTTGCCTTCGTATTTCTGGAGTGCTGCTGACAATCGCTCTTCCGTCCTCGGACAATGCATCGGAAAATACTTTTCATATATTTCCACATGCTCATTGAGATACGATTCCAAGTCGGCGAGCGCAGGCTCTTCATTCGATTCCCAGAACTCCAAGAAAACCGGAATATTATTTTCATACTGCATTTGATCTCCCCCCTCCCCAATAGTATACATATTTTTCAGTCATCAACGAAAGCCCAAAAGCATATGGTGGAACCGAGGGGGTTATCCCGTGGCGCATTGCTTCTATTCCCCTACGGAACAGGATTGCCCGCAAGCTTAAAAATGAAAGGATGAAAAACATGGTTCAATATTATTGGTATCCCGGTTTTCAACAGCAGCAGCAAATGCAAATGCCTGCAACACCGCCACAGATTCCTGCCAGTGACGGTGGAAGACCTCCTTTTCGGGAGCAGTCGTATATCGAAAACATTCTCCGTCTCAACCGGGGCAAGCCCGGCGTCTTCCATTTCTCTTTCGAACATGCCATTGAACCCGGAAAGAATACACTGGCGATTCCAGGGATGGTGGAAGCGGCCGGCCGGGATCACGTCATTTTGAGCACAGCTGCCGGTAAACGCTATTTAATACCGATGATCTATTTCGACTATGCAGAGTTTAACGAAGAACTAAATTATTTTAACCAGCAACCAATGTGAACAAAAAATCTTCCATTGCTCCTCGCAGTGGAAGATTTTTTATTATCCCAACTTCTTTTCAAGCGCATGGCGGAATCGTTCCGGTTCATCCAAACGGATGGCGGCGGAGCGGAACTCCCTCTCCACACCCATAAACAAGGTCGCCTTCAGTGGCTCCTTAAAATGAAGGATGCAATTCGGCTTAGATTCCTCCATATCCTTCGCAATGAACTCGATCAGACCCACGGCCTTCAAAGGGTAACGTTCCGCCCCATCACCCCATTCGATTTGTTCAATCGCGTCATAAGGAATTTCCATGCGTTTCCCGAGTCCAAGGGAAATATGCATACGGTTTTCTTTCATTGCCAAAGGATTGAGACGCACTGTTTGAATATCCGCAATCACGTAAATGACAGAGTAGATATTCAAGATAAGCAGGACAATGGACAGGATCATGGATTTCCCATGCAGCCACCAATGAATGCCGATTGTCTCAATAACGATTGCATGGATGAGCATGACGTAAAATGCAATCATGCTCGTCTTCTGATGCAAAGTAAACATGGTTTCCCCTGCGGATGGCTTCCTCTTCCACGAAGCAAATGCATAATAAAACATAAGCGATTCTGCAGTTATGATGGAAACGAACGGATGGGTCGATACCTTATTCTTCACAAGCGCTGGGCCGGAGTTTGTGCTCCTCACTTCCTTCATAATCGTCGGCAAATGCTTTGCGAGCAAAAACAAGAGGCCGATTTCCGCCAGTAGGAGGAACCCCTCGAAGCCAATCGCAACATATGGAATGAATTTGAAAGGCTCGAAATACTCGCCAGGAATGACGAACCGGGCCGCGACGAGACCAATCACCATGAATGTGAAAAAGCGTTTCAACGTGAAGCCCTTTTTGCGCGTCATTGCAAGTATGAGAAGCGGTGCAACGATTGCCAAGTCCAGCATAGAACCGATGACAACACCACGCGGATCCGCCGGCAATGGTATGGCGGGAAGCCGATAAGCCAAATAATTACTTACAAGGACAAGCAACAGCAATACGGCAAGGATGCTTTGCTTTGAACGTTGACGGGTCAACACCATGGAAACTCCCCCTTTTCTTCTAGTTTACTAAGAAGTGGGAAAAGGATTACAGGATAGTTTTGACAGATTTATGGAGAATTTCATGAGTTTGGACGTGCGGAGGAACTTGCCTTGGGCGCGCGGGGACTCGCTTTGGACGCGGGAGCACGCACTTTGGGCGCGGGAGCACGCACTTTGGGCGCGGAAGCACTCACTTTGGACGCGGAAGCACTCACTTTGGGCGCGGAAGCACTCACTTTGGGCGCGGAAGCACTCACTTTGGGCGCGGAAGCACTCACTTTGGGCGCGGGAGCACGCACTTTGGGCGCGGAAGCACTCACTTTGGGCGCGGAGGCACTCACTTCGGGCGCGGGAGCACGCACTTTGGGCGCGGGAGCACGCACTTTGGGCGCGGAGGCACTCACTTTGGGCGCGGAGGCACTCACTTTGGGCGCGGAGGCACTCACTTTGGGCGCGGGAGCACTCACTTTGGGCGCGGAGGCACTCACTTTGGGCGCGGAAACACTCACTTTGGGCGCGGCCCCCCTCCCCCATGACGCGATTCAAAAAAAACGGTCTGAAGAACAGATTCTTCAAACCGTTTCCATGTTATTTTCCGAACTTCACCGTTGCGATGATGAGCATGATCCAGCCCACGATGAAGGCGACGCCGCCGATTGGGGTGATGGCGCCCAATATGCCGATGCCGGACAGGCTGAGGATGTAAAGGCTGCCGGAGAAGATGATGATGCCGGCGAGCAGCAAGTATCCTGCCCACGACAAAGCGGTCGACGGGCCGAAGAGCGATGTGCTCATGAGGATGCCGATCGCGATGAGTCCGATAGCATGGAACATTTGGTATTGGACGGCTGTTTCCCAGATGGCGAGGTACCGTTCGGATAGGCGCTCTTTCAGTGCATGCGCTCCGAATGCGCCAAGTGCAACGGCAAGTGCCGCGTTGACGGCGCCTGCGATAATGAAAAATGGCATATGATTCCCTACTTTCCGCTCTAAATGCTTTCTCCCTAATGATAAACGCTTTTACCTTTCATTCAAACCGCATTCACGACAAGTTTCTAACAATTAGAAGTCAAAGATCGAGCCGCCGTTTGCGTCGTCTTCCTCCAAATGCCTGCCTTCCAATGACGAAATTTGCGGCTTATGGGAAATCGCCATCGTTCTCGGCGTAATGATCGGCTCGTCTTTCTTGTCGTTGCTAGCGAGAACGACTTGGCAGAGTGCCCGAATCGCTGTCAGCGCCTCGCGGACGGCTTGATCGTCTTCTGCGGTTTTCGCGTAATTAAGCTGGCGCTGCATTTCCTCGATGATCCGGTCTGTTGTAATCATTGTCTAGCACCCCCTTTCTTCGGTTCATATTTCAAACATTCCATACCCGATGATCGCCTCACAACGATGGACGGCAGTTCCCGGGCTTTGAAACCATACGCCTTGCACCCGCGCGGGCTTTTCGGATCCCATGTTACGAAAAAGTATTGACATTGAAAGCAATTTACAGCCATGCGGCCACCTCTTCCCTTACAGCCCGTCCCTAGTCCGGCACCAGTCGATCGGCGTTTTATTCCACTCTTCCAAAATTGCATTCGCCTTGGTGTATGGACGACTGCCGAAAAAGCCCCGGCTTGCGCTAAGCGGGCTCGGATGGACTGCTTCGATGACAGCATTTTTATTTAAATCGATGAGCTTCTTTTTCTCTTGCGCCGGGCGCCCCCAAAGGATGAAAACGACCGGCTCCTCGCGCTCGGACAAGTTACGGATCACTTCGTCGGTGAACTGCTCCCAACCTTTCTTCCGGTGGGAGTGCGCCTCCCCCTCCCTCACAGTGAGGACGGTGTTGAGCATAAGCACGCCCTGGTTCGCCCAGCCCGTCAATGTTCCCGTTTCCGGAATGGCGCACCCGATATCGGACTGCAATTCCTTGAACATATTCCGCAAACTCGGCGGAATCTTGACGCCGGGCTTCACCGAAAAGCTAAGGCCATGCGCTTGTCCTGGCCCGTGATACGGATCCTGGCCGAGCACGACCAC
The DNA here is from genome assembly GCF_047228845.1 of Sporosarcina pasadenensis. Classification (NCBI taxonomy): domain Bacteria; kingdom Bacillati; phylum Bacillota; class Bacilli; order Caryophanales; family Caryophanaceae; genus Sporosarcina; species Sporosarcina pasadenensis. The sequence continues at coordinate 10,645 of NZ_JBFEGM010000016.1, forward strand.
TTTCACGTCGTTGAACGGGGTCAGTTTGAAGGCTGTCCACATATCATCCATGAGCGGATACACATTATGGCTTTCGTATTCTTTTTTGAGGAAATCGCGAAGCTGCAAGTAGTATGGTAGCTGGAATTGCTCCGCAAGCACTTCATCCCAATCATTCCCGAATCTCTTTTTCTCCAAGCATCTCACTCCTTGAATTCAATCGTCACGTCGTACCCCGCGAATGAAAACATTTCCTTTAACGTCTTCTCCGCGTTGAATTGCGCCGTCTTCAGCACGCCTTGGCCGGTCGCCTCCTCGACGATGAGTTTCTTCGCCTCAGCAGCAAGTTCGTACGCCTCTTCAATGTCCGCCTTTTGACGGAAAACGCCTTCATAGGAATACACTTCGACTTGATCGAAATAAATTTCCGCCCCTCCGAGGAAGGTCGCGGCTGGCAATGTGAGCTTCGCGGTTTTATTCTTTTCATCTATAATGACATCTTTTTCAGTAAGCTTGGACAAATCGACGCCCGCCTTCACCGAACCTGGTACGACGACAAGAAGCTGCCGCTTCGTCCCTGGCACGTTCAGGCCGATGCTTTGTCCGAACAGCTGGTTGTCCTGGCGTTCGATGATGACTTTCGTATACGCCTCCGCTGTCGCCATTTCATTCAGATCTTGTATATGTTCGAGGAACACACCTTTCTGCTCCGTGAAAGTGCTCCCTAGTTTCAAAAATTGAAAGGCTACGAATGGTAATGAAATGACGGTGATCAAAATGAGAACGGCCAGTAAGAGAGTCCATCGTTTCCACATAAAAAGAAACTTGAACGGCACGCGCGGACGCCAAGATCTCTTTTTCCTGCCGAGCGCTTCTTCAACGGTGACCGCACTTTCAGATTCAGACGCCTTCAATTCTTTCAACAGTTTTTCAATTTCTTGCAGTTTCTTTTTATCTTCCATACCCTTTTTCACCTTCCTTCGACACTCGTAATCGCACATATTTACATATAGTTGTACGTTTAGACTATCTAAAAGTTTCGAAGCCGACAACAGATAAGCCTATGTTCATCAGCCTTTTATTTCAAAACCCCCAACTACGCATAAATCCGTAGATTCACGCATATATTCATCCATTTACGCATAAACGACTGCAAATGCGCATAAATTCTATTATTTGCTCATAAGTCCTCGTATTTGCGCATAAACGACGAAAATCACGCATAAACCGCTACCGCAATTGGAATAATTGTATATTTTCATAAATTTGATTACTATTAACTGTGAATGTAATCCAACACGAAGGAGACATCCAGCTATGACTATGAAAAAGACATTGACGATCGCAGGATCAGATACATCAGGCGGCGCGGGAATCCAAGCCGACCTGAAAACGTTCCAGGAGCACGGGACATACGGCATGACAGCTTTGACGGTCGTTGTGACGATGGATCCCGATAACAATTGGAGCCACGGCGTCTATTCACTTCCGATCGATGTATTGAAAGCGCAACTCAAAACAGCTCTTTCGACAGGCATCGACGCCATTAAGACAGGCATGCTCAGCACGGAGGAAGTCATCCAAACTGCAGGCGAGGCGATTGCGGAATCCGGGCTCGACCACGTCGTCATCGATCCCGTCATGGTATGTAAAGGCGAAGACGAAGTCCTCAACCCGGGAACTGTCGACGCGATGGTGGAATACTTGCTTCCAAAAGCGGAAATTGTGACGCCGAACTTGTTCGAAGCCGGCCAACTGGCGAGCATGAAAACACCTTCGACGATCGAGCAGATGAAATCGGTGGCCGAAAAGATCCATTCTCTCGGCGCGCGCAATGTCGTCATTAAAGGCGGCAAGCAGCTTCAGCATGACAAAGCAGCGGATCTGTTTTACGACGGCAAGACATTCACGTTGCTCGAAGCAGAAAAAACGGATACGCACTATAACCATGGTGCGGGCTGTACGTTCGCCGCTGCCATTACAGCGAATCTCGCAAATGGCCTTGACGTGAAAGAAGCGGTCATCGAAGCGAAGAAATTCGTTACAGCCGCAATTGCGAACGGCTGGAAGTTGAATGAATACGTCGGTCCCGTAATGCACGGCGCAAAAAACCGTGTAGGCGCACCGGACATTACAACGACAGAAATTTGATTTCATAAAGGCCAGAAGAGCATTCGATTCTTCTGGCCTTTTTTTGTCCGTCAAAAAGTTTCGATCAATTCCCGGCGGTTATCGATCATTTCCCGTAGGATATCGATCAATTCGGCGAAGTTATCGGTCATTTCCCGAAACTTATCGATCATTTCCCAAGTTATATTGTCATTTCGTGACCTTTGACCTACAAACTTAAAATGTTTTGAGGCACGCTAATCGCATTCATTTACACTTTTCTATATACTTGGGATATGTGCTTTTGTAAGAAGGAGGATTTTTCATGGACATCGTGAAACCGGATCGGTTGCAGGAATTGCTGAATTCCTATGCGAATAAAGACGTTTACATCCATCTTGAAACGACGAATGGCGCGTATGCCGCCCATTTCAAGGAAGGATTTTTCAATGCGGGGGCATTCATCCGGAATGTCGTCGTCAAATATGAACTTGGCAAGGTGGCGGGCGAATCGCCGCATCGAGTAGGGCTGAAGCTTCCTTCGGGTTGGATCTATGCGCAAGGGATCACCCATTACACGGTCGACGAACACGACAGACTGCTCATGGCAGGGCTCGATCCAGACGGAAAACTTGCAGTCGCGCTCGAAATTAGTGAAACACCGTTTACATATTAAGCTGTTTGATTGTTAAGGAGGCTTTTCGATGATTAAAGAAGAACGCCACGTACTCGTCATTTTTCCGCACCCGGACGACGAAGCTTTCGGCGTGTCGGGTACGATTTCCACATATATCGAAATGGGGGTCCCTGTTACGTACGCCTGTCTGACGCTAGGCGAAATGGGACGGAACCTAGGAAATCCCCCTTTCGCAAACCGCGAAACGCTGCCGCAAATCCGCAAGCAGGAATTAAAAAACGCGGCGGCCGCCATGGGACTTACGGATCTTCGGATGATGGGATTGCGCGATAAGACGATTGAATTCGAGGATGACGAAAAGATGATCAAGCTCGTCACCGATTTGATCGAAGATACGAACCCATCCCTCATCATTACATTCTACCCAGGACTCTCCGTCCATCCAGACCATGACGCAACAGGACGCGCCGTCGTCCGTGCCGCCAGAAGGATGAAGGAATCTGAACGTCCGACATTATATACGATCGCGTTCGCAAATAATACCGCGGAAGTGCTCGGCGCACCCGACATCCTCCATAATGTCGAAGGGGCTGCGCAAAAAAAGCTCAATACATTGAACGCACACGCTTCCCAAACCGTCTGGATGATGCGGGATATGGAAAAAAGATTGGCCGAAAAAGACCCTGAAGCATTGAAATGGCTGCACGAAGAGAAGTTTTTCACGTACCGTTGGAATAAGGACTTCGAATGACAAGGAACTAGACGTGAAGCAGCTGCGCCCCGTCGCAAACGCAGACGGGGCCTTTTCATAACTTAATCAATAGACTGAAAAGGTCAATTTCTTTCCATTGTATTTACAACTGGATGAAAAATCGATAGTATGTATGATTATACAAGAATACTGATACTTTATTCATAAAGGGGCAAGAGAGAGTTGAAAACACATCATTTATCCACATGGCTCTACTTTCTAATTCCATCTATACTCGGCATTATCCTCTTCATGATTCCTCTGAAATTTGGGGAAGAATGGAAGGTTCCAATTGCAAAACTTGCGGATATCCTATCCGGCTGGCTCGAACCGGCCATGCCGATGACGGCAATGATTATTATTATAATCGCGGCGCTCGGATCGTTGCTCTATGCCTTCATCCCGCGTTCAAGTTCTAACCCTTCTCTTATGGAAGGATTGTTCAAAGTGACGCCATTTTGGGTCGTCACTCGTATTATCGGCGCTATTTTCGCCATCATGGTCACGTTCCAAATTGGACCTGAGGCAATCTGGAATGAAAACACGGGCGGCTTGCTTCTAGCACCGGATGGCCTTGTTTCGTTCTTATTTACGATTTTCCTATTTGCAGGTCTTTTATTGCCATTGTTATTGAACTTCGGTCTTTTGGAGTTTTTCGGTACGATGATGGTGAAAGTAATGCGTCCATTGTTCAATTTGCCAGGACGTTCCTCCATCGATGCGCTCGCTTCATGGATCGGCGATGGTACAATCGGCGTCCTGCTGACGAGCAAGCAATATGAGGACGGCCATTATACACAAAGGGAAGCAGCGATCATCGCAACGACGTTTTCAGTTGTTTCCATTACGTTTTCACTCGTTATTATCGACACGGTCGGCATGTCCAACTACTTCCTTCCGTTTTACGGAACAGTGCTTCTCACTGGTGTCATTTTGGCGCTCATCATGCCGCGCATTTATCCGCTCAGAGGCAAGAAGGCTGAGTATATCGACGGCCGGAAGTTCACGGGCGAAGAAGAGCAACTGCCTGAAGGTTATAACGTGTTTAGCCACGGACTGGAAAATGCGTTAGATACCGCTTCGAAGAACCGCTCCATCGGGAGGATCTTCACCGATGGCATGCGCAATGTGCTTGATATGTGGATTGGCGTCGCGCCGGTCGTTATGGCATTTGGTACGGTTGCACTCATGCTTGCGGAATATACAGGCGTCTTCACGTTCTTAGGGAAGCCGTTCGAGCCGATTCTTGCCGTATTGGGCATTCCGGAAGCTGCGGCAGCTGCACAGACAATGGTGGTCGGTTTTGCGGACATGTTCTTGCCAGTCATTTTGGCTGATGGCTCAATCACATCGCCAATTACGTTGTTCACGATTGCGACGATTTCAGTCGTTCAGCTTATTTACATGTCCGAGGTCGGCGGTTTGATTCTCGGAACAAAAATCCCTATTAATATTCTAGACTTGATCGTCATTTTCCTATTGCGTACGCTCATCGCACTGCCAATCGTTGCAGGCGTTGCACATCTACTGTTTTAATGAATAAAAGCCGCTGATCCCAATTCCGGATCAGCGGCTTTTTCATATTATGCATTCAATTTCTTTTTCAGTTTCTCCAACATGTCGACTGTCATCGAATCCAAATCGTAAGTCGCATGGAATCCCCACTCCGCAACGGCTGCTGACGGGTCGATGCTATTTGGCCAGCTGTCTGCAATCGCTTGACGGACCGGATCGACGTTGTAGGACATTTCAAAGCCAGGGATATGCTTACGGATGGATGCTGCTATCTCGCCCGGCTCGAAGCTCATCGCCGTCACATTGAACGCATTGCGGTGCGTCAATTTCGCAGGATCCGCTTCCATAAGGTCGACGATTGCTTGCAAAGCGTCAGGCATATACATCATGTCCATATACGTACCTTCTGCTATGAAGGACTCGTACTTCCCTTCCGTAATCGCCTTATAATAAATATCCACTGCATAATCCGTCGTTCCCCCGCCCGGCTGCGCCACGTACGAAATCAATCCTGGGAAGCGCACACCGCGCGTGTCGAGGCCGAATCGATGATAGTAATAGTCGCATAATAACTCACCCGATACTTTATTGACACCATACATCGTCGTTGGTCGTTGCAGAGTGTCCTGAGGTGTATTCACCTTCGGAGTGGAAGGTCCGAATGCCCCAATCGAGCTCGGGGTGAAAAATTGCATGTTAAGCTCACGCGCCACTTCAAGCGCATTCATGAGGCCTCCCATGTTAAGATTCCATGCAAATAGCGGCTTTGCTTCGGCTGTGGCGGATAGAAGTGCCGCCATATGCATAATTGTGTCTGCGCCGAAATCCTTCGCCACGTCATACATCTTCTTACCATCCGTCACATCGAGCACTTCAAACGGTCCCGCAACCGGTTGCAACGGCTGACGGATGTCTGTCGATAGCACATTATCTTCACCATATTCTTTTTGCAATTTACCAATCAATTCCGAACCTATCTGGCCTAGTGCGCCAGTCACCATTATCTTTTTCAATCTTAACTCCTCCTAAAATTCATATGTATTTATGGGCAGGACATTGTTTTTTAATAAATAAGTAAACTCATTCATATCAACACAGAAAGATTATATTATGTGTGCCTGCAAAACACAACAGCTATTCCTCCTATATCATCTTTTCCTTTTATTTTTCTGGTATACTATAGAAAAAACATTGAGGTGCACGATGTTCAGTAAATATGCCAATTTTATAGTAGTCATTATTATCAGTGCCTTGTTGGCGGTTGCATTATTTTTAACAGGACTGCAGACATGGCTCGTTTTCACGATTATTATGTTGTTCACTTTCATTTTGACGATGGGCTATCCTTTCTATATCATTTACAGATCAAGGAGCCTGAAACTAATTGACCGCTATTTGGCCAACCATCAGAATAAACCGATCTTCAGCTATGCTTATGCCTTGGCACACGGAACCGATAAGGAGATTCACGATTCATTGAATAAAATATTGAAGTCCTATCCACAAGCGGAAGTGCAAGATGTGTATAATGCCAATCTGCTAGTATTCCAAAAGGATTGGAGACGTTTAATAGAAACATCGAAGAAGATGACGACTACTTTCTACCGTGATTATTATGCGGGAATTGGGTATACAATGAGTAATAACAAGGAGAAGTCTTCTGAATCTTTGTCGAAGGTACGGACTCCGTGGATGGTCCACTCCCTCAAAGCGATCATCGCCTTGAAGCAGGGACAGAAGGATGCATTCCAAACTGAAGCTGCGCTAGCAACGAGAAATGCAGTCGGCATGCAGCGTTATGTCGTGCATTATATGTTGAAGAGAATGGCGGAAGGAGTCTTTTCGACCGAGGAGGTGTGAAAAATGGACTTCATGGAAGAGGCTTTCGTGGAGTTGAAGGATGGAAGACGAGGCCTGATCGTCGAAATACGGCCGAATGAACCGATGCAATATGACGTCGAACTCCCGAACGGAGAACTGACGACCGTTTTCCACGATGAAGTTGCCAAACAAGTCCACTTGCCGACGAGGTAGATGAAAAACCGAATAACGCAAAAATAGCCCATCTCTTCTAAGATGGGCTTATTTCATTTATTTATAGTGCTTACCCTACGGATTTCACGAATAATTGACCGTTAAGCAACAGGCATACAAGCTGGCCCCTCGCTTCGAGATCCGTCACAATCGCTTCCATATACCACCGATTGTTTCCATCGAACGGCGTCAATCTTTTCAATGTCCTGTTCGATAGCTCTTCGAATGAGATGATGCCCGCTTCACGAATGATCATGAGCATCACTTTTTTGATCTTTTCATATCTGAATTTCACAATCGACGCTCCGGCTCTGCCGTTCGATTGCAAAAGTTGGACGCTTTCATTGTATCGCATTCGTGGCCCACCTTTTCAAAGTGATCTGCTTCGTATCTATTACCCTCTTTCCAGAAGAATAAAACTCAATTTATACCCGAAAATCAAAAAAACTGCCGCATCAGCATTACACTGATACGACAGTCGTCTTTCATCTATTCTTACGAAATGACGCCGAGTTCTTTTCCGACTTTTTCATAGATAGCAAGTGCATCATCGAGCATTTCCTTCGTGTGGGAAGCGATCGGCATATTGCGCACGCGCCCTTTGCCCTTCGGAACAGTCGGGAACACGATTGACTTCGCGTATACGCCTTCTTCGATCAACCGTTTCGAGAATTCCTGCGTCAACTTCTCATCGCCGACGATGCATGGCGTGATCGGCGTTTCGGAAACACCAATGTTGAAGCCCAATTCCTTCAATCCTTTTTTCAAGTAGCTTCCATTCTCCCATAACTTATCATGTAGCTCAGTAGATTCCATGATTTTGTCCAGCGCGCCCATGATAGCAGCAACATCGCCTGCCGGCAAAGCTGTGGAGAATAAAAACGGACGGGAGCGTACTTTCAACCAGTCGATTAACTCCTGTTTCCCGGCAACATAGCCGCCGACAACGCCAATCGCTTTCGATAGTGTTCCGATTTGGAAATCGATCTCTTTTTCGAGACCGAAATGCTTCACAGTCCCTTTCCCTTTGCCCGTTACGCCAGATCCATGCGCATCGTCGACATAGGTGATCAAATCGAATTCCTTCGCGATTTCCACGATTTCAGGAAGCTTCGCGATGTTGCCGTCCATTGAAAACACGCCGTCAGTAATATACATCAACTTGCCGTATTGGCCGGACTCCTTCGCTTCTTTCGCTTTTGCACGCAAATCGTCCATATCCTGGTGCTTGACGCGGATGATCTTCGCGCCGGACAGGCGGCAGCCGTCGATGATCGAAGCGTGGTTCAATTCATCTGAAAGAATGGCGTCCTGTTTATTCATGACCGCAGAAATTGCCGCCATGTTACAGTTGAAGCCGGATTGGTAGGAAATTGCAGCTTCCGTCCCTTTAAATTCCGCAAGCTTCTTCTCAAGTTCAATATGAATATCTAGTGTTCCATTGATCGTACGGACTGCTCCCGCACCGACGCCGTATTTTTCCGTCGCCGCAATCGCGAGTTTTTTCAAATCTTCGTCCGTCGCTAACCCTAAATAGTTATTTGAGGATAGATTGATTAAATCTTTCCCATTAATTTTAATAACAGGACCGTTCGGACCTTCTACCGGATCGATTACATTGTAGAGGCCTTGGTCGCGCAGTTCCTGTAAATTTTCCTGTAAAAACGCATCGAGCACTTTTGACAAAATGATCTTCCTTTCAAACGATTGATGCCCCCATTTTAGCATAAGTGGGCGATTCTCGCAGAAGGAATCGTTTTATACATCAATCCATTTTGAAAGTTGACGTGCTTTTTCCTCGAAAGTCTTCCTAATAATCGCCTGATCGACGACTTCACGCAGCCTGTTCTCGCTGTGCGCATACGCATGCATATAACCTGTCGCGTCCATGATCCTCTCCTTGTATCGCCCACTGATTTCACGGATCTTCTCTTCCGCTTCCGCATCTTCCGTGCACATCGAGACGAGATCGAGCACTTCATCCAATGGACTTTCAGGATCATATTCATGCGGCTGGGTCGCGTCGAACAAGCATACCGACAACTCCGGCAACAGCAAAATGTCGACACTTGTCGGATCTAGGCCGCACCAGCCGTAGAGCACGTCAATCCCCCGACGCTCCGCCTCTTTGCCAAGGTTTTTCAGCATGGTCGATTTCCCCGTCCCGGACAACCCTTTCATAAGGATCCTCCTCTTCGTCCAGCTCGTAATGGAAGGAATGAAATCACGGGCCCCGCCTGGAGATAACGAGCCGGCGATCCGGTGCGACACTGTCGATTTCTTATGCAGCTTCATCGTGCCGAAAAGCTCATTTTTCAACGACTCGATCAGTTGCTCATGTTCATGCCACATCATCCTGACGATATTCACTTGCTCCCAGTCATCATGGATCCCTTTCGCTTCGGACATCGCTTGCATCATTTTCGTAAACACTCGACTTGATTCGTCTGCAATTTGGGCCATTTCAGTCGTGCGGCTTTGAAGTTTCCCTTCGTCGTAAGCATCATAGAAGCTGATGACGTGGTGGCGTCCGCCGATTTCGGTCGGCTCGATCGAAACAGGGTGGGACGCTTGGAGAATAAATAAGCTAAGGTCCTTCACATATATGGCATCCGTATTGTCAGGCTGGACTGGATTGTTGAAGCGATCCACGTCATAGCCCCTTTTGATGAAGTGTGCAGCCGCATCGTTCAATACTTTTGATATCGCATTTGTCGGCGGTGCTTTCAAAAAAATCGTCTTGTTAGCGGTGGCGATCAAAGTATCGTATTTATGCGCAACCCCGAGCCCTGTATAGGCTGTCCCCATGTATTCCGTTATTGTCCCGTATATGATGACCATCCTTTCCCAATTGACTACTTGCATTTCTACCATATGCCCAGACAATAAAAAAAAGCACGGCTTGTCTGCTAACGGGTTCGGAACACGGGGAGAAAACATTAAATAACATACCAATTAGGGACGCAATTCGCATATGAATTGGTGTCCCTGTTTTTGTAGTTATATCAACGTTACGTCTTAAAATTCAGGTGAATTGGCATAGCTATTAGCATGGTAATTCACAACATCGCATTAAATTATGTGCCATTGCGAATTACAGTGCTAATTGTACTCATAAAACACCTGTTAATTTGTTGAAAAACAGTTGTGAAAAAGTTTTGAAATAGTTAAATTAATTAAAGGGAAAGAGGGGCCTTTTACGATAGAATAGGATATAGTTAAAGTATTCATTTAACAAACGAGCCAGATTGTTAGAAGCATTATTTAGTTACCGGAGGAAAATTTATGAAAAAATCTTTCAGGCTATTCATCATCCTTTTCACATTATTACTCGCCTCTTGTGGGGGAGTATCAACCACCTCGTCGTTTGTTGTGATTGAAAAAGGTCAGTCGAACAACAACAAAGAATATTGGATCAAGGGATACAACCCGAACATGCCGAACAAAGAAGAAACGTTCAAGATAATGATAAAAGAGAAGATGGTTTGGAACCTTATCGAAGAAGAGGTGGATTATTTCGTCACTTATTCAAACAATGGGAACAATCCTCGGGTGTTAGAAAACATTCAGCGTTAATGGCTGGAAAAGGATAATGTTTAGTGCAATCCTCTTCCACAATCGGACGCGATTGTTAAGTAAGGCATATTGAAATAACAACAATAAAATACGAAAAGTAAAAACGCACCTAAGAAAGTGCGTTTTTTAATGCTGTTTATACTGTTACTTAAGTTGTGAAACGTATGCTGATAAGGGTGATATTTGAGGTGCGTTTTGGCATTCTCTCCCCATCAACCGAACCCGTTACTTGTCTGCCTGTGCTTTCATTCTTTATTTCCGAAATAAAACTTCCTCGTCTTCCTCGCCGGCAAGTTTCAGTAATAGCTTGCGGCATTGTGGCAAGGCGTAGTGGACGATTTGGCCGAGGAGGAAGGCGATGATGACTGTGCCGATGCCTACCGGACCGCCTAATAGCCAGCCCGCGAAGCCGACAATCACTTCATTCATCGTTCGCACCTTTTTCATGCTAATCCCGAGTTTGTCGACGAGGATGAGCATGAGGCTGTCCCGTGGTCCCGCACCGACATTGGGCGCGACATAGATGCCGACGCCGTAAGACATGACAATGACACCGAGCGTGAAGATGATCACTTGCCCTGTCATCGTTTCGAATTCCGGCAACATCCAGTTGAACAAGTCGATGAAAAGGCCGAGCAAGATCATGTTCAGCCAAGTCCCGAGCTTCGGCCATTGTTTAATCATAAGGGAGGTTAAAGTGATGAGGGTTAAGCCGCTGATGATGCTCCATGTCCCAATTGTCAGCCCGAAGTGTCGGGATAGGCCGATGTGCAGGACGTCCCACGGGCCGACGCCAAGGCGCTGCCCTTTAATCGTCATCGTAATGCCGAGCGACAATACTATTACGCCGACAATAAAAAATGTCCATCTCCATACAAAAATCTTTTTCATCTACATTCTTCTTTCCATGCTACTCCATCGTGGATAGCGAATTCTCTGTTCCATTGTAGCACGTGTCAAGAAGGCATGATATATGCGATTAGTCTTTAATGATGTCGCTGAAAGACGCTTCGGCAACATGGGCAAGGTCTGTCGGGGACAGCTTCATCTGCAATCCCGGTTTCCCTGCACTGACGACAAACTGCTCCTGCTTTTCAGCAGAAGCGTCAATCACAGTCGGATATTTTTTCTTCATGCCGATTGCCGAACAGCCCCCACGGACGTACCCTGTTTCTTTCGTCAAATCCTTCAACGGTAGCATATCGAGTTTCTTCACACCCGCTGCCTTCGCTGCCTTCTTCAAATCAAGCTCTTCCGCAACAGGGACGATGAAGACGAAAAGCTCACGCGGGCCGGCGATCGTGACGAGCGTCTTGAAGACCAATTCCTCCGCTTGCCCCGTCTTTGCAGCGACCGACACGCCATCCAACTGCCCATCGTTAATGTCATATTCCATTAGCTCATGCGGCACTTGTTCATTTTCTAATAGCCGTACTGCGTTCGTCTTCACAGATTTTTTCTGCTTCGCCATACCTTCTCACATCCACTTCCCGAAGTTTACTCATTTATATTAAAGTCGCTTTGCAAATCCAGTACTTTTTCCCCAATATCCCATTGCCTTATAGAAAGCATGCGCCGCTATACGTTCTGTTCGATTCCCACTATTCAACACAATACCAACTGCCCCTTTACTCCTTGCCCACTCTTCAGATTCAGCTAATAAAAGCTTGCCTAGTCCTTTTTTGCGATAAGTATCATCCACCACAAAGGCTACAATACGGACATATATACCATCCGACTCATAAAAAATCCCCGTGCATAAACCAGACATGCCTACCACTTTTCCTCCAACATCAATTACTAGGGTATGATAGGAAGGTTGTGCGCTTATCTTTTCAAAACGCATTCTCATCTGTTCAACCGAAGTTGTATATCCTAACTGTCCCATTAAATAGGCGAGTTGAGGAATATCACTCGAGCACGCTTCCCTTATTTTCATAATATAATATTCCCTTCCAATGCTCAAAAGGGCCGCCATCATTTGGCGACCCTCCTTATCAGGCGGTTCTATTGATACTTGGCCATTCGGCAATGAATCCATTCTGCTTCGCTTCCACTTGAATCGAGTAAGCTGAAATCGCCTTTGCAAAGCGTTTTTGTTCCAGGAGCACTTCCCGTTCAAGATCCGTTGGAAGGTCCATGGATGCCACTTTGAACTCTTCAGCCTTTGCCCGGTTTGCTTCCGCCTCCATTTGCGACTGCTCACGCTTTTGAAGGGCGAGTCTTGTTTCCGTTTCCATGATCTTGGCGGAAGCGGTAGCCGCCAGCTGATGATCCGCGGTCGTCGGTTCCTGTACCGAAACCGCTTCTCTGCGGACATCCCGCCACGCATCAATGGTTTCCTCCAATGTCTTCCCGAGAGGAAGAGCGATCTGCTTCACTTGCCCTGCGTCAAGCTTCTTGAACTCCCGGCTTTCCTGCACGGATTCCGGCTCACTCTTCCCTGTCAGTAATGCTTCCAAATCATCGAGCGTCTTCTGGTTCCGGCCATTGTAATCCGCATTGCGGTAATAGGCTTGTTCAGCACTTTTGCGCCTCACTGCGTCATACCGTTGCATTTGATCTGCAGCGGTTGCGAACGTCATGATGGCATTCATGTCACTCACCTCCCGATACGTATCCACTTTTAGTTATGTGTATTATAGCCAGTTTTCAAATATGGAAACATCCTGCAAAAGATCTAAAGTCTGATTATTCAAAAGGTATTTCAGACTGATTACTTCCACCTACTTATTCGACGCTATCTTCCTTTTATCGACCATTACTTACAAAGCAGTTTTGCCGTTTTAGCCATCGCACGTATCACTTCTCGAACATCTTTTTCAAAGCATCCGCGAGCGCGGTATTCACTGGCTCTTCCTCCTGCTTTTTCATATACTTTTGCACGTCGCGTTTGTCCGCCTTCTTGCCGCCAGACTGGGCACGTCTTTTTTCAAAAGCGGAAAGCTTTTCCCGGTGGCCGCATTTGCAGACGAAAATCCTTCCGTCCCCTTCTCCGCGCAATTCGAGCTTCTTCTTACAGTTCGGGCATCGCGCATTCGTCAATTGGGATACGTTGCGACGATGGCCGCATTCCCTGTCCTGGCAGACGAGCATCTTGCCGCGTTTGCCATTTACTTCAAGCAATGGCTTCCCGCAATCCGGGCACATTTTCCCTGTTACATTATCATGCTTGAACTTTTTATCATCCGTTTTGATTTCTTTGACGGTCTTCTTCGAGAAGTCCACCATTTCTTTCATGAAGGCTTCTTTTTTCATTTTACCGTTTGCAATCTTTGTCAGGCTTTGCTCCCATTCAGCCGTCAAAGCTGGGGATTTCAGATCTTCCGGCACGAGCTCGAGCAGTTGTCTGCCTTTTGATGTTGTGAAGATGTCATTTCCTTTTTTCTCGATGACGAACGAGCTGAACAGCTTTTCGATAATGTCAGCGCGAGTCGCTACCGTACCAAGGCCACCTGTATCGCCAAGCGTCTTGATCAGATCCTTCGACTCTCCTGCCATGAACTGAGAAGGGTTTTCCATTGCCGCAAGCAACGTCCCTTCATTGAAACGCGCCGGCGGTTTTGTCTGCCCTTCCGTCATGACGATGGCACGGATGTTGACTTCGGCACCTTTCGAGAAGGCTGGCAACCGGTCCGTATCTTCCTCTTCCTCATCTGTGGAATAAACTGCCTTCCACCCTTCATCCGTGACAGTCCTTCCTTTCGCCTTGAAGAGCTCCCCTCCCACTTCAAGCTCCGCAGTCACTTGCTCATAGCGGAATGGACCAAAGAAAACGGCAAGGAACCGCTTGACGATCAAATCATATAGGCGCTGCTCCTTATCGGAAAGGTTTTGATAGATCGGCGTCTCCTCCGTCGGGATGATTGCATGGTGATCGGAGACGCGTTTGTCGTCAATGACACCTTTCTGAGGTTTCACCGCATTTGAGCGCAACAATACATTGACTGATTTCCGGTACGGTCCGATGTCGACCGCCTTGATACGTTCTTTCAGCGTCCCTGCCATATCGGACGTCAAATGTTTCGAATCAGTCCGCGGATATGTCACCGCTTTATGCCTCTCGTATAGATTTTGCAAGGTCGACAACGTCTCTTTCGCAGACCAGGACCAACGTCTATGCGCTTCTTTCTGCAATTCCGTCAAATCGAATAAAGGAGGTGCCGGCTGTTGTTTCGGGGTCGTTTTCACGTCCCTCACCTTTCCGGAATGAACTCCGTCAAGTTGTGCCAATAGCTTTTCAATCGACTCTTTATTGAACGACTGCGTCTGCCCCGCTTTGTCGGACCACGTAAACCTCGCCGTTTCAGTCAACGCCTGCAAACCGTAATATGATTTCGGTATGAATTCGCGTATTTGCTTTTCTCTCTCCGCTATCATAGCGAGCGTCGGTGTTTGAACACGCCCCGTCGATAATTGTGCATTATATTTCACCGTCAACGCGCGCGTCGCGTTGATACCGACGACCCAGTCAGCCTCTGCGCGAGCAACCGCTGCTTCAAACAAGTTTTCGTACTGTCTTCCATCCTTCAAATTGTTAAACCCGTCCTTGATCGCTTTATCGGTGACCGATGAAATCCAGAGCCTTTTAACAGGCTTGCGGTTCTTCGCCATTTCCAATATCCAGCGTGCGACAAGTTCACCTTCACGCCCCGCGTCCGTGGCGATGATGACTTCATTTACATCACTTCGACGAAGCTGCGCCTTGACAGCATTGAACTGCTTCGATGTCTGGCGGATCGGTGTCAATTTGAACGGTTCCGGAATGATCGGCAAGTATTCAAGCTTCCATTCCTTATATTCATTGCCATACCCTTCCGGATCGGCGTGCGTCACAAGATGCCCGAGCGCCCATGTGACAATATATTTTTGGCCTTCCAAAAAGCCATTACCTTTTTTATTACAACCGAGCACCCGCGCGATATCCCTCGCAACGGATGGCTTTTCGGCCAACACTACTGATTTGGACATAAATAAATCCCCTTTCTACATAGTTCAATTATAAGGGAGAACGCCTTCCGTTGCATGTCCGGCGAAATTTGTTGACGAGGGGACTTGCTTTGGACGCGGGATGCCTCGCTTTGGACGCGAAACGACTCGCTTTGGACGCGAGATGACTTGTTTTGGACGCGCGACCACGCACTTTGGACGCGATTCAGCAAAATAAAAAAAGGCCGTCACAGAAAGTCAACTTATGACTTTCCGGACAGCCCTTATAAAAATTCAATTTGCGTCCAATACATCTTTCGAAAGATCTTTGCTCATCTCTGTATACTTCGCAAATACCCTTGCCAATTCGCGCAGACGGTTATGCACATCTTCATCGATGATGCGGTTGTCTTGATCGAAATGACCTGAATGGGTATAGACGAAATTCGGCGTTACGAGACAGCGGAAGTAATCTAAAATCGGCTTCAGCTGATTTTCAGGAACAAGATGGTGCTGGTACGTGCCGCCATTCGCGACGATCGAGACCGGCTTGTAGCGCATCGCATGAGGATGCAGCATATCGAATGCGTTTTTCAGCACGCCTGGAATGGAACCTTGGAAGATCGGAGTCGCAATGATGTATGCATCTGCTTCTTCAAACTTCCGGACCATTTCCTGCATGTCCTCGTTATATTGTTCCGACGGACGCCCATCGACGAATTGGTGATCATAATCCGCCATTTTCATCCGTTCAATTTGGAAATGACTGCTTGCTTTTTTCACATACTCTTCGACCGTATCAAGCATGGCGCCTGTTTTGCTGCCGATAATGGTCCCGTCCACAAACAAAACTTTCACTTGGCATCCTCCTCAAAGCTGTTTCTACAAAGACAATCGTACCATAACGATTGGTACGATTGCCTATAAACAGACTTATTTGGAGGTCCCGTTCGACTTCGGAGCTTCTCCCGGAATATCTCGCTTACCTTCGAAGGAATCTTCGGCGAACAATTCTTCCAATTTTTCGTATGGAATTTCCGTGTCGCTATTTTCCTCTTCCAACCGCTCCTTCACCCGCTCAATCGTTTTTGCAGGAGATGCCAGCACAACAATTACGTCACCCGCGCTCGCCTGCAGCTCAACGTTCGGCGTGAAGAATTCAATGGATCCGTCAGCCCGGAGTATATAAAGCAGAATCGATTTATCATCACGTTCACGCAAATATTGCGTATAGCTGTATTGCTTTGTGATAAGCGTCTTCCGTATGACGTGCCCGGCGTGCATCCGCTCTTCCAAACTGTAGATCGAGATCGACGGGGAAAATAACGTCTGCCCGCCCAAAATCGTGAATGCCTCGACATCTTTTCCGACGTGGAAAGCCGTTTGGAATAAATGATCACGCCCGAGATCCGGCTCAAAGTCTGCACAAACATGCGCATTGTACAGATCCATCTTCGTCATCGCCAGCATATACCGGTAAGGCGTCAAATCGATATGGTATTCAATCTGCTCCGACAGGATATCTCCTATATAGCTATCTAGTCCGCGCCTTCTTGCATCCGCTAGCGCCGCCCACGACTCATCGATGAGCAGCACTTCATTGCCCGTGTCTTTGATCGATTGCGCCAATTCCGCCCCGAAGCGCGTTCCTCCAATGATGACGACGCCCGATTCGTCTGTCGTCGTCAAGTTCAGCTTTTTGGCAATAAAACCGATTGAAAATCCGTGCAGCACGACCGTCGACAGGACGAGCGCAAATGTCAGGGCAGTGAGCAGCTCCGCATCTTCATACCCGTTTTCCAGCAAAATGGTGGCAAAATATCCCGATACGGTAAGCGCCACGATTCCCCTCGGTGCAATCCACCCGATCAGCAGCTTTTCACGGACGTTCAAATCCGTCCCGATCGTGGAAATCCAAATTGACAACGGCCGGACGACAAATAGCATCGCCGCCACATACGTCATGATTGCGGGATTGAAGATTTCTATTAATATTTTCGGATCAAGCGACGCGGTGAGCATGACGAAAATGCCTGAAATGAGAAGGACAGAAATGTTTTCCTTGAAATGACGAACATCATTCAACGTCGTCAGGCGCATATTTGCCATTTTCATCCCCATCGCGGTGACGGCAAGCAGCCCCGTCTCATGCATGATTTCATCCGCAAAGACAAAGGTGAACAGCACGACGACGAAAAGGATCGGCGCCTTCAAAAACTCGGGTATGCTCCCCCGCTCGAAAGCATTCCCGATGAACAACGCCGCAAACCATCCGAGAAGGACAGCAAATGCGGAAGCTGCGAAAAAGAGCAGCAGCGACTTCAGCGTCACTTCGGCATTGATGAATTTAATGAATTCGAATGCAAATACGGCGAGCAATGCCCCGAACGGATCGACGACAATCCCTTCCCATTTCAAGATTGCCGCTGGGCGCGGCTTCAACTTCGCCTGCCTCAATAAAGGCAAAATCACTGTCGGGCCTGTCACGATGAACAGCCCTCCGATGATGAAAGCGACTTCCCATGAAAGGCCAGCCAAATAATGCGCAGCCAACGAACCGGCAATCCAGGCGATAAATGCCCCAATTGTAACAATCCGACCGACCGGCTTGCTGAATCCTTTGATCTCTCTGACGTCCAGATTTAAACTTCCCTCAAAAAGGATGATGGCGACCGCAAACGTGATAATCGGTCCGAACAGATCCCCCATACTTTCCTGCGGATTGATCAATCCGAACACCGGGCCGACGAGCAATCCCGCCAATGCCATAACGACGATTGCAGGCATGCGGTATTTCCATGCGATCCATTGGGAAAGCATCCCGATTAAGATGACGAGCATCAAGTCGAACAATAGAGAATCGAACAATGGAAACACCCCGTTTCCTAAAGAATAAATGATAGTTTACCACATTTCCTTTTTCATTCCACGTATTTGTACATAACTCGTTTTTTGCAAACATAGGGTGAAAAGGAGAGTGTTTCATACACAGGAATAGAAAGGGTGATACCAATAGAAAACTCAAAGAAGAAAATTGTTGCATTTTACATTGCAAGGTCGGACGGCAAAGGTTCGTACCCTGCAAGGAGAGCGTCCGTGCTCGCTCGGGACATCGCAAAAGAAGTGAACGTCCTATTCATCGTCGGTGAAAACTCCCCTTCACCTCCGGAAGGATTCAAATCGATTACGATCGGCAAAAAGGCCAACCTGATACAGACATTGGCACTCATCCGTCCAAACCTCCTCATCCGCGACACAGGCCCGACGGTTTCCGAAGAAGTGGAAAAGATCCGCAACATCGTCCCATCCATTTTGCATTTTGACGATTTCGGCGACGGAGGGAAGCATGCGGACTTCGTCATTCAGACCCTCTTGGAGGAATCAATCGACGAACCTTCAGAACATGTTGTCGTGGATCGACAGCTTTTCATTGCCGACCCATCGATGCGCACTTTCGAAAGATCCGGTTTACGGAAGGCCCCTCCAGGCACCCTACCTCATCTCGTCATTTCATTCGGGGAAGAGGACGAGGGGAATTTGACATACCGAGCACTCAGGCATGTGTCCCAGTTGCAGATCCCGTTGAAAGTGACCGTCCTCATCGGAGAGCGTTACCCGCATGACGTCAGCACGCTCCGGATGATGGCGCTTGGCAGACGCAACACGCTCGTCCAGCAACCGCCCTATAATATAGCGGAAATCTATGCGACCGCAGACGTAATTTTATGCGCATCGAGCTATATGCCTTATGAAGTCGCCGTTATGGGCATCCCGTGCGTCGTCCTATCCCAGAATGACTTCGAACTGGGACTTGCATTCCCGAAAGAACAGCACGGCTTCGTCCATCTTGGCCTTGGAAGGAAAGTGAAACAGTCCAATCTATTGAACGCGATCATGGAGCCGCTGCTTCACGAACCATTGAGAAAACGTTCAATCGAACGCCAACTTGCGCTCGGACTCGGGGACGGAAAGGACAAAGTCGTCGAGACGATCTATTATTTATTGGAACACCCGAAACGCGGAGCAGGCGGAAAAGCACTGTCGGATATGCTACACTAAAGGAAAACGATTGGAGTTTTCCACATGAATAAACGACAAATCGAATCGGCGATCGCGGAATTGAAAATGGATTACATTAGCTTGCAAGGCGACGTGGAAAAGCTGGAGTCGACCGGACATGCGGATTCGGTCCATAAAGCAGAGCAACGCCTTGCCGCGATGGAAGAAAGATTAGCCGAGTTGAATAAGCAACTTGCTGAGCTGACAGAATGAAGAAAGGCTGCCGACGAATGGGGTTCCGTTCGTGGACAGCCTTTTGACGTTCAGTAGGTTGTTAGTTTCAATAATTCCTGAAGGCGGTAAATGCCCCGCTGGAAGAATGTGAACTTATCTTGGTACTCCTCGAAATCGAGTGTATAGAGGGCATCTTCATTGTGCCAGAGCCGGTCAAAATAATTGTCAACTTCGCTAGACAGCTCGCTGTCATTCGGCGCGATGACCCTCAAATTCGCTTCGAGGTTGTAATTGTTCAATGTACGGTCGGTCAAATTCGCGGAGCCGTTCGTAATGTACGTTTCGAGCTTCGTATGGACGACGACGAGCTTCGTATGGTACTGGCCGACGACCGTGTTATACCACCGGACGTCCAGCTTCCCGTCCGTCTCATCCATCATCTTCTGTAGGACCGGACGATTCGGCAAGCCCGACTTCTCATTGCCGAACGAGTTTTCATTCGGATCCAAAATCATTTGGACATGGACGCCCCGATTCGACGCATCGACAATGGCTTCCACGATATCGGGCATCGCAATGAAAAACATGCCCATCCGGATCGTATCCCCTTCTTGGGCTGCTGCAATATCGCCGAGTAGCGCATCGTGAATTTTTTTCTCAGTCAGATATTGCACTGCGTACTCGCCGCCTTGCCCCTCCTTGACGTCCACGCGCGGCAAGGAACCACCATTCGTATAGCGGACGACCGCTTCTTCCGCCTCTAAAATATCATTTAATACGCTTCCTTCCACTTTCAAGGCGACATTTCCATGGAGTCCGCTCGCGTCATGCGGATTTCCCGACGTCACGATTGCAGCCTTGTCCGTCACGAACGTCTTCCGGTGGTTCGCTTTCACATTCAAAAGAATCAAATACGATCGCAACGTCATTTTCGGCGCTTTGTTCGACATCGCATTTGCAATCCAGCCTTCCTTTTCAAAATTGACCCAGCGGAAAATAGTCCGGTAGAGGCCCGAATAGATAGGCGTCGAGTCCCGCAGCTCATCGAGATCGGTGTAGACAACTTCAATGCCGGCGTCCTCGAGCTGGTTGAACCATTTTGATTCATAGGAGCCGTAGCCTGTGTTGAGAGGGTCGGTAATATAGATGATGTCCATTTGCGGATTCTCTTTTTTCTTTTGAATTAATTTTGAAGTCAATGTTTCCGAGATGTTAGGAAAGTCGATCTTTTCATCCGTGTAGTGGTCCATGAGGAAGAAATCGAGGACGATGAACTCTTCCGCCTCGTCGATCATTTTGTAGATTTCATCAAAGATGGAGAGCTCATGCACCATCCCGTCCCCTTTTTTGTTTTGGGCATACGTCAAATCGGTGAGCATTTGAACGTCGTCCGTCCAATGGATGTCACCTTCGTAATTGACGCCTTCCGGAAGCGGTTTATATGTGTGCCAGGTGATGACCCCGACGTATAGAAATAAGAACAGCAAGATGGCCATGAGGATGAACCATTTTGGCCGTACCCATTTTTTCATTTTCTCCATTCAATCAACCCCGTAGTCTAGTTACCATTTACAAGTTCCCCTTACTTGCTGGTTGCAAACTATGTTTTATTAATTTTATTCCGCTCCAAGCGGCGCTTTCCGTACTAATAAACAAAATAAAAAATGCCCCCATTATAAAAACAGAGGCATTGATACATATATTTAATTAAGCAGTGACGTATTCTCTCACTGTTGTGTCGTCCATCATTAATTCCTTCAAATACTTTTTCGCACGGAACAGTCGGGATTTCACTGTGCCGATCGATACTTTCATCAATTCCGCGATTTCGATCAACGAATATTGATAGACGTAGAAGTATTCGATCGTCGTCCGGTAAATGCCGTCCAACTCGCCGATCTTCTGCTGTACCATGAGTTGGATGTCGTTCTGCTCGATCATTTCGACGGGTGTCGGGTTGTCACTGGGAACCAAATCCAAGATCGGAACGTCCAATGTTTCAGGTTGGTGCATTACGTGTTTGCTTCTTCTCACATCTTTGCGATAACGGTCGCGGAATGTGTTCATACAAATTGTCGTCAACCAAGCTTTCATCCGATCCACACTGTCCATCTTTCCGCTGTAGCGGACAACCTTGACCCATACGTCTTGCATAAGGTCTTCGGCTTCCTCTTTATTGCGTGTTAGTTTTAAACATAAATGATATATGTATCGGCCATATTCGTCATATAGCTCTGTCAAGTCGATTTTCATACGATTACTCCTCCGTTTTGTAACTGTTGACTTTATTATCAATGAATCTGCCCTTACAAACTATCGACTTGTCTTTCACTAAACTTACATTTTTGTAATACTCAATAGCGGAGGGCGCTTGCCATTCTGCTCGTAACGCTGCGCTTTTACTCGCAAAAGCTGTTCTTCGTGACAGCTTTAGCTGCGACAGGCATAAGGCGAAGATGCGAAGTGGCGATCTTTGCCAAACAGCAGCTTCGACTTATGACCCGAGCAAATCGAACTGCGAAGGGTTCGATTTGCCGTATTTCTGCGGTTTTGCAGAAATTAAGGCACCCTTCTAGCGCCCGGAGCTAGATGTATCAAAAAAAACCCCGCATTCATCTGCGGGGCATTCGTCATTCTTGTTCAATTTCCTTATCATACCGTTTCGTAATCTTCATCTTGATGATCCGACTACGATCCATTTCCTCGATTTCGAAGTATAGGTTTTCGTATGTAAAACGTTCCCCTTCCTCGGGTACATGACCGAGCTCTTGCATGACGAATCCACCGATTGTTTCATGGTCGGTCGGCAGTTCGACGTCAAGCAGGTCGATGGCATCGACAATCTCAAGTCGGCCATGACAAATGAGCAGGTCCTCATTCTTTTCATAGACGAGTACTTCTTCATCGAAGTCTGTTTCATCCTCGATATCCTGCCCGATCATCTCCTCGATGATGTCCTCCTGTGTGACGATGCCGAGTGTTCCGCCATATTCATCCAGTACGATGGCCATATGTTTTTTATTCGCAAGCATAAGTTTGAACACTTTTTCGACGCTCGCTGTCTGGACGACGAATAAAGGCTCTTCGTCCATCAAATCGGCAAGTTTCTTGTCAGGATGCATTGACCATTCGATGAGCGTCTTTGAATAGAAAATCCCGACGACACGGTCGATGCTTTCCTCGTAAATCGGATAACGTGTATAGAAGTATTCAAGGATCGTATCGCGCACTTCTTCATAAGTTGACTCGATCGGCAGCCCGATAACGTCTGTGCGGTGCGTTTCCATTACATCGGAGACGTCTTTTTCAGGAAAATCGAGCACGCCTTTCAACCGGAGCGACTCCTCCTGTTCGAACGTCCCTTCCGTCGATGCGATGTCCACCATGGAACGAAGCTCTTCCTTCGTCAACGTCGCTTCCGTCACGGCACCTTTCGAAATGATGCGTATGAAGATGTTCGTAAATGAAGAAAGGAGAATCGTCAACGGCGTCAGCAGTTTGACGAATATCGATATCGTAGGGCCAACGACGTAGGCGATCCGGTCGGCAAATGTCGCTGCAATCGTCTTTGGCAACACTTCCCCGAATATGATAATCACGACCGTCAAAATCCCTGTCATGACCCCCACTTTCAAGCCCCTATCGATTGCAATCATCGTTACAATTGTAGGCATCATTATATTCGCGATATTATTTCCGATGAGGATGGCCGTAATCATCCGATCCGGCTTCGAAATCAGATTTCTCAGCTTGATCGATTTCGGATCGCCCTGCTCGGCACGGAGCTGGACTTTCATGCGGTTGACCGCGGTAAGTGCCGTCTCACTCCCTGAAAGGAAGAACGACATAAGTAAAAAGAACCCTAGTGCTATAAACAAAAGTGATTCCTCCCGGAGTTTCTGTACTTCAAAGTTCGTTCAGTTAGTAACTTTTACATATCATAACATACTCCTAGCAAATTCGTCCTTTTGAATAACTTGATTCCTACCAACATGATATAATACTTTCATTCACGAAATAATTTTGAAATGAGGGGTACACTATGAGTCATTTGGAAAAACTTGACGCTTATTTCACATCCAAACGGGAAGAGCATTTGGAGCAATTGAAAGATTTCCTCCGTATTCCGAGCATCAGTGCTTTGTCTGAGCATAAGTCGGACATGCAGAAAGCGGCTGAATGGTTGAAGGATTCATTCCGCCAGGCGGGGTTGGAGAACCTGTCGATCGATGAGACGGAAGGACATCCGGTCGTTTACGGAGATTGGCTTCATGCAGAAGGTAAACCGACAATCCTGTTTTACGGTCACTACGACGTCCAACCTGTCGACCCGTTGAACCTTTGGGAAAGCGGCCCGTTCGATCCGGAAGTACGCGACAATAAATTGTATGCGCGCGGGGCGAGTGATGACAAAGGCCAAGTTTTCATGCATATAAAAGCCGTAGAAGCGCTTATGAATGAAAACGGAAGCTTGCCGGTGAACGTCAAATTCATCATTGAAGGTGAAGAGGAAATCGGCAGTCCGAACCTCGAGAAATATATCGAGGAGAATAAAGAGAAATTGGCCGCCGATATTATCGTCATTTCTGATACAGGAATGTACGGTCCTGGAAAGCCAGCGATCTGTTACGGTTTGCGGGGACTTGCCGGCGTCCAGATCGATGTTAAAGGTGCAAAAGGCGATTTGCATTCAGGCATTTACGGCGGAGGCGTGCAAAACCCGATCCATGCCATCTCTGAAATCCTTGCATCGTTCCATGATAAGGAAGGAACAATTGCAGTCGACGGGTTTTATGAAGATGTACGCCCGTTAGCCGATGAAGAGCGCGCTGCTTATGAAGCGCTCAACTTCGATGAGAATGCGTTAAAGCAGGAAATCGGCGTCAACGAGCTGTTCGGCGAGAAAGGCTATTCTTATTTGGAGCGGACGTGGACACGCCCTACCCTCGAAGTAAACGGCGTCTTCGGAGGATTCTCAGGGGAAGGCATCAAGACGGTATTGCCGTCCGAAGCCGGTGCAAAGATTACATGCCGTCTCGTTCCGGATCAAGATCCGGAAGACATTGTGAAAAAATTGAAGGCTCATATTGAAAAGCATAAGCCTGCCGGTGTTACGGTGACGGTGAGCGAGTTCGATAAAGGGAAGCCTTTCATCACGCCTTTCGACCATCCAGCTATTCAAGCTGCAGGGAAGTCCTACGAAAAAGTATATGAAGTGCCGACCGCTTTCACACGTATGGGCGGTTCGATTCCGATTGTCGCGGCATTCGATGAAATTTTGAATCTGCCGGTCGTCCTAATGGGCTTCGGACTTTCAAGCGAGAACTTCCATGCTCCAAACGAACATTTCCATTTGGAGAACTTCGACAAAGGCTTGCGCGTCATCGGAGATTATTATAATGAGCTTGCACAGTTTTCGAAAGATGAATTGAAGAAGTAAGTCTGGGTGTGGGGTGGCTTTGAGCGCGGAAGTGGACTTTTTGAGCGCGAAGCGGCTTGTTTTGAGCGTGGAAACGGACTTTTTGAGCGCGGAGCGGATTGCTTTGAGCGCGGAAGCGAACTTTTTGGGCGCGAAGCGGCTTACTCTGGTCGCGAAAGTGGACTTTTTGAGCACGGAGTAGCCCGCTTTGGACGCGAAAACGACTACTTTGGACACGGGGCAGCTCACTTTGGCCGCGGAAACACTTCCTTTGGACGCGTAACGGCTTGCTTTGGACGCGAATCTTCTTTATTAAAAAAAGAGCTGTCACAGAAAGTCATTGTTTGACTTTCTGGACAGCTCTTCCCTATTTTTATTCCTCTTCGTCATTCTCTTCCTTGCCATAAAACGTAACAATGTCCTCAAGCGGCGTTCGAACGCGGTTTTTTGGAATATCATCGTAATAGCCGAATTGCAGCATGCTAATAATCCGTTCGCCACACTTCACGCCAAGCTCATCACGGAATTTTGGATTGTCGAGGAATGGAGGTGTCTTCCAGCATGTCCCGACGCCTTGGTCCCACGCTAGGAGCATCGCATTTTGGATAAGCGCGCTTGCCGCTGCAAAGTCCTCCAGCCGTTCCTTCTGGCGTACATCTTCTTTGACGACGACGAAAACGACGGCGCCAGGAGCGCGGAACTTCTTCATTTGCTTCTCCAAGTCCTCTTCGGACAACTCTTTCCACTTTGGAATACCATATTCTTTCAGAACGTCTTGGAACTTTACGTATTCCTGGTTAGCAGCGACGATGAAGCGCCATGGGTTACGTAAGCCGTGGGTCGGTGCCCATCTAGCGTCTTCCAAAACGGACATTATATTTTCAAGATCGACCGGCTGCCCGTTGAAGTTCTTGACCGAGCGACGGTTGATGATCGCTTCCCTTACCGAAAGTGCCTGTTCATTCATAACTATGAACTCTCCTTTGTATCATACTGAAAACCATTATACACGAAAAGGGGACAACTGGGGAATCCACCGACACTTTCAACGTTTTTCCAAATAATTTCATTCAATTGGTATTTCAAGAGATTACTTTCTGTAGTATAGTAATGAAAGAAGCGAATGTTTAGAAAAGGATGACTGACTAATGACGAAAAAGCCGATAGCATGGATAACTGACAGCACTTCCTATATTACAGATGAATTAAAAAACCACCCTGATTTCTATTCAATTCCGTTGAATATACATTTCGGGGAAAAGCAATTTGTTGATGGTGTCGACCTGACGCCAGCACAATTGTATGAAAACATTAAAAATGCGACGGAGTTTCCGAAAACGTCCCAACCGGCAGCCGGCGAATTTGCCGAGCAATTCAAGAAGATTGCAGAAAACTATGAGCAGGCGATCGCCATCCATGTGTCAGCCGAGTTGAGCGGAACCCTCGCTTCCTCCATGGCCGGTGCGGATATTGCAGGCTTCCCCATCACATTCATCGACTCCAAGTCCGTTTCATACGGCATCACAGGTTTGATTGACAAAGGGATGGAATTGCAAAACGAAGGAGCATCCGTACCTGAAATTAAAACTGAGCTAGCAAAAATGGCAGGTACGTTGAAGAACTACATTTACATCGGCCAGTTAGAGCAGTTGTATAAAGGCGGCCGGATGACCGGCGTCCAGTTCTTCCTCGGCAGCTTGTTGAAAGTGAAGCCGATTATCCAAATAACGACTGACGGTAAATTGGAAGCGATTGAAAAAGTCCGTTCCGAAAAGAAAGCGCTACAATATTTGGTCGATAAAGTAGCTGAAGGACATCCGAAAGGCAATGGTAAGGTCTATTTGATGCAAGGAAATGTGCCGGAGCAGGCCGAGCAATTAAAATCGATGATCATCAGCCAAGTGCCTGGCCTTGCCGTGGAGATCGGCGATATCAGTTCCACCCTCGCCGTTCATGCGGGCGAAGGGACAATTGCGGTGTTATGGTATTAACAGAAGCCGTGGGCGGGTGTGCATCACATTTCATTTTCATCGAACGTCAAAAAAATTATTAACCTAATCATTCACAGCCTCCTCCCGATTATTTCCGGAGGGGCATTTTCGTTGTTAGGAAGTGGATTTAAAAGCGTTTGCAGCCCTTTGCCAAACCATATTTATTTAATGAAAAATCGATCCAAATCGTTGGAATGGCAGGACTTATAATATCTTCATTTTAAATAAAAGTCGTACTATTTGCTATTTCACTTAAGGTCTGTTATTCTTAAGAAGAATTATTTTTGTTCTTTTTCAGATTGAGTATAAGATTTTGTTATTCGTCTAAAGTATTTGAGCAAAGATAGTAACATATTGTGTGGAGATCCGCACATAGGAGGCAACAATTATGGAACAAGGTACAGTTAAGTGGTTCAACGCAGAAAAAGGTTTTGGTTTCATCGAGCGTGAAGGTGGAGAAGACGTATTCGTACATTTCTCAGCAATCCAAAGCGATGGTTTCAAATCTTTAGACGAAGGTCAAAGTGTAACATTTGAAATTGAGCAAGGACAACGTGGCCTACAAGCTACAAACGTTCAAAAAGCTTAATCACAGCTCGAAAAAGACCCTACTTGTAGGGTCTTTTTTATTTGCCCAAATTTGTTTTACTATTATCTCCTTCTGGATAGGCAATTACGTGAACTGATCATTGATTTTAAAGAAAACATACTTCGCATTTTCCCTCCATGCATAGGAGTCCTTATAGTCCCACGTCCGGTGATATGCATCATACGTATGGGCATTGACGAGCGGCATCGAGCCGTCCTTCGCCGTCACAATCGTCGTATGATCAAACCGTCCGTCCCCTTGGAAGTCATAGCAAATGACATCACCGAGATCCAGCTCCTCAGGCGAAGCGACTTGCCGTGCAGTCAATCCCTTCTTGGAACCCGCCAAATACCACCGCATCGAATGCGCCACCGACCAACTGAAGCTCCATGTCCCCCCTTGCATCCACCATCCCCGCCCCCGGTTCGGGTACCCATGCATCGGCGCCCCGCCAGCGCGCAGACATTGCGAAATAAAACTCGTACAGTCGACATCAAACGAAGGATAGGCTGGATTCCTTCCATTCCACCATTCATCCGCATACCTGACCGCCGCTTCCCGGTTATACAATTACTTCTACACCCCCGTGTTCCCATCGTATGATGATTGGCGAGTTGCCATGCTACAGGATAAGCAGTAGTCATCAATGGTGGCAACGTCGCTCAATAATTGAGATAATAATTAGAATAAACAAAACTTACTTAGGGGGTTTATAGTATGGCAGAGAAAGTTACAGTTTTAGGTGCAGGTACGATGGGGCACGGAATTGCCCAGCTATATGCACAAGCAGTTTATGATGTGTATATGTTTGATATTAAAACCGAGTTTTTAGAGAAGGCTATGACTAGAATCTCAGATAACTTGGATATGTTAATTCAAGAAAACTCCATTACAACAGCTGAAAAAGAAAATACACTAAACAGAATTTTTATCACTACTGATTTAACAGAAGCAGTTAGCGGAACAAATTTTATCACAGAAGCAGTTTCAGAAAATCTAACTATTAAATTCGACTTATTCAAGCAGTTAGAGGAAATCATAGAAGACGATACGATAATTGCATCCAATACTTCTACATTTTCCATACAGCAACTATCCGAAGGTGTTCAAAAGAAGGACCGATTACTCATCACTCATTTTTTCAATCCTGCACATTTGGTTCCGCTCGTTGAAATAGTAAAAGGTCCAGAAACTTCACAAACGATTATAGATCGCACAGTAGAAGTCTTGAACAACATCGGCAAGAAACCAGTTGTTTTGAAAAAAGACATCCCAGGTTTAATCGCCAATCGACTACAAGCGGCGTTAGTGCGAGAAGCATTTTATCTATTGGACAATGGGATCGCTAACGCTGAAGATATCGACTTGGCAATTACAGCAGGTCCTGGATTCAGATGGGCATTCATCGGACCATTAGAAACAGCTGATTTTGGTGGCCTTGATATATGGAAGAGTGTAGTTGAAAACCTAGCACCTACCCTATCCAAGGAAGAAAAAATCCCTCGTTTTATTGAACAGAAAGTTCAAAGCGGAAATCTTGGTACAAAAACGGGTAATGGCATATTCTCCTACTCAAGAGATGAGGAAGTTCGAAGAAGAATTATCGAACGTGATGAAAACTTTGTAAGGTTGGCCACAATTAAAAATAAGAAATGAGACAATTTATCAGAATTTCCAAAGCCCTCCCCTTCACCCGTTTACCAAAGGGTCCAAAGGGTAGAAGGATAATAAAGTAACAGAAAGAGAGGGAGGCAGATGAACAGATCAACCGTACTTACGATTGGATTCCTATTTCTGATATCACTAGGCGTCATCTTCCTATTGGCGAATCAGCTGAAGACGGATAAATCCCTCATGCAGGAGGGACCCGCTGCAGTGACAGAAGAGAATGGTGGAAAAATTGCGTATAACCCGCCTTCTATTGATGACGTTCCAGAAGGTCCAATGGGAGATGCAATTTTAAGAGGACGAGAGCTGATAAATGATACGTCCAATGCGATACGCGCAAAGGCTTCTTCAGTAGAGGATGGGGAAAATCTTGTGAATGAATTATCATGTACAAGCTGCCATGCAGGGGACGGTCTCGATAAAGACACCTCTTCTCTTGTCGGTGTTGCAGCCGTCTATCCTCAATACAATGAGAGGGCTGACAAAGTCCTTACGCTTGAAGATCGCATTAACGGATGCATGGTGCGCAGCATGAACGGCCAGCCATTTAAAGAAGGCGACGAGGACCTCGATGCAATGGTCGCTTATTTGTCGTATATTTCAGAAGGGATTCCGGTTGGAGCAGAGCTTGAGTGGCTCGGCAAAAACGATATGAAAGACGTTCCTATTCCTGACGTAGAGAATGGCGAACGAGTGTTTCAGCAATCATGTGTCGCCTGTCATGCATCAGACGGATCAGGCACTGGACCGAATGCAGGACCGGCGCTTTGGGGAGACGGTTCCTTTAACGACGGGGCCGGTATGGCACGCTTGTCCAAAAACGCAGGATTCATCAAAAACAATATGCCGCTCGGCCAACCGAATTCATTGACGAACCAGGAAGCCGCCGACCTCGCAGCGTTCATCCTCTCCCAAGACCGGCCTGAATGGAATGGCCATGATAAAGACTGGCCGAAAGGGAATCGCCCGACGGATGTCATGACGAAGGAGCTTCGCGAACAAGTGAAGAACGGGACGATTGATTGGGAGAATGTGCTCGGGAAGGATAAATGATATAGGAATAAAATTGCCCTCACAATAAGGTGGAGGGCAACTTTTTTGGAGCATACCGGGTTCGAGCCGATGACCAATATTTTTAATGAATGAATTGCGTTAATAACTGGTTAAACTTATCACGTTCTTCCCAAAAAGCACCATGTCCACTATATTTAAACGGGACTAGCTGCGAATTAGGGATGAGTTTATTTAGCTCCTTAGCTTGTGAAAATGGAATGACTTTGTCATGAATACCGTGAATTATTAACGTCGGGTCAACTATTTTTGGAAGGTCTTCATACAAATTCACTTCTCTTAATAGTTTTATTATCGCAGCGGTTGACCATCCTGCCGCCTGCATTCCCATTTGAAAAAACCAATCCGAGAAGTGGCGAGTTATATACTGAAAGAAAAAACCATCGATTACTTCTTGCATCATTTGGGGACGGTCATTTAACGTTTGCGCAAGGTATCGATCAGCCGTTTCTGCTGTAAAGCCTGTGGGAGCTGCCGCGTCGACAAGGACTAGCTGGGATACCCCGTAACCGCCATATCTAGTCATATATCGAATCGCAATGGATCCACCTGTCGAATGCCCCACAAGCGCAAAATTTTTCAGTTGAAGCGTTCCAACAACAGCACGGATATCATCGGCCAGTCTATCTAACGTATAGCCGCCGAATGGTTTATCCGAATTTCCAAAGCCCCTCCAGTCAATGCCAATACAGCGATACCCCATTGATGGGAGAACGTCAAACTGATATTCGAACTGTTTATGGCTCAGCGGCCAGCCATGAATAAAAACAATGGTCTTATTGCCTTCCGGGTTAAGATCTTCAACATACACATTCACACCTGGTTCTACGTTCACAAGATATCCGATAACGATTCCTCCGTAGTTATAATGACTTCGCCCATAAGATATTCATCGACGTATGTATATGTGCCATGCCCTGACCATTGACTAACCAAAAAAGAACCCTATCAAATGATAAGGTTCCTTCAAGTAGATCATAAAGCAATTAGTACCCAAAAAAGACATCCTTTTTAATACTCTTTTTTGAAATATCATTGCTTTGTAAATGAGCCGAAATAGATTCCACCATCGACTTAGACCCTGCAATATAGTATTTGCCATTTTTTTGATATAAGCTGGACAACTTACTTATCTCTTGATATAAGTCATTCCTGGAATCAAGGTAAGTTACATTTATTAAAGGGTTGTTTGCAATTTCATCGAGTTCATCTTTATAGACAAATGACTTTTTGCTATCCATATAAAGTAGATGTATTTGTTGTCCAACTCCATTTCCTTCCGCCTCCAACTGCTTTAGCATCGACCGAAATGGTGTAATTCCAATACCACCTGCAATTAGAATGGAAGGACTGTCATCTTTTAAATAAAACGACCCTACCGGCCCACTCATTCTTATTTTCATGCCCTGTTTTAATTCTAACATCGCCCTTTTGAAATCACTTGGAGCATCACTAATACCAAGTGTTAATTGAACTACATCCTCAGTGGGAGCCGATGCTATACTAATTGGTCGTATACCATTTTTTACTTTCTTATGAGTAATCGTAAACAGGCCATGTTGTCCTGCTTTCCAAGTTAAATCTATGTCTTTTTCAAATCGAAACGTATAGACATCTTCTGATTCCTTGTAGCTTTCTATGAATGTTAGTTCCCTCTTTTTGAAAATCGATATTGCATCTTGAAAAAAACTCATTTACATTTCCCCTACCAGTTTATTCAACTCGCCTACCATACTTGTCCAACCATATTTCGCACCATTGAACGCCGCTCGATTTTCTTCTTCAAATCCGGAGTGTTCAAGATGTAAGTAGGTTGTTTCACCCTCTTGCTTTAATGTCCATGTAACGATCGTATTGATCGGCCCACCGACCCATGTGTACGATAATTTAGTAGGCTCGTCCACTTCCAACACTTCACTCTCAACAACTAAACCGATTGCCTCGTTTCGAAACTGACATTTATATCCTACAATCGGTTTAAAATTATTTTCCATCACCCATTGGGCAAGTGTTTCCGAACGCGTTAACGCATCCCATACTTTATTGATAGAACTCTTAAATTGAAAATCCAATGATAAATCCGCCATAATTTATTCCTCCAATATATTCTTTAGTTTTGCCGCACTTTCCGTCCAAAATTCCTCGTAAAAGGCTAGCCAATCTTTCACTTCCTGTAAGGGGGCTGCGTTCAAACGATACCTTGTTTCTCTACCAATTTTACGGTTTTTCACTAAATCAGCCTCTTTAAGAATAGCCAAATGTTTA
The DNA here is from genome assembly GCF_047228845.1 of Sporosarcina pasadenensis. NCBI lineage: Bacteria > Bacillati > Bacillota > Bacilli > Caryophanales > Caryophanaceae > Sporosarcina > Sporosarcina pasadenensis. The sequence continues at coordinate 43,411 of NZ_JBFEGM010000016.1, forward strand.
GAAACCGCAGTACGCCCCATCTGAAAATGAGCAGTTAATTCGTAAAGCGCAAGCTCATCCGAAGCCGCTAGTAACCGTATTAACTTTCGTCTAGTAGGATCTGCAATGGCTACAAAAACATCGCGCTCTTGGTCAGTAGTAATCAAAATCCTCCCCTCCTTGTATATGAATTGGACACTTTTTGGTGTCCTTATATTACGACACTAAATGGTGTCTTGTCAATTACAAATAAAGAACGGAGATGATATCAAACAATAACTGATACCTTCTCCGTTCTTGGTTTTATTATTCGTTATTCGGGCCCTTGTTATTCTCCACCAACAAAAAACCCCATCAAATGTTAATTTGATGAGGTTCCTGATGATGGAGCATACCGGGTTCGAACCGGTGACCTTCACACTGCCAGCGTGACACTCTCCCAGCTGAGCTAATGCCCCGTATATCTGATACAATATAGATTATAACATGTCATTTTAAAAAGACAATAGATTGGGGGAGATCTCCTTGCAACATGCTGAAAAAGAACTGAAGGATACGGTGTTTCTGTGCGATCCGAAAGGGATGTTGAATCCAGAAGCGATCGGATTTGCCCGCCGTCCTTTCATTATAAGCAATTTAAAAGGCCATTTCATGCGGAAGAAGAAATGGAATTATTGGTGTGTTTTCGGCGAGGACCTTCTATTTTCCGCGACGATCAGCCATTTGGATTATGCGGCTGTCTGTTCGGTCTATTTGCTCAACTATGAGACGCAGCGCTTCTATGAGAAGCAGGTTGTGCTGCCGATTGGGCGGAAAGTGAAAATGCCGGAGGACGTGCTCGGGAGCGTGAAATTCGTTAATGAGCAGATCTCCGTCCAGCTTGTGCACATGCAAGGAGAAACCCATCTATCTGTGACAATACCCGATTTTGATAATGAAGTGCTTCATGCCGACCTACATATTACGCATCCGGATGGGGACGATTCTTTGAACGTCGTCATCCCCCGCAACCGGGACCGGTTTCAATTCACGGCTAAGCACAATACGTTGCCGACAGCAGGCTTCGTGAAAATCGGGGAGAAACGGTATAATTTCAATCCTGATTATAGCTTTTCCGTATTGAATTTTGTACGCGGTGTTTGGCCACGCGAAGCGGAGTGGAATTGGGCGATGGCATCCCAGCGTTTAGGCGGACGACGGATCGGGTTGAACTTCGGCGGAAAATGGACGGACGGCACGGGCATGACCGAAAATGCGGTATTCGTAGACGGCGTCATGACAAAGGTTCATGAAGATGTCATCTTCACGTACGACAAGGACAATTTCATGCATCCTTGGCATATCGGGACAAAGTTTTCCGACCATGTTGACTTGACGTTCTCCCCTTTCTTTGAACGGGTAGCGAAGACCAATGCGCAGCTCGTCCAGACGAACGTCAACCAACTCGTCGGCTATTTTAACGGCCGCGTCAAGCTGCATGACGGTTCGACCCTTAGAATTAGGCAAATGCTCGGTTGCGCAGAAGACCACCGAGCGAAATGGTAGGAAACAACCGGTGCAAGCGCCGGTTGTTTTTTTATGGGCATAGAAAATGTTTATCACCGCTTAGTCACTCTTTATCACCGCTCACACCATGTTTATCACCGCTTAATGAACTTTTATCACCGCTCCGTGCAAGTTTATCACCGTTCGATGACAACCCCCCTCAAAAAATGAATGCGGACAGTTTCCATTCCTTCTCCACCCTCTGACGCGATTCCCCCAAAAAGCTCTGGGGACGTTTGCGTTTAATTTCTTCAATAGAAGGAAATTACTGAGTAGAAGACAACAACAGGAGGTTTGCGATCATGAGGAACAATGTGAAGGTCATCATGCTCTTATTAGTTACCGTGCTCGTATTGGGCGCGTGCGGAAATGCGAGCAAGAATGCAGATGATCCTAGGCGGGAAGATGCGACGATTGTTTATGAAAAGGAAAAGGAAGGCGGCACGTTGAATACAGGGGACGGGTATGGCTTCAATAAGTTCGATTTGGAAATAGAAGTCGACGGGAAAGATGTCATCGACGTGGAGTATGAAGTAGCGAAAAATCATGAAGCCAAGTATGTGAATAAGTTGGCGGGCTTGAATTTAAGGGATCAGGAAGCTTTCAATAAACTGGATCCGTTTTTCATGAAATTCGTGCCGAAAAAGAGTATGTCGGAAAAGGACGTCATGGATAATATTATGGAGTGGTTCGGACTCGATACGTACACGAAATTCGATTTGGAAATCGACTATGATGATGGTACGAGGCTCGATATTGAAGATCGAAAATAATTCCGAATACGCTCGGGTTTTCAATTGCAACAGGCGAAGAGTGAACTCTCCGCCTGTTTTTTCGTGCTTAAATCTTCGAATCCTTCAACATCGTATAATAAACCCCTTGTTGTTCGATCAATTCCTTTTGGCTACCTGATTCGATGAGCTTCCCTTGCCCCATGACATAGACGGTGTCGGCTTTTCGCACCGTATTCAACCTGTGGGCGATGACGAAGCTCGTCCTCCCTTCCATCAACCGGTCAAGCGCTTCCTGGATTTCAAGCTCCGTGACGGTGTCGATGCTGCTTGTCGCCTCGTCGAGCAATAGCAATACAGGGTCCGCGACGAGCGCCCTTGCAATCGAAAGCAATTGTTTCTGCCCTTGGGAAATTTCGCCGCCATCCGCTGTCAAGACAGTGTCGTATCCGTTTTCGAGCCTTGAGATGAAACTGTGGGCATTCGCCTTTTTCGCAGCCTCGATCACTTCTTCGTCTGTGGCGTCGAGCTTGCCGTACCGGATGTTTTCCATGACGGTCGCCTCGAATAAAAACGGATCTTGGAGGACGAATGCCATCTGACTCCGCAATGTTTGTCGCGGCAGTTCCTTGATTGGTATTCCGTCGATGAGGATCTGCCCTTCATTCGCCTCGTAGAAGCGGGCTAGGAGTTGCATGATCGTCGTCTTCCCTGCCCCTGTCGCTCCGACGAATGCAGCCGTCTCGCCAGGCTTGACGTGGAATGAAATATCTTCGACCGTATAGCCATCCGTGTCGACCGAATAGCCGAACGACACATTCCTGAACTCTACGTCCCCCGCTAAGACGGTATCCACGTGCCCGACCGCATCGTCCTGCTCGATTGGTTCATTCATAATTTTAAATACCCGTTCCGCTCCGGCGATTGCCGAAAGGACCGTATTGAATTGGTTGGATAGATCATTAAGCGGCCTCGTGAATTGGCGCGCGTACTCAGAAAAGATGACGATCGTACCAATCGTGACGATTCCGTCCCCTTTCAGCGCAAGCAATCCACCGACCCCCGCAACGATGGCGAACGCCGCGTTGTTCAACATATTCATCACTTTTGGAATGAAACCTGAATACGTCAACGCCCAGAACCCCGTCCGTCGCAGTCGATCACTCTTCTCCGCGAATTCCTCCATGACGCGCTCTTCCTGTGAGAACGCTTTGATAATGCGCTGTCCCGAAATCGTTTCTTCGATCATCCCATTCAATTGGCCGACCGCCTGCTGCTGCTCCTTGAACAGCAATCCCGTCCGGCGGGTGATCCACCGAATGGCGATGAACATGACCGGGACGATGACCATCGTCAGCAATGTCAAAATCGGGCTGAGGTACAGCATGACCGCGAGCGTCCCTGACAATGTCAAAATACTCGAGAACACTTGGATGAAAGACGAATTGAGCGTCTGGCTAACGTTTTCGATGTCATTCGTCACACGGCTCATCAATTCGCCGTGCTGCCTCTTGTCAAAAAACGTGACAGGCAGCTTCTGAAGATGTGAAAACAGACTTGTCCTCAACCTGAAGATTGTCTGCTGTGCAATCCCGACCATCCAGAAGCTTTGGAAATATAGGGCAAGCGATAGTCCTGCGTAAATGGCGATTAGCGTACCGATCTTCACTCCTAACCCATCGAACTCCATCGGAATGATATGCGTATCAATGATTTTTCCGATTAGGAATGGACCGAGCAATGCAAGAGCCGAGCTGACGAGTACGAGAGCAAGCACGAGGATAAGCAGTCCCCGCTGTTCATCGACAAGCTTCCAAATTCTAAGGAGCACCGATTTCCAATCATTCGCCCGCTCCACTTTCTTTTTTCCCGGACCTTTAATATCCTCTTTCTTGATGATCGGTTCATATCCGAACGGCTTACGAATTGTTCGCAACATCGGCAGCCACCTCCTCTTCCGATTGGGATTCGGCTATTTTCCGGTACAATGCCGATTGCTTCATGAGATCGGCATGCGTGCCATATCCGACGACCTTTCCTTCATCCAATAGGAGGATCTGGTCCGCACCTTTAGCCGTCTGCACTTTTTGCGTGACGACGAGCATCGTTGCCGCTTCCTCTTTCAGCGCCTCCCATAACGCATTTTCCGTTTTGACATCCAATGCGCTCGTACTGTCATCGAGGATGAGGATCGAAGGCTTCCGGACGAGCGCCCGTGCGATCGATAGCCGTTGTTTTTGCCCGCCGGACAGGTTGACCCCTTTCTGTCCGACACGCGTTCCATACTTCTGCGGGAATAAATCGATCGATTCATGGATCTGCGCCTTCATTGCCGCTTCAATCAACTCGTCAGGTTCCGCATCACTGTCCCCCCATGAGAGGTTTTCCAATATGGATCCCGTGAACAGGATCGATTGCTGCGGGACGAGCCCGATCGTATCGCGCAACTCTTTCAACGCCCACTCCTTCACTTCGATGCCGCCGACGTAAATTTTTCCTTCTGTCGGTTCGAACATGCGTGGAATGAGATTGAGAAGCGTCGATTTCCCCGAACCGGTCGCCCCCATGATGGCGAGCTTCTCCCCTGGCGCCACATGGAAGGACACTTTGTCCAAAATCGGTTCCGGCTTTCCTGGATAATGGAAAGAGATGTTTTCGAAACGAAGATCCCCTTCCAGGCTGCCAATACCCGAGCTTTCCATATCGTGGTGGCTTTCCAAATCCTCATCCGCGAGCAGCACTTCCTCCATCCGTTCGGAGGATGCCTTCGCGCGGGAGAATGCACTAATGATGAATGCAAACATTGAAAACGCACCCGTCATCCGCATCGCATAGTTGACAATCGCAACAAGCTCCCCGACTTGCGCGTCACCATTGCCGATTTCGATGGCACCGAACCAAAGGACCGCCATCAAGCTGACGTTCATAATGAACAGGAGGACGGGCAAAATGAGCTCCATCATCCGCATCGCTTTGACGGTATCTTTCCGGAGCGCCCCGGCAACTTTTGAAAACCTGCTTGCTTCGTACATGCCGCGCAAATACGCTTTGATGAGACGGACCGCCTGCAAGTTTTCCTGGATGACGCGGTTCACCCGGTCGAGCCTGTGTTGCACCTTTGAAAAGTAGCCGACCCCTTTTCTTGCCATGATGAAGAGAAAGATGAGCAGGACCGGTGCTCCGATAACGAGGTATAGCGCGAGTTTCACATTGACGAGAAATGCCATGATCAAGCTGCCGATCACAAGCAATGGCGCACGCATCATGATCCGCAGCGACATGAACAGGACGTTTTGCGCCATCGTCACATCGCTCGTCAACCGCGTGATCAATCCCGCTGTCGGGAATCGTAAAAAGGTGGCCATGGAGAATGACTGCACTTGGCGGAATAAAGCCTGGCGCAAATCAAACGCAAAACCTTGCGCGGCATGGGCGGCAAAGTAGGAATTGATCGCCCCGGAAAAGAATGCGACGAACGCCAGACCCATCATGACGCTCCCCCATGTCCAAACGACGCCGACATCTTTCGCCAATATGCCGTCGTCGATGATTTTCGCTATCAATAATGGCTGGATCAACTCTACCATCAGCTCCGTCAGCATGAGGAACAAGGCAATGAGTATCGGCCATTTATACGGCTTTGCATATGAAAAAACAGTCTTCATCTTACCGGACCCCCAAAAACTCTTTCGCATTACGAATTATTTTTATTGTCACTATTATGACACAGGTAGGCATTTCTGTATAGGGCGTATATTGATTAGTTCGGATGTTCAGACATCAGAAGTCTTAAGACTACGAACTTTATTAACAGGACATTCGGAGTTCGCGTTCCTTCAAATAAAGTTCTCATTCTTCACCCGAAAGTTCTCGTTCCTTCGAATAAAGTTCTCTTTCAATTAGATGCCCTCATTATTTATTAATAAAACCGGAACCCTCTTCAGGATTCCGGTACAGAGTGTAAACAAATCTTTATTTGGGAAAGCCATGATGCATTGTGATTTCCTCAGCCTGATTGAAAACGCTTGTCAGCCTAGGCGCGAAGTGGCGCGAAGACGCGAATAGAACTAAGGTTCATGAGCGGACGAGCGACACGAGCAACAACGGATGCGAGCGTTTGTCAACAGGCTGAGCCGGAACCCTCTTCAAGGTTCCGGAGTAATCCCCTCTACTTCTTTCGTCTTGCTTCCCGCCACTGAAAGGCCCGTAACGCCGAGGAGCATGATCGCCCCACCGACCATTTGCCATAAGCCTAAGATGCTGCCGAACCAGAGGACGGAAATGATCATCGCCGTCAACGGTTCGAAACTTGAGAGGATGCTTGTTTCAACCGGCGATATGTATTTCATGCTGCCGAGGAATAGAAGGAATGCAACAGTCCCAACGACGATGACGAGCAAGAGCATGAGGGATAAGTTCATGTCTCTGAGCGCATCGAGTTCTTTGCCGAAGTTCAAGATGTTCAAGACGAGGAGTGTAAAGCCCCCGATGAGCATCCCCCATCCGACAGAGAGGAGTACCCCCCATTCATTCATGAGCCTGACAGGATACAATGTGTAAAATGCGAATGTGAATCCTACCGCCAAACCGAAGAAAAGCGCCTCCTTCGTCAAGGCGAAGCCGGAGAGCGTCCCGTTCGTCAGAAGGAGGAATAGGCCCGCCATCGTGACGGTCATTCCAATCACTTGGGCTGCGGGCGGGCGTGCCTTTTGCCTGATCGACACGAAAAGGATGATATAAATCGGCGCTAGGAACTGAAACAGCGTCGCGATAACGGCGTTGCTCGTATGGATGGAGCCCGCGAACGTAAATTGGACACCGAGCATTCCGATGACACCAAAGATGCACATTTGACGTAGCCATACTTTATGGCGAAGCGGGCGTGTGATGTGCACGCCTTTCAGTTTCAAAATGAGAAGGAGCACCAGCCCGGCAAGGAGCAGCCGGATGATGAGCATGAAGGAGACGGACATTTTGCCTGTATCAAAAATCCACTCCATCATCGGCCCGGTCGCCCCCCATAACATCGCTCCCGTTATGATCATGAAAATTCCTTTTGCTCTATTCACATCACTCCACCTCCTATTCTTGTTGTCTAGTAAAATTGTAGATGTGCTCTTTCCGTCATAAAAGATGTACTGTATATTTACTGAACTTCCTATATAATAAAATACATATGACATCCGAAAGGGGACTAAAAGATGAAATCGGCAAACCAAACAAATAGAACTGAACTGCCGCTTGTCATGGACAGTCTTGTAGAGTTCTTAATGGTGACCCGTACGGATGGTGAAGGCTTGATCACTTATACGAATCACAACTTCTTAGCTTCAAGCAATTGGACACCAAAACGTATTCTCGGAAAATCTTTTTGGCAAATGTTTTCCGAGAATGAACATAACCAGGCGCAGGCTCATGCAATATGGAACCGTTTGTCGAACGGAAAATCCTGGTTCGGCAAAGTCGAAAAAATGACCCGGCACGGTGAACCCTATTTCGTTCAAATGTTGGCGACCCCAGTAATGGACGAAGAAGGATCACTCGAGTCCTGCACATTTTTAGAGCTCGATATTACTGAAGAAATTAAACTGAAGGAGAAGCTCCAACAAATCGCCTTCATCGATTTCGAAACCGGACTGATGAGCCGGCACAAATTAGAGACGTTGGTCAATGAATATATCGAAGAGAATAGGCATTTTTCGTTCGTCTACATAGCAATCGATCACTATTATACACTGAAAGATCTCCAGTCGTATGATTCGGAATCGGTTTTGATCCATGAATTTACGAACCGGCTGAAACGGTTTTTCCAAGGGGATCCGATCGCAAGGGTCGGCGTAAGCCAATTTGTCGTGTTGACGTCCTTCGGAGATTGGTTCGTCCAAGGATTCCTGGAATTTTTGAAAGAGCAGCCGATCTACGTTGAAAACCACTCACTGCCGTTATCTGTAAGTGGCGGCATCGTGCGCTTCCCGGAAGATCAATCCTCCTATTCACATCTATACAAAGCAGCATTGGCAGCGACGAAGACGATTACCGAGACAGGCGGAGGACGAATTTCCTCATTATCCGCCGAGTCCCATAAAGTGTTGAACCGCCGTTCCCTCATCGACAAGAAAATGCTGACAGCGCTCGACCATCACAATTTGCAGGTAGTCTATCAGCCACAATTGGATATTGCAACAGGGAAGGTTCTCGTGTACGAAGCGCTTGTCCGTTGGGAGGACGAGGAAATCGGTCATATCCAGCCGGATGAACTGATTCCGATTGCGGAAGAAAACGGCTTGATTCATGCGATCGGGGCCTACGTTATTGAAGAAGCAGCTACGCTTGCTGTGAAGCTGATGGCCGATAAGCCAGATATCCGCATTTCCGTCAATTCATCAGTGCGGGAGTTCGGCAACTCTTCACAAATGAAAGAAAAACTGACAGGCATTTTGGAAAGGACGAAGTGCCCAGCGGACAAACTCGAATTGGAAATTACTGAAAAGTTTGCTTTCCAAGCTGAGCAGGAGCACGCAATCGTCCAACAAATGAAAGCGTTTGAAGAGGCGGGCATCCGATTCACCCTCGATGATTTCGGCACGGGGTACGCCTCCTTCCGTTACATCCAGCAATTGCCGATTTCAAAAGTGAAAATCGATAAAGTGTTCATCAAATCATTGCTCACGATGCCGAAAACGAGGCAGCTCGTCGAGGGAATGATCCTTCTCGGCAAATCGATGGGGCTGTATGTCATTGCAGAAGGTGTAGAAACCGAGGAGCAGTTCGAAGCATTGAAGGAAATGGGCGTCGATGCCGTACAAGGCTATTATATCGGAGGTCCAGTAAAAGGAAATGAGATTGCATAAAAAATGGAGCCGCTAAAGCGCGCTCCGTTTTTTTTAGGGAATGAAAAGTGCTCCAAAAACGCATAAACTGGTTGAAACGCGCATAAATCGTTGCAGATACGCATAAACCGCTTCAATTACGCATAAAGTCCACCAATTACGCATAAATCTCAGCAAATGTGCATAAAACCCAATAATTACGCATAAAAGCAGAGGACGCCATACGCACGCCCTCTGCTTCCCTATCATTTCATCTGTAACTTGCTAATTTCCTTAAAGGTATCGAGTGAATAGCTTTTGACTTCGCCCATGGATAATGTAAACAAGCTTTCGCCGCTATACACCAACCGTTGGACCTGTGTTTCCCACTCTTCGTATTGCTGGCCAGATGCTTTCTTTTGCACCAAATCGCCCTTCAGCACGATTCCGCGGTCAGGTGTAATTTCATATACCAATGCACCAGCACCTTTATAGTCGATCTCGAACTCCTTGGCCCCTTCTTCATAAATGCTCACAGGGAAGCTGAAGAGATTTTTCTTTTTGTGCTGAAGCAGCGCTTTATGGTCATATTGAAGAGGTGAATACGTTCCCCGCCCTCCAATGATTTCCGTAAACTTCTCTTTCGGATTATGAAAGTCGGTTACATCGAACAGTGAGATTTTCATCCCTTTTGTCAGGATCAACGGCTCGCCACCCGACGGATTTTTCTGCGCGGACGTTTCATATCCGAAACCGATCAAATGATTTTCGTCTAATGGGTGCAAATAATTCGAGAAGCCCGGTATTTTCAATTCGCCCAACACTTTCGGATTCACCGGATCTGCAACATCGATGACGAAAAGCGGGTCTGTCTCCCGGAACGTCACCATATACGCTTTATCCCCCATGAACCTCGCCGAATAGATGCGCTCCCCTTTCGCAAGGCCTTTCACTGAACCAGTCGTCTCCATGTTTTCGTTCAAAATGTAAAGATGGTTTTTCGAAGGGTTTCTCTCGTCCCACATATTCCCTTCCGTCATGACGACCCGGAAATTCCCTTTGTATTCATCCATTGAAAATTGGTTCAAAATCGTGCCACCCAACTCCGCCGAGCGGTGAAACTCCACATTCGTGCCGTCCAGCTTGAACTTGAAGATTTCCGTATCCGCTTTTCCAGGATTCCAAATCATGATCTCGGCCCCGCGGGAATTCGTGCTCGTTCCATATTTCAATGCTGTCAAATACAAATGGTTCTTCGTCATGTACATCTGATCGCTGCTTCCGAGAAACCCTTTCGTTTCAAGCTGTGAAGTTTTCGGCGACGTCAAGTCGATTGCTGCGATGACGGAATAGGAAGGATCCATCGCGCCGGGCAAAATCGAGATGTCCTTGAATTCCATGAATTCCTTTTCTTTTTCATTCGAATCAAAGATCCGAGGACGCAATGCGTCGCCTTCGATTTCTTCCATCGCCCAAAGGTATGGATGCACATTCGTCACGAGATAAAGCATCCCATCCGTTTTTCGTGCGCTTTTTAAATAGCCTTCCACGCCGATTTCGCGTATTAACACTGGCTTTTCAGGCTTCTCAATATTGTACAGACGGACAGTCGTCAAGCTGTTCATCGGCATGATTTCCGCCTGGGAAGCCGACCTCTTCGGATAGCGCACCATTTTATCCCCGAGAACGATCAGCAAGTCGTCATGTAAAAAGAGCTGTGTCGGATAATAGTCGTCATTCGGTTTAATTTCTGCAGCGACTTTCATCTTTTTCGGATTCCGGATATCGATGACTTTCACGGATGTCCCTCCGAATACGGAGTATACATAATCGCCATCCGTTTTTACCATATCCGATTCATCGACCCCTTCCACTTGGATATTCGTCGATGAATGATCGCCTCCGCCTACTGCATCCGATGATTCGGCTTTAGCACTTTCCATGGAACCCTTATCCGAAGATTCCTCCATGTCTTCGCTCACCGATACAGACTGTATATCCTTCGCTCTCTCAAAATACAACTTCAAATCTGCGGCGGAGCTGATAGATTCGATGGAATCATAGACTATGAAATCGACTTTTTTGCGCTTAAGTGATTTAAATTGGCTATTCACCGCTTTTTGCTCCATTCGCAACGTATAGTTGCCCGGCTGCAGCCCTTCCACTTGCAATGTTCGGCCTTTATCCGTCAATACCAATTCCGCCTCGACCTTCTCCCCGTCCCGATCGGTCACATATACATACCCTTTCGTAATGGCTTCCTTCGCCAAAGGCTCAGAGAAATGCGCCTTCCACCCGTTGTCACTGAGTGCCGTACCCGTCGCGAAAACATTCACCTTCTCCATGAACATTACGACACCCGTAACGACCATAACCATGATCATAGCGACGCCAAACCAAATAACCGTTTTTTTCAAGTTCATCACCTTTCCTTATCTGCTTCTTTACAAAGTAGACTTGTAGAATACAATTACGTTTCACTTTTCGGAAAAAACATTTTTGCGGATGATTTCGAATATGGTAGTCTTATAGAGGTGGGAAAAATATTATAGGGGGTATAGGGAATGAAAACACTTACAAGATGGTCGAACACGATCATGGAAAGGTACTTGCCGGATCCATACATATTCGTCGCCATTCTGACTTTGCTCGTCTACTTGCTCGGTCTTGGCTTAACGGATTCAGGTCCACTCGACATGGTCGTCCACTGGGGGGATGGATTCTGGGGGCTTCTCTCCTTTACGATGCAAATGGTCATCGTTCTCGTAGCGGGACATGTATTGGCAAGCAGTCCTTTTTTCAAGAAATTATTAAGTTCGTTGGCGGGATTGGCGAAGTCTCCAGGCTCCGCGATTTTGCTCGTCACGGTCGTGTCGCTCATCGCTTGTTGGATCAACTGGGGATTCGGCCTCGTCATCGGAGCGTTGTTCGCTAAGGAAATTGCCAAAAAAGTGACGACTGTCGATTACCGGCTATTAATTGCAAGCGCATACTCCGGATTTATCATTTGGCATGGAGGGCTCGGTGGGTCGATTCCTTTGTCCATTGCAACGGCAGATCACCCATTCTCTGGCATCATGGGTGTCGTCCCGACGTCCGAAACGATTTTTTCAACGTATAATTTATTCATTATCGCTATCCTTTTCATAACGTTACCGTTGTTGAACCGTTTCATGATGCCAAAGCCGGAGGATACGGTTTCTGTCGATCCGAAATTGCTGGAAGAGGAAATCGAAGTGGATGAGGCTGAAGAAAAAACGCCTGCAGCACGACTTGAAAACAGCGTTGTCCTTTCGATGCTGATCGGTGCGCTAGGTGTTGTCTATCTTGTGCAGCACTTCGTCGGCAAAGGATTCGATTTGAATCTGAATATCGTCAACTTGATTTTCTTTATTCTCGGTATCATTTTCCACGGCACGCCAAAGCGTTTCCTTGCGGCAGTTGCCAATGCCGTGAAGACAGCGGGCGGAATTATCATCCAGTTCCCGTTTTACGCAGGCATCATGGGCATGATGGTAGCTTCAGGACTAGCGGGCGTCATGTCCGAATGGTTCGTCAGCATTTCTACTGAAGCCACTTTCCCACTCTTCACGTTCTACGCTGCGGGTCTCGTTAACTTCTTCGTACCGTCGGGCGGCGGGCAATGGGCAGTGCAAGCACCGATCATGCTGGATGCAGCTCAAACGCTTGGCGTCAGCTATTCGAAGACCGCAATGGCAATCGCATGGGGCGACGCATGGACAAATATGATCCAGCCGTTCTGGGCATTGCCTGCGCTAGCGATTGCAGGATTGCGCGCGAAGGACATTATGGGCTATTGTGTGTTTGTCTTAATTTTGAGCGGTATTATCGTAAGTATCGGGCTGTTTTTCTTTTAATCAAACAACAACATCCGAATCGCCTTCATGACGATTTCGGATGTTGTTCTATTTAAAATCATATTTTTTATAATTTCCATTGTCTGAAGAGAATTTTAAAATATTCCCATCATCCGGAAGCCCTTTAAAATACGCACCAATGCAACCAGTCGTGCATCTATGTCCGGATATTAAAATATTCATGTTTTTGTACCTATAGTCATTTTCAAGTTCACTCATGAATTCAAACACTCTCTTCACAAAGCTTTCGGCACCTTCAACTCCGTTGTAAACATTTGGATCGGGAATGAGTCCAGCCATCTTAACTTCACCCGTCTTCAATCCGTCCGCTTCCCCTAAGTCGAACACATCAAGTCTCGTATCAACCATTGCCGTTTCCCCAGTCACAATTTCTGCAGTTTGAACAGCCCTCTCTTGAGGAGACGAAAGAATAATATCGAATTGAATTGACTGAAGCTCCTCTCTTACGTTCCTTGCTTGTTTAATCCCCATTTCATTTAATGGCAATCCCCTTCTCCCTTGGAGCCTTCTTTCCTTATTTAAGTCTGTCTGTCCATGCCGAATTACATAGATCATTAATCTTTCCCCCTTTAACCTCGTAACCCTTGTTTTATATAGGAGCACTTGTGCAATTAATTGAGCACTCGCTTAATTACAAAAATCATAAAAACTGCTGGAAGATCGACTCCCAGCAGTTTTCTTTCAATCTAGCACTTCAATACACGTCACGATCGCCCGTTTCAAATCTTCATGAGACCAGCTTGGCACTCGCCCGTGCTCAACCGCCAGTTCGTGGGAAGCTGGGATGTGGATGAAACCCGCGAGCATGTCAGGACGATGTTCATTGACAACATGAAGAACACGGTACATGACGTGGTTGCACAAATAGGCGCCAGCCGTATTGGAGATTTCAGCGGGCAGTCCGGCATGCTTCAACGCTTCGACCATTTTCCGGATTGGCATATTCGTGAAATAGCCGTCCGCTCCTCTCTCAACAATCGGCTCATCGACAGGGGCATGGCCCTTATTATCCTTTGCGCCGTCGTTCACATTAATGGCGATCCGTTCAGGTGTAATTTTGAATCGCCCCCCGGATAATCCAAGAGATAGAACAGCATCGGGTTTGACGTTTTCAATATGGGAAATGACACGGTCTCCCGATACGCTGAAATCGACGGGCAGCACTTCACTATGGATTCGGTATCCCCCGATTTCCATCCCGTTCAATTCATCGACAATCCGTTGGGTCGGATTGACAGGATAATTCAAGAATGGCTCAAAGCCGGTTAACAGCAATGTTTTCATACTATTCTCCCCCTTCATTCCATATTATAACGGAATATAAAGGAAATCATTTTGATTTAAATCGTGCGGTTTTGTCCCAACCGATCATTTGCCGTTTTTTCTTCGCTTTCACGTAACGGACAAGACTCCGAACGAACAAATACGAAAATAGTTGGGCGTACGTAAAGTACATGATGATGCTAATGAAAATATTGATAGGCGTGAACGTCCGCTCTGCAGCTTGGGCAGCAAACAGCTGGGACGTATAAACGATATAAGAAAGATACCAAATGAACAACAACGGATAACTGTAGTGTACAGAAAAAATATCAAAAATCCCTAGAATGAACCACACATAGGAGACGATGAGGAACAGCCAAAAAATCACATATACCATAAGCTGATGAATGGAGTGGACGAGCAACTTCCCCTTAAAAAATCCCGGCTCCATCAACGTCTTTTCGACAATGTACAGATTGCCCTGTAGCCACCGTGTCCGTTGCTTCAAGTAGACGGAGAGCGTTTCCGGCTCTTGTTCCCATGTGACAGAGTTCGGGACGATCGGTAATAAATATCCCTTTTGAGTGATGCGCAACGTCAATTCAGCATCCTCGGCAATCGCGTATGGATCGTAACCGCCGAGTTCTTCGATGACGGACCGTTTGACAAGCATATTCGTCCCCGTCAAAGAACCCGTCTTGAATAATTGCCACCTCCCTGATTGCATGAGCAATTGAAACACTTGAAACTCGATGGAAATCATCCGTGTCAGCCAATTTGTAGATTCATTCAACGTTCTTACATAACCGACCGCTCCCGCCGATTGCTTCGTTACTTCCGCCATCGCCACCAATTTGGTGAGCGCGTCAGGTTCAGGCTGATTGTCTGCATCATACACGCAATAATATTTATTCCCCGATATACTCAACCCATAGTTCAACACCCTCGATTTGCCTCGGGGCTCGCCCGGCGGTACTTGTATATGGTGCACATTCGTATACGTATCGTCAAAAACTTGAGCGATTTCAGCCGTTTCATCTGTTGAGTGGTCGTTCAATATGTATATTTGCAAATCGCCTCGGTATTCAAGACCAACCATTGCTTCAATCGTCTCTTTAATGACAACGCCTTCGTTATGGGCAGGAATGAGAATATCGACTCCCGGATAGTCCTCACTCTCCGGCAACGGCATTTTCTCCATTTTCATCCGATTGTAAAGGCCGGCAATCATTAACAATGTGTAATAGGACAAGAGCAAAAGGAATAAAGAAGTCGTAAAAAGCAGCAGGAAAAGGATATTGTAAGCTGCGCCTACTATTATTAATACAACGAACAGAATGAAGAACATTAGCAGTAGAGATGCACGATTCCTCATGATAGCACCCCCTCACGCACCGCCGTCTGGCCTTCAATCCGCTCCGTCGTCATTCTCATCTTTTCAATCGCCCGCTCCTCAAAAGCTTCCCTTAGTCTCTTATCAATTCTGCATTTCACAGTCTCCACCCCTGTGGAATCCGTGTTTTGCAGCAACACTACTAGGGACTCTCCGGATTTTCCAACAATGTCAAAATGTTGCCTAACAGACATATGCAGTAGACTTCCAACTGACGCCACCGCTGTCCGCTTCGTTGAACGCGGCAGTTCTGAAAGATCGACCCGCAGGAAATATCCTGTTTCCTTCCGCCTCGCCATCGTCGACAAAATGAAACTCGCCCGTTTTTCAAATTCCACCTGTGAGAGCACACCCTCTTCCGACAGAAATCCTTCCAACCGCAATATTCGTTCTCTCAGAAAATAGTTTTCACTTCGGAACTGATAGACGTACTTCGCTAAACTGTATAGGGCGAATAAATGGCAGAGGATCAGAAAATGCACGCCAATTGCCATCCCTTGATCTGCCGGAGTCCAGCTATCACGGAAAGCGAATAAAAGAAACAGAAAAACCGTCCCTACCGTCAGGACGACATAAAAGAAAAAGGCCAATCGATCGGAACCGATGAAAAACAGGATGGCAACCAATCCAAAAGCAGAATAAACAGCAAGCGGCACGGCATTGTATGTACATAATACGATGACGACCATTGATAACAGCCAAATCATTGAAGCGACTGGTATTTTCAGTTGACTCCAAACCGCAGATCTCCCCATAAACACACCTCCCAATCTTGTAATTCCCTTTTCCTAAAATGAAAAACCAAGCGTTCCCTTCAAGTTTATTAGAACCCATACAGGGAATATCCCAAATAGATGACTTTTTTAAGGAGGAATACTGAATGACTGAAGATAAATATGAGAAAAAGGATGAGCAAGTGACGCCTCAGACACAAAATCAGCAGCCAGGAATCGAAGCGGAGATGGACCCGCTTCCCCTCTATGACGATGAAAACTATAAAGGCTCCGGCAAATTGAAAGGGAAAAACGCCCTGATCACCGGCGGAGACAGTGGAATCGGCCGGGCCGTTGCGGTCGCATTCGCAAAAGAAGGCGCTAATGTGGCAATCGCCTACTTGGACGAGGCCGAGGATGTCGATGCGAATAAAACCGTCGAGCTCATTGAACAATATGGCGGTAAAGCGAAAAAGTTCCGCATCGACATTAGCGAAGAGGAAAATTGCGAAAAGCTTGTCGACGATGTCATCGAAGAATTCGGCAGCCTGAATATTCTCGTGAACAACGCCGGAAAGCAATTCCCTCAAGACGACATCTCCCAAATTTCAAGCGATCAGTTGCGCGAAACGTTCGACACGAATTTCTTCGGCCTGTTTTATTTATCAAAAGCGGCGCTTGCCCAAATGAAGGAAGGCGACAGTATTATCAACACGTCTTCCGTCACGGCATACAACGGCTCGCCAGGATTGCTTGACTATTCGGCCACAAAAGGCGCCATCACTTCATTCACACGCTCCCTCGCCTTGAACTTGGCCTCGAAAGGAATCCGGGTCAACGCAGTGGCTCCCGGTCCGATCTGGACGCCATTGATTCCGGCGACGTTCGATGCTCAAAAAGTGGCGCAGCACGGCTCGGATACACCGATGAAACGCCGAGGACAGCCGGCTGAAAATGCACCAGCATACGTCTTCCTCGCTTCGAACGACTCAAGCTATATGACGGGGCAGACAATCCACGTCGATGGCGGCGATTTTGTAGGGTCTTGATGGATTCATGAGGGGCGCGGAATGCCGCTCTATGGCCGCAGAACTCGGCTCTTTGAGCGCGGAACTCGACTCTTTGAGCGCGGAACTCGACTCTTTGAGCGCGGAACTCGACTCTTTGAGCGCGGAACTCGACTCTTTGAGCGCGGAACTCGACTCTTTGAGCGCGGAACTCGACTCTTTGAGCGCGGAACTCGACTCTTTGAGCGCG